>JACZWC010000081.1 GCA_022572355.1 Bacteroidota bacterium | reverse complement strand
CATACAGATTAACGCTATTTCAATGAATGCATACCTTTTCATAATTTTTGATTTGTCAGTTAATAATTAAGATTCCTAAAAAGGTGAGAATATAATCCAAGACCAAAAAATCGCATTTCTTATAACGGAGGGGTAAAGTTACCTAGTTACGTTTATTTGCCCAATGCACCTACCTACTAAATTACACAATCCAGTGGATTGACGATGTTGCGGTATTGCTGTACTGCAACGTGGGTGTATATCTCAGTGGTTTTGCTACTACTATGTCCCAATAAGGTCTGAATGTATCTGAGGTCTGTACCGCTTTCCAGTAAATGCGTGGCAAAACTATGGCGTAGCATATGGGGTGTAACCGTTTTTTTTATATTACTCTTTGTGGCACTTCTCCTCACAATTTTTAATACGCTTTCAGCGCTGTACCTGCCTCCTGTTGCGCCTTCAAATAAATATACTTTAGGCCGATACGCTAACCAGTAATTTCTTAACTCCTTCAGCGTATATTCACTTAACAGCGTAAAACGGTCTCGCTTGCCCTTGGAATCATCTACTCTGACAAGCATTCGGTCACTATCAATGTCGCTCACTTTCAGATGCAACAACTCACTTCTTCTCAATCCGGCAGAATACAATAAACTTACGATGCATCTGTGCTTAATGTTGCTTGTGGAGCCTATCATCTTCCGCACCTCTTCTGAACTCAACACCTTCGGCAACTTGTGCTCCTTTCGCGGACGTTCTATAGCGTAGAAACGATTTGGCATTTCCAATACCACTTCATAATAGAACTTGATGCTGTTCACAGCCTGGTTCAAATAAGAATTCGATTTGCCTGCCTGTACCAGGTGTTTTAAGTAATTTCTGATATCATTTTCGTCCAGTTTGGTGAGTTCAACATCTTTATAGAAGTTTAAGAAAGGCTCAAAACAGGAAATATAGGTTTTAGCGGTGCTCAACGCATATTTCTTTAACTCGAGCTTGGTCAAATACTCTTCCGGACAAGGCCGATAACCTGGCCTGAGAGTCCTTTTTCTGAACCAATCCACCCCAATCGGTTTATTATTCTGTGATACCGGTCGGTTGGGAAAAAAGTGATTGCAGTTGATCCAGGCTATCCCCCGAAATTTTTTAAAGATCGCATCCAAGTTTTCCTTCTTGTTTGCTATATAGGCCATACCATACTTATCACTCCATTTTGGATATGGCAACTCCTTTAGAAGGGCTTGTATTACCCCGTCAGCGTAGAATTGAAGCCCTATCTGTTTCCTGCCATCAATAAAAAGATGCTTGAGCGTTATGTTTTTTGAGTATTGCTTTATCATTAATTTTGTAAAAGTAGATAGCGGATGTTGTAATCAACAAAAATACCCGTACATTTATACGAATAATATACGTTTAATCAACCGCTATGAGAAAATGTCCCTCCTGTGGTGAAGAGGTAATCGGTAGAACAGATAAAAAGTTCTGCACCCATTATTGTAAATCGTCCTATCATTATGTCAAGAACAAGGAAGATGAATCCAACCTATTTAAAAAGATTGATAAACAGCTCAGACTAAACAGGAGAATTCTAAAGGAATACAACAAAGCCGGAAAAGCCACGGTGAGAAAAGAAATTCTAATCGCCGAAGGGTTTGATCCAAAGTATTTCACCCATTATTGGAAAAACAATAAGGGAGATGTCTATTTGTTTTGCTATGAATTCGGATTCCTTAGCGTGGAAGAACACCTCAGAGAAAAGTATGTACTGGTACAGTGGCAAGACTATATGAATTGAGCTATATTTGTACTCATGAATCATCTGATAGATTATGCAGCTTTGGGCCTCTTTTTATAAGGAGTTACTAATACTCACACGCGATCGATCTGGATTGGCTATCCTGTTCATTATGCCGGCCTTACTCATCGTTATCATGGCCGTCGTGCAAGATGGCCCGTTCAGGGATTACCAGGAATCTAATATTCCTGTACTCTTCGTAGATAATGACAATGGCGTGCTTGCGCAGACAATAGAACGTGGCCTCAGAGATTCAAAAATATTTTCCGTTCAATCTATTGAGGATTTCAAATCCGCCGAAGAGGCTGTTGCGAATGGCGAGTATAAGATAGCGATTTCCATAGGTGAAGGATCAAGCGCGGCGTTGAAAACAGGTGTGGAGATCAGGGTTGATCAAACACTTGCTGAGTTGGGACTCATTCCTGAGTCGGATGAGAAAGCGACCGGGCCGGTCAGGATCCAGCTAATAATAGATCCCGCTGTGAAAAAATCATTTAAAGATGCACTCTTGGGGCTATTGTACCACTTCACAGCCCAGGTTGAGTCACAAACTATTATGGAAACTTTTGCAGAAGAACTCTCACAGGGTTCGGATAGGCAAAATAAGACCGCGTTTGATGATGAGCAGCTGATTGTGATAGAAGAGGTATACGCCTCTAAATCAGATATAAAAGACATGGTTTATGCCAATTCTGTACAGCACAATGTACCCGCATGGACGCTCTTTGCCATGTTTTTCATCGTAATTCCCCTTGCCGGAAATATGCTAAACGAACGCGTACAGGGAACTGATCAGCGCCTGTTGATTATGCCCATTGGCCCCAGCGTCATTTTTGGGGGTAAGTTGTTGTTGTTTATCGGTGTTTGCCTCATGCAGATGGTGCTGATGTTTACAGTGGGGATATACATCTTGCCATTGCTGGGGTTGCCAGTACTCTCACTGGGCAACGATATTTTAGCTTTGTTCCTGGTTGGATTGTTCGCGGCTCTCGCAGCTACATCCTTCGGTTTGCTGATCGGATCCGTATTTGAAACCTATCAGCAAGCTACTTCCTTTGGAGCCATTTCAGTAATAATATTGGCCTCCATAGGCGGAATATGGATTCCTGTGTATGTTATGCCTGAGACCATGCAGCAAATAAGTGCTTTGTCACCACTCAATTGGGGATTGAATGCATTTTATGATCTCTTTCTCAGAGGCGGTACCCTGGTTTCTGTAATTCCGGAAATAATCCGTCTTATCATATTTTCAATTGTGGCGTGTGCAGGAGCAATTGTAATAAGCAACTATAAAAGAACATTGGTATGAATGAAGATCCCTTGGTTGCAATTGTGAAAGTTAAAGTGAGGTACAGCGAAACGGATGCTATCGGCGTGGTGTGGCACGGAAACTATTTTCGTTATTTTGAGGATGGCAGGGAAGCATTTGGTGAAAAATATGGCCTTGAGTACCTGTACATGTACAACAACGATTTTATTACGCCTTTGGTAAAGATAGATTGTGATTATTTAAGTCCCTTGAAGTATGGCGAAACTGCAATTGTTGAAACGAAGTTCATCAATACAAAAGCTGCCAAGATTATCTTTGAGTACAACATCTATCGAGAGTCGGACAATGAAAAAGTAGCTACCGGATCTTCCACCCAGGTTTTTATAACTACCAAGGGGGAGTTTAGCATTACTACACCTGAATTTTACGAGAACTGGAAACAGAAACAGGGTCTGCTATAATTATATAAATCATGTCTTCTGTATTTATTGCCTCTCACAACATAGTCTCACCATTGGGCTTTTCTACTAAAGAAAACTTTGATGGTATAAAAAACGGCATTAGCGGTGTTCAGTTACAAATTGACGACTCACTATCCAACACACCTTTCTACGGCGCGGTTATCAATACGGAGAAACTGGAGAAACAATTCCAACTTATCGGGAATCCGAAAAACTACACGCGTTTTGAAAAGCTGCTCATACTTTCTATTTCTGATGCATTGAAGGATTCAAGTGTCGATGTTAAATCGGAGCGAACCGGCCTCCTGATATCAACGACCAAAGGCAACATTGATCTCTTAGAGTCTGACAAGAAAAACCAGTTTGATGAGAATCGAGTACAGTTATGGGAATCCGCAAGGCAAGTTCACGAGTTTTTTGGAAATCCTAACATACCGATGGTCTTGTCCAATGCCTGTATATCCGGTGTTTTGGCTATTATCATGGCTTCGGATTATATTAAATCAGGCCGCTACGACAGTATAATAGTAGCAGGAGCAGATATCCTATCCAAATTCGTGGTGTCGGGATTTCAAACTTTCATGGCATTGGACGAAGAACCCTGTAAACCTTATGATAAGAAACGGAACGGCTTAAACTTAGGTGAGGGATGTGGAACCATGGTTCTCACGAACAATTCTGAAGCAACAATTGATGGGAAAAAGATAGTGGTATCCGGAGGTGCGAGTTCCAATGATGCCAATCATATTTCCGGGCCTTCCAGAACAGGTGATGGCCTGGCATTGGCAATAGAAAAGTCCTTGAAGAATGCCAGTATTTCTGCCGGAGACATAGATTTTATATCCGCTCACGGCACTGCAACTATTTTCAACGATGAAATGGAGTCTTTGGCATTCAGTGCTTCCGGATTGTCATCTGTTCCGGTAAATAGCCTCAAAGGTTATTATGGTCACACGCTGGGAGCCGCAGGAACAATCGAATCTATCCTCACGGTCAAAACCATGACTCAAAATTTACTTGTGAGAACTGCCGGTTATGATGAATATGGGGTAGGTGGGAAAATAAATGTGATTGCTAAAAATGAGGAGGCGAACATCGATCACGCCATGAAAACGGCCTCTGGTTTCGGGGGCTGTAACGCAGCATTGGTCTTTTCTGTGAAATGAATAATAGACTTTACATATCAGGGCATTGCAGGATAAAAGACAACAGGGTGGAGCTGAACGGAGAGCCCGTGTTTACCCAGAAAGATTCAAACTTTAGCGAGTTTATCAAGGCCTTATATCGGGACCAGCAGTTCCAATACTCAAAATTCTTTAAAATGGATAACCTGAGTAAGCTGGGGTTTGCAGCTTCAGAAATATTACTCAGAAGCATCCACATTAACGTGAAAGGTTCTGAAGTTGGCGTGGTATTGGCCAATGCCAATTCTTCTCTTGATACTGATGTGCGCTACCAGGAGTCGATAAAGGATAAAACGAATTATTTTCCAAGCCCATCCGTATTTGTTTACACACTTCCCAATATTGTAATTGGTGAGATATGCATCAAACATAAATTTACTGGAGAGAATGCCCTCCTTATCAGCGAGACTTTTGAGGCAGACCAGCTATTTGATCACACAATGAGTCTGTTTAAAGACGGGAAAGTTGGTAGCTGCCTTATCGGTTGGGTTGATTATTATTTGGATGACTACGACGCGGCGCTGTTTTTTATTACCCGCGATAACGATAAAAAAACTAATTTTGAATCTGAAAAAATAAAATCTATTTATCAAAATTGGAGCTAATTCTCATGGAAGAACTTATCAATAAATTAAAGGCAGAAATTATCGAAGTGTTGAATCTCGAGGATATTTCACCAGGGGATATCGATGCGGAGTCGCCTCTCTTTGGCGAGGGCGGACTGGGACTCGATTCCATTGATGCCCTGGAGCTAATCGTTTTGTTGGAAAAGAACTACGAAATAAAAATCGAAAATCCACAAGATGGGAAAACGATCTTCTTTTCGATCAAGTCCATGGCCGAATACATCACCGAACACCAGGCTGCATAAATGTCTACAAAGGTCTTAGTTACCGGACTTGGCGTTATTTCAAGTATCGGCAAAAATGTCCAGGATACCTTGAAATCAATCCGGGAATTGAAATCCGGCGTGGGGCAAATAGATTTGCTCATCACCAGGCATAGGGGCGACCTGCCCGTTGGTGAGATCAAACAAACGGATGAAGAATTAAAAGAAACTGCCGGGGTCAGCAGCCTGAAAGCGCTTACCCGGCCAACCGTACTCGGAATGCTTGCTGCGCGTGAGGCAGTGGAAGATGCAGGGTTAATCGGGGACACGGAGGGGACGGGCTTCATTTCTGCAAACACAGTAGGCGGAATGGGGCATACTGAACAATATTGCCTGGATTATATAAACAAAGAAAAGGAAGGCGATTTCCTGGAGTATCTGGGTACCCATAATTGTGGTGACAGTACCGAGAGAATCGCTGACTACCTAAACATCAAAGACTATGTTACCACAATTAACACGGCCTGCTCGTCATCGGCAAATGCAATCATGCTGGGTGCTCGTTTGATCAAAAATGGAATTGTAAAAAGGGTCGTGGCTGGAGGAACTGATAGTCTTACACGTTTTACATTAAATGGGTTTAATACGCTGATGATTCTGGCCAAAGAGCAATGCAGGCCATTTGACGAGAACAGAATGGGCTTAAATCTTGGAGAGGGTGCAGGCTTCATTGTACTGGAAGCAGAAGAAGCGGCTAATGAGAGAGGCGCCAGAGTGTATAGCGAGTTAAAAGGATATGCCAATACTTGCGACGCATATCATCAAACAGCCTCATCGCCTGAAGGATACGGAGCCGCAAGCGCGATGAAAAAGGCAATCGAACACGCCGGGTTGAAAGTGGAGGATATTGATTATGTGAACTTGCACGGTACAGCTACACAAATGAATGACCTCTCAGAAGGAAATGCGATTCAGAATGTATTTGGTGATAAGGTACCGGATGTAAGTTCAACAAAGGGTTTTACGGGGCATACATTGGGAGCAGCAGGAGGTATTGAAGCTGTCTTTTCTAATCTCTCTATTTCCGAAAATATCTTATTTCCCAATTTGAACTTCACTGATCAGATGAACGAGTTAAATTTTTCGCCACTGAAGGTTATTAAAGAGAATGCAGAGGTCATTAATGTGTTGTCCAACTCATTTGGATTTGGTGGCAATAATACCGCACTTTTATTTTCCAAAGTATAGATGATGGATGTGTATATAAAGGGACTGGGAAATATATCTCCGCAAAATACAGCTGATAACAGCCAATTCCTGGATAAGATTGTCGAGTATGACCAAAATAACCTGCAGGTAATTCATCCTGTGTACAAAGATCATATCAGCCCAATTAAGCTGAGGAGAATGAGCCGCATGATAAAAATGGGAATTGCAGCGTCTTCTATTTGTCTGGATGATGCCGGAATTACAAATCCTGGGGCGATCATAACTGGCACAGGATTTGGATGTACCGGTGACACTGAAAAGTTTCTGTATGCGATGGTCGAGAACGATGAACAATATTTAACGCCTACTGCCTTTATGCAATCTACTCACAATACCATTAGTGGGCAAATTGCTATTATGCTGGGCTGTAAGAGCTATAACTCCACCTATGTGAACCGCGGAAGCTGCTTTGAAGCGGCTTTCCAGGATGCCATGATGCTGATCAATGAGGGTGAAGCCAATGATGCACTCATTGGCGGATTTGATGAGTGCACCGATAAGCATTACATCATCACCAGCCGTTTGGGGTATTGGAAGGATCGGGATATTAAGAACACAGATCTTTATACTGCAGGATCGAGTGGAAGTATTTCTGGAGAAGGAGCATCCTTTTTTGCAATTTCAAAGGACGGTGGAAGCAATAGCTATGCGAAGATCAAAGCGGTGAATCATTTTTATAAACCTGATGGCTTCGAGGAAGTGGAGAGGAGAATTCAAAGTTTTCTGGAAGCTAACGGTCACAATCCGGATTCGGTCGATTTGGTGGTGAATGGTTTGAATGGCGATGAAGAAGGCGACCTGGTATACCATCATTTAATGAAAGGGGCACTTAAGAGCAGCACACATACTTGTTACAAACATCTTTGTGGAGAGTATGATGTAGCGAGCGCTTTTGGACTCTGGCTGGCGTGTAAGATTTTGAAAACCCAAACAGTTCCCGAATCTGTAAGAGTTGGAAATGCCCCGGCAGGGCAGATAAACACAGTGCTGGTTTACAACCACTTCAAGTCTTCATATCACGGGTTGTTTTTGCTGGAGTCATGTTAAACCACAGGGCGGTTACACTCTTGTTTTTACCATTATTAGCAGTGCTCCTTGGACTTTCTTTATACAGGGAGTTTAGCTTGATTTTCTTTTTTATTGCACTGGTGGTATTTATTGTGATTGTAGTGTATGGCACCTTCTGGATTGGAGCGGGCTATCATCTCAAAGCATTGTGTGCAGGCGTTGCGACTGAGAGAGAAATTGCAATTACCTTCGATGATGGACCCAACTCTGAGATAACTCCCCAATTGTTAGACTTATTAAAAGAGAGGGGCATTAAAGCCGGATTCTTTTGCATCGGTAAAAATATTGAAGGGAATGAAGATTTATTGCGACGCATGGATAACGAAGGACATATTATTGGCAATCACAGTTTTTCACATGGTATTATGTTCGATTTTTTTCCGGCTGCATGGTTGATGCAAGATTTGACCCGTGCCGAACAGGCGATCGCAAAAGCTATCGGGAAAAAGCCATTGTGTTTCCGGCCTCCTTACGGCGTAACAACACCGCATTTGGCAAGGGCAGTGAAAGGTTTATACTATACGGTAATAGGATGGAGTATTCGTTCAATGGACACCAGTATCAAAGATGATAATAAGATTCTAAAGAATGTCAAACGGTCATTAGCCCCGGGTGCGATACTGCTGTTTCACGACAACAACCCACGCATATTGCATATCATCGGAGAACTTATTGATTTCGCTTTGGAGCATGGTTATAAGATTGTCGGTTTCGATAAATTGTTGGGAATAAAAGCGTATGCGTAAAATGAGAATATATACCTGCATAATAATCCTGTTTTGTACGTGGAGCATTCAGTGCCTGGGGCAGGGATGGGTGGCCATGAAGGACACCGCAGGATTTGCCGCTAGGTTGTCAGATATGGCCAAAACTACCATGACAATTCAAAGTGAATTCGTGCAGATCAAACACATGGATTTCTTAACAGAAGACTTGGTTACCAAAGGCAGATTCTTCTTCAAAAAGGAAAACAAAATACGATGGGAATATACCCATCCCTATCAATATGTTATCGTGATGAATGAGGGAAAAATACTTATTAAAGACGGTGACAAGGAGAATAAATTCGATATTAAATCACGTATAATATTTAATCGGATCAATGAGATGATGCTCAATACCATTCAGGGCAAAGTGCTGAATCGCAGTGATTTTAATTCTGCATTTTTTCAAACTGACAAACACTTTATCGTGAAAATGACACCTGCTACCAGGAAAATGCAGAAGTATGTTAAGACAATAGAGATATACTTTGGTAAATCTGATTACCACGTATCCATGATCGTGATAACTGAGTTGTCGGGTGATTTTACAAAAATATCTTTCATCAACAGGTTGTCGAACGTAACAATTGACGAAGAAAAGTTCAGGATCAATTAGTGCATTTTTTATAAGTTTACCACATGTTATTAAACAGCTTTTATACGATCCTAAATTCTAACACTGATGACTCGACTGTGAGTGCAGAAGTAGAATTGAATGGTGATCACGAAATTTTTTCTGGCCATTTCCCCAATATACCAGTTGTCCCAGGAGTTTGCCAGATTCAAATGACAAAGGAAATACTCGCCAATGAGTTAAATAAGAAGTTGCGATTGACTAGGGCCAACAACATCAAATTTCTGGCGATAATCAATCCTAACGAGAATAAAAATCTGCAATTTGATCTTAAATATTCAGAGGAAGATGGTCAAATAAAAACGCAAAATGTTATATCCTATGATGGAAAAGTATTCTTTAAGTTCAAAGGGTATTTTGTAGAGACAGATTAAAGGCGAAATCCGAGGCACATTTCCAAGGACATATAATACATCTCCATTCTTGCAATTTTAAAAGGAACACTATTGTATTCCACAGAATAAATAAGTCGGGCGAAAACATCCTCCCCATTGATGCCTATTGAATTGCGATACTGAAAATAAAGTGGAATCTTCAAGCCGGTCTTATTTTCAATATCATAGGAGTAGAACTGCGCTTGTATCCCGGCTCCGAGTAATAGAATAGGCGTAAAGTTGAAATTTCCTTTTACAAGGGAAAAGCCAATTCCCGCAGCGCCGTAGAAAGTATTAAAGTTTCCCTGGCTGAAATTGCTAAACGCGCCGAATCCAGTCTGTTCCGATGCAGGAATCAGTGAACTGTCTGACTCAATAGCCATGAAGTGGTCTCCAAACGTGATCATGAAGGATCCTGCACTGGTTTTTTGTCTTTCTGTTTGAGAAAAGGCTGCTTTTATTGAAAAACGCTTGTTAAATACCAAGTGTGTTTTAAAACCCAGGGATGATACCTTGAGATCGGGGCGGTGTGGGAAATTGTCACCGCTTACCCAGGTGGAATCATATCGATCCGGCTTATCGAGATAAAATCCTTTACGGTGTGTATAATAAAAGTTGACGCCTATCATTCGAGATTGAAGGCCCAAATAAAGAACCTGGTATTCTGTATTTCCAAATTTTACTTGTCGGGTTTTACTAACGGGAAGTTTGTGCAAATACGAAATAGCTATCCCTTTGATACTGATTTGTCCACCCGCAGTACCCAACACGTTGGGAATATAATTTACCGTTTGTGCATCTCCGACCTTGTCCTTTATCCTCCACAGTGCCGTTTGGGCCTTGTATTTTAGAGCGAACGAGAATTTGTTTTCAATGAATTCGATGTTCGTCAGTTTATCCCGCTTTTTTTGTTTTTTCAGTTCTTTCCTCTCTTTTTTGGTGGGAGCTCGTTGAGCAACAACTGAATTAAAACAGAAGAAGACAGTTAGAAAAAGGATTAATATGACTCTTAACTGCATCATTTTGTGATGAGAATTCTGACTATTTTTGCACTGGCAAAGATAAAGATGGTAGGCCAATATAGCCCTTAATTATGTCTGGGATTCCAATTAATTATAAAGAGCGATTTGTTAAAAACAATTGCTGTGTACTCATTCCTACCTATAACAATGAGGGGACCATCAGGGCTTTGATAGAGAGCGTCTTCTCTTATACGGATGATGTTATTGTTGTTAATGATGGTTCTACAGATTCGACAGCAGAAATCCTGGGATCTATTGATGGCCTGGATGTATTGGATTTGGGTGTAAATCGAGGCAAGGGAATTGCTCTGAGAAAAGGCTTTGAGCATGCATTGAACAAAGGGTTTCAATATGCTATTACGATTGACTCAGATGGCCAGCATTTTGCCGAAGATTTGCCGGCTTTTTTAGATAAAATTGAAGAGGAGCCGGATTCAATCATCGTCGGTGCGAGAAATATGAATCAGGAAGGTATTCCAGGTAAAAGTAGCTTCGGACACAAGTTCTCCAATTTCTGGTACAAAGTTGAAACAGGTATCGATCTTCCGGACACTCAATCGGGATTTCGCTTGTATCCTCTTCAAATAATAAAGGATTATAGATATGTAGCAAGCCGCTATGAATTTGAAATAGAGGTAATTGTAAAGGCGGCCTGGCATGGGGTAAATGTCACGTCGGTTCCGGTTAGGGTAGTCTATTTCGAAGGAGATGAACGGGTTTCACATTTTAGGCCTGCCATAGATAATTTAAGGTTTACAGCGCTCAATACCTGGCTCGTAACGCTGGCATTGCTCTACGGAAGGCCAAGGATGTTATTTGCGAAACTGCGCAAGATGAGTTTCCGGGAATTTGTTGACAAGCACATTATCAATACCGATGAATCCAATAGAGTCAAAGCATTTTCTGCCGGCTTTGGCGTATTCATGGGAATCATTCCCATCTGGGGATACCAAATGGCCCTCGCAATTATCCTTGCCATTTTCTTTAAACTTAACAAAGCCATCGTTCTTGTGACTGCACAAATTAGCTTACCGCCATTGATCCCATTCGTTTTATATGCGAGTTACCTTGTTGGAAATTCAATTCTAGGAACTTCAATAGAGGGCGGGCAAATGAGCGCCACAAATGTCTGGCTTGAAAATCACTTGATTCCCAATTGGCTACAGGAAAAATTTCCTGAAATGGTGCAGAACTTACTGGCCTATTTCTTCGGCAGTTTTGTTCTCGCGTTTGCCATGGCAATTGCAACGGGATTGCTCACCTACGCATTGCTGTTGCTCTTCCGAAAGAGGGCGTGAAAATTAAAATGCCTGGATTCTTGTAGAGCTGTCCTCACCATGACTATGGCCATAATCATGCTTATCTGACATCTTTTCACTGCCTGTCATTGTAATAGTCATTGCCACTGTCATCGTCATGGTCATCGTCATGGTCATCGTCATGGTCATCGTCATGTCATCGTCATGGTCATCGTCATGGTCACCGTCATCGTCATGGTCATCGTCGTCGTCATTGATGTGGCCACGGGTGCCCGGCTTCGTTAAAAACTCTGTTAATAAACTT
>JACZWC010000080.1 GCA_022572355.1 Bacteroidota bacterium | reverse complement strand
AAGTGTTGAAAATACTAGAGAACCTGCTAAAATTTTGGAATGGCATACCGTGTAAAAACTGAAAAGTTTGAAGGGCCGTTAGATACGCTTCTGAATTTAATTGAGGAAAAAAAACTCTCTATCGGCGAAATTTCCCTTGCGCGTGTGTACGAAGATTTTTTGGTTCATGTAAAAACATTTATTCATTTACCCAAGGAAGAGATAGCCTCCTTTTTGGTTGTGGCTTCAGTACTCATGCTTATCAAATCACGCGCACTCATTCCGAGTCTGGAGTTGAGTGAAGAAGAAAAAGGGTCTATTGAAGAGCTGGAAAATCGACTCCAGCTTCTAAGAGAGTTCCGGCACTTTTCAAAATATGTTCAGGAGTACGCGAAAAATCGTAATGCCCTTTTTTCTCGCGATGTTCGATTATCGCATTTGCATGATCCAAAGTCAGGTATGGATGTTTAGCCAGTTGAAAGCTCGAGCATGAGTTCAGGTTAATTTTTCTGATTTTTAATAAATCTATCTCCAGGTTAGCAGCAACTTTCCCGACCAAAGAGTTACTAAATCCATCTACTTCAGCCAGCTGCTCTTTATTGATGAATCCTCCCAGCATATCTCTGAACTTTATTATCCTTTCAGAGAGGCCTGCGTTTATGCCCTCAAGTTTCTTAAGCTCGCTTTTGTTTGTAGAATTCAGTTCGAGAATAAGCGGCGAGGCGCTCTCAGCTGCTTTCTTGTTGGACTTTGTTTCTACAAATATTTTTTCGTCCTTTTCAGATAAATATGGTTTGATTTTTATGAACAATTCGTCATTCACCAGAGGGACATTTTTAATCTGGGCAACACTTGCAAATTTTCCGTGTTGATTGCGATAACCAATTATGGCATCTGCAACAGTAGATGATATGTATGGATGTTTCAAGAGCTGAAATTTCGAACAGGTATTGATATTGATTTTCACAACTTTTCTTTCATCAACTCTTATTTTCGAATTGATTCGTTTTAATAGCGAGCCATCAATTCCACTAACTTCAAGTAATTGTTCTTTTTTTATAAAACCTCCCAACAAGTCTCGGTATTTCGTTATCCGTTCTGAGAACACGCCATCTATACCTTCAAGTTCCTTAAGATCTTTTTTTGTTGCAGAATTCAGGTCGAGTGAGTTCGATTCTTTAGCATCCTTCTTTAAGCGCTCTACCTCAGATTTTAATTCGTCCACTTCAGATGGTTGGGCCTTTGACTGAGCTGTAGTCTCAAGACGAGCTGCTTCTTCTGCCTTTGCTTGAGCAGCTGCTTTTTGACGGGCTTCTTCTTTCGCTTTTACCTCTGCCAATGCTCTTTGTCGATCCTCTTCCTCTGCTTTCGACTGAGCAGCTGCCTTTTGACGGGCTTCTTCTTCCGCTTTCGCTTGAGCCGCTGCCTTTTGACGGGTTTCTTCTTCAGCCTTGGCCTGGGCAGCTACTTTTAGACGCGCTCCTTCTATCGCTTTAGCTTGGGCAACTACCTTTAGGCGTGCCTCCTCTATCGCTTTGGCTTCAGCCTTCAATCGCGCTATCTCTACATCATTATTGGTTGATCTTTTAGTAGATGGAGTGTCCTTAGCAATAAAAACAAATTGACCCCCTTCATCGCCTGTGTTTTTTATGGGTTGAAATCTAGGAGATTGGTCGGAATTATTGGTTACGGGAATTTTGATGTCATTGTAAAGTTCCGTAGCATCATAGTACTTGTTTTGATTGTTGCGCAGGTATTTGAGAAAATAGTACGCAAATACCGAATGTCCGTCTCGCCCTCCATCCATCACAGGTTCTAATCCGCCTGAAGTAATCGCCTTTCTGGAGGCCAGGGCGTGTATTTTCTTGTAGTATTTCTCTGAATCTTCAAAGGGCACAGAAATAGTCTGGCCCCTGAAGAGATCGCCACTGAAACAAGCATCGGATACCAGCAACGTGTGTTTTGAGCGAATGCCTCCCAAATAGGTTTGGATATCATTATTGGAAATGTACTGTGCTGTAGAGTTTGTAGTGGCATCACAGGGCACCCAATACCCTTTATTGAGGTTTTCCTTGAAATCCCCGTGGCCCGAATAATAAATAAATACATTGTCCTCTTCCTTAACAACATCAACTAACCACTCCATTTCCTGGATAATAGTCGATCTGGAAGCCTCTTCATTGTACAAGACGTTAAAATTATCGAACTTATATTTTGATTTCAATACAGCTTCAATTGCTTTGGCGTCATTCACTGCATTGTTAAGTTTGTTCCACACGCCTTGATAATTATCTATACCAATCAGAAGCGCATAGTATTTTCCGATCTTCATGTCAGTTACCCTGGAAATATTCAATCCCTTAAGGGGATCTCCTGAACCTCTTAATTGGCCACTTGTCGCAGGTGAAGCAGCAGTATTGTTCGAAATTGTACTTCTGCCAGATAACTCTTTTTGAATCAAGTCAATATTTTCCTTGTCTTTGTCTTTTATCGCATCCTTATACATGTCCTTTAACTCCCTGATGGAGAAAAATGAAAGGTCAGGTTGTGATGCAGATGTGGCAACTTCAGGCTTGGTCTTTTTTACCGCCTCTTCGAGAAGTTGTTGGATTACATAACGTCTTCTTTTGTTTTGCACATAGTACATTGGTAAATGGTCATATCCATTGCGTTTATTCACATCAGCCCCTGCTTTTAATAATATTTTTACAATTTCAATGCGATTGTATTCACAGGCTATTGTCAACGGAGTCCATCTTCCATAAGCTATTGCATTTACATCGTGGCCCTCAGCAATGTATCTGTTTACCTTGCCTACCCAGCCATTAGACGATGCATATGCCAACTGTCTGGTCTGAGCTTGTGACTCCTGAATGTTTACAACAACCAACAAGAGGAAAATAAAAATCGCGGGTAATATTTTTTTCATGACTTTTAATGTGTTAAACAAGATAAACAAATTTATGAAATACGGCAATACGATAAACATAATTTAGACGAATGAAGTTAACAATTTAATATGAATATCTATATCGCCATGCTGCGAGGAATTAACGTGAGCGGCCAGAAGAAAATTATAATGGCCGAACTGATCGCGCACTTAGAGGAGCTCAACTTTGAGAATATCCAAACCTATATTCAAAGTGGCAACGTGATCTTTGAAAAGGACAATACAACAGCGGAAGAACTGGAAATAGCAATAGCTGATAAAATTATGGAGAAATATGGTTTTGAAGTTCCAGTATTGATAAAAACGCCTGAGGAACTAGAGTACGTTCTAGCGAATAATCCTTTCATCAACAAACAAAACAAGGACCCAAAGAGAATTTACGTGACGTTCCTGTCTGAAGATCCACCTGAAGAAAATATCCCAAGACTATCTGAAGTAGATTATAACCCAGAGGAATTCATTTTAGATGGAACTACCATCTACTTCTATTCGCCCGATAACTATGGAAATGCCAAGATGAACAATAACTTCTTCGAAAAGAAACTGAAAGTTTCTGCGACCACCCGAAATTGGAATACGGTGAATAAGTTGGTGGAAATGGCGCTATGATTTTGACCTTATCCTAATCCTTCTCCTCCAGGAGAAGGATTAGGATGAGGTCCAAGACTCAAGAACAATGAAAAGCAAAATACCACAATACTACGGAGCAAATACCAAAGCATCGAAGAATGCCCGGAGGTTGAGAAAAGCTCAAACCAAAGCTGAAAAGATGATGTGGCACATGCTACGTGACCGAAAAATCAGCAATCAGAAATTCAGACGACAGCATCCTGTCGGACCGTTTTTTGTTGATTTCTATTGCCATGAAGCTCTACTGGTTATAGAAGTTGACGGAGATGTTCACCTGATTAAAGAAGTTAAAGATCGAGATGAAGAAAGGCAGGAATATATTGAGAACTTGGGTTTAAGAGTGCTGCGCTTTACCAATGCAGAAGTGTTAGATGAGCCCGACAGAGTTGTAATAGAAATTGAAAGTTTCTTGAAATCCCGCTAAGCGATGGAATCTTCCTTCTCCCGTGGGAGAAGGATACAGGAAGAGGGCGAACACACTCGTAGCTATTTCTTATCCGTCAACAATACCAAAAAACTTTGCCGACCAATTAGTCAACCAAAATTTCTTCTTTCCCGCTTTTATTAAAACGTATAGTTAAACCCAGAGTCAACCCGGCGCTGCTAAAGGGGAAATAAAATTTTAGCGCTTTTTGAGGCTGAGAATCAGGAGGAGGATTTGACCAGTCAATCGTGTACTCCTTGACATATTCTACCTCCTTTTGGCTTGCTGTTAACCCACTTAATTGATCTACGCCATTATAACTATTCTCTGTCATTACTCCCTTTTTGGGTGCATAAGACATACTAATTAGGTTAGCTTCCAGGAACAGGGTAAAACTACGACTCAGGGAGAAGTTGACACCAGCAGCACCACTAAATCCTGTTGCTATTCCACCCGTATATTCCCACTTCATAATATCCACATCTCCACTAATGTCCCTATCAATATCTTCAGTCAATATTTTTGACCCAACTCCCAATACAAAGCCAAATCTGGCATACGGTTTAACCCCTTCAAGTCCACCGGTAATTACCAATGAAGGAGAGATTCTTAACATCCGGCCTTTAGCACTTCCTTCGTAGGTTCCCCAGATGTAACTATCTTTATACTTAAGCGCTGATCCCAATAAATAGGACACTCCCAACTCAGCTCCAATGTTTTCATTAAACATAACACCAAATGAAGCGCCGAAGTTCACACCTTTACCCAATGAACCATGAATCTCTTCACTTGTTGACGAAGTTCCAGTTGAGGTGTAATTAGATCCATAACTCACAGATGCCATATTGAAGCCATAACCACCTTCAGCCTTGATATATGCACCTTGCGAAAATGCCGTTGTGCTAATCATTACAATACTCACAATTACAAATAATATAGATATGTTCTTTTTCATCTTAAATAGTGTTTAGAAGGGATAACATATTAGTTACGAATGCTTATTTACCAAATATAGATGTTTTTGCTTTGCTGGGTGAGTTCTGAATTTGAAAGTTTCTTGAAATCCTGCTAACCAATGGACTCTTCCTTCTCCCGTGGGAGAAGGACACAGGATGAGGGCGAACACACTCGTAGCCATTTCTTATCCATCCACAATACCAAAGAACTTTGCCTCCCAATCGGTCCACTAAAATTTCTTGAATGCCTGTACAACCAAAAAATTCAGCGTATCTTTATAACGTTCATTCCTTTTTGATCATGAAGCGACTGTTATTTATTATTGCACTATTATTTTCAATTCAATCCTTTTCCCAACCGATAAACCACTGGGAAACTGTTATTGATCAGGGAGACTTTTGGAAATATTTGGTTCCCGGATTTGAACCCAGTCCGATGTGGAATACACTTGGTTTTAACGATTCCTTTTGGAATGTGGGTAATTCAGGATTCGGATATGGTGATGGCGACGACAGCACCATTATAGCGAATACCATCTCACTCTATTTACGCAAACAATTCAATATCATCGATACTTCAGTGATTCAGGAGGCAAAGTTACACATGGATTATGATGATGGATTTGTTGCCTACTTGAACGGTGTGGAAATTGCGAGATACAATATGACGGGTACGCCACCGCCCTTTGACCAGGTAAGTGATAGTGAGCATGAGGCACTGCTGTACCAAGGACTAATTCCAGAGGAATATGTTATCAGCAAGGCGACCTTGAGCGCCCTATTGAATCAGGGTAACAATGTGTTGGCCATTCAGGTTCACAATTGGGACATAAGCTCTTCTGATATGACTGCGATTCCATTCTTGTCATTGGGTATTTCCGACACTTCCTACAATTATGGTCCCACACCCACCTGGTTCGAAATTTCTGTTTCACTAGATTCTTCCAATTTGCCGATTGTTGTCATAAATACCAATGGCCAGGAAATAATTGATGAGCCCAAAGTGTTGTCTACCCTTGGTATTATTTACAATGGAGTTGGGGTGCGCAACTATTTTACGGACCCGCATAACGAATACAGTGGCTTCTGTGGAATAGAATTAAGAGGTGAGTCCTCCCAGGGATTTGCCAAAAAATCATACGGGTTTGAGCTATGGAATGGGATTGGTCAGGAGATTGACGGCAGCTTTTTGAATTTTCCGATAGAAGAGGATTTTATATTGTATGGCCCTTATTCTGATAAGTCATTATTGAACAATGCACTGGCCATGAAACTCGCTCGAAACATGGGACATTATTCAAGCAGAACGCGCTTTGTTGAACTTGTAATTAACGATGATTACAAAGGTGTTTACCTGGTGATGGAGAAAATAAAGCGCGACGTTAACAGAGTGGATATAGCCAACCTGAAACCAACAGACATTACGGGAGATCAACTCACGGGCGGGTACATTTTTCGAATTGACAAAGGAGTATATGATGGTTGGTATTCACAATATCCGGTCTACGGATCGGCAGACACAACCTATTTTCAATTCTATTACCCGGATCAGTTTGATATAGTAGCACAGCAGAAAACTTACATTCAAACCTATGTAGACAGCTTTGAAGATGCCGTTGCTTCTCCTAACTTTTTAGACTCCTATGGCAATCACTATTCAGAATTCATAGATCTCCGCTCTTTCGTCGACAATTTTATTCTTAATGAGTTAAGCAAGAATGTAGATGCTTACCGACTCAGCACCTTTTTTTCTAAAGATAGGGACAGCCGTGGTGGCAAAATAACCGCCAGTCCAATTTGGGATTTCAACCTGGCTTTTGCAAATGGTGATTATTGTGGTGGCGATGACACTACCGGGTGGGAATACTATCAGTGTGCTGGCCCAGGTCCCTTTCAAAGCCCCTTTTGGTGGGATGCCATGTTGGGTGATACAATGTTTATCAATGCCCTAAGATGTCGCTGGGATTCTCTGAGACAAACGATTCTGCATACGGATACGATTAATGCGTATCTGGATTCTATGGAAACATATTTAATGGAATCACAATCCCGAAATTTTCAACGATGGCCGGTAATGGGCATTTACTTATGGCCCAACTCATGGTTCTACGCAGCTTCTACAAGTCACTCAGAAGTTCTGGGCTACATGAAAACATGGATAGAAGGTCGCGCTGCCTGGCTGGATAACAATATTCCTGGAGTAGCTCAATACTGTGATTTATATGAAACTCCTATTGACACCACAACGCCTGTAACAGTTTCAGGGAGCAGGGCAGATGAAAATATGATCCTTGTATATCCGAATCCCGCTTCCGATAGATTGTATATACAAAGTGTGGAGCCTATAATGCTAATTACGATCAACAATATGCTCGGTGAAAACATGTATCGCGAATATCATCAAGGCCACTATGTTCGGATAGAAACTAGTGGATTGATCCCAGGCGGACTTTACCTGGTATCCATAAAAACTACCAGTGGTATCCGGGTGAAGATGATTGCATTTTAGGCATCCTCAAGTGCAATTGAGTTTCTGCTTCTTTTATCTTTATTTTGTTAAACCAAGATTATTGGTTTAACAACCAGCTGAATTTTTAAACTTGCTCCATTGGATAAATTGATTGAAACGGCACCTTTATATCGAAAGTATTTGACAGATATTTTCATTATTGGCACTCCATTATTGGTAATCCCTTTTGTTTATTCAACACAGCTCCTCGATCCCGCCTTAATTCCCAAATTCCTGGCCACGGCTATTTACCTGATTTTCTTTTTGTTACTTATTTCAAGAAAGATGACCGGAAGCGATGCAGGATTCTTTTCTATTGCTGGAAATAGTATTTTCTTATTCTATATCCTGTATTTCTTCGTTTCGGGCATTAGTTTATTGTACACTTCAAATTTTGCCGAAGGCCTTTTTGAATGGCTTAAGATTGGATTATCCTTAATTCTATTGCTTTCGCTTACAGTATATTATCAAGACTCAAAGGACTTTGGATTTAACAGCGCTAAAGCCATAACATGTTTGTCATTCATCATTTCCATAGCCGGCTTGCTCCAATTTTTTATACTGGCTAATGGACAGGTAATAACCCATCAGGATTCCTATAATATTACTTTAACTTTTGCCCATAAAAATCTGCTTGCACAAATTCTGAGTTTAACAATTCCCTTTTCTATCTATTGTTCATTCAGGTGCCGGAACTGGTTGAAGATAATTAGTACTTTAAGTGTCTTTGGTAGCTTATGCCTGGTTATCATTTGCTTATCGAGAGCTGTTTGGCTAGCTCTTATCATAGGCACATGCAGCACCATTGTACTTTATTTTATTGTTGAGTCCGGAAAACTTGGCTTACCCTTATTGAAGAGAAGGTGGAGGAGCCTTTTGTTGGTTATCATTGTTCCTCTCATTGCCCTCACCATCTCCGTATCAATTTACTCTGAGTACGGTGCTGTCGACACTTTCAAAAAACAAATATCATCCATATCAGATCTTCATTATGGATCTGCAAAAGACAGAATCCAGCTGTGGGGAAAATCAGCTCAACTAATACAAGAAAGCCCGATTCTTGGCTCGGGTTTAGGAAGCTGGGAAATTGAAATATTGAAGTTTGGAGCTAGGGGCATGAAATCAGAAGATGGAGTTATCTTTTATCAAAGGCCGCACAATGATTTTGTATGGATATTCTGCGAAACCGGGATATTGGGATTCGGATGTGTTGTGTTAATATTTATTGTATTGCTCAGGTATATAATCAGGATTCTGCGAGTTAGTGATAAGAGTCAGACAAGACTATTTTACTACTTGATATTTTTCGGATTATGCGAATATGTTGTTATCGCGTGTTTAAGTTTTCCAAAAGAGCGTATTGAGCACGCAATATTTTTATCGTTTCTGATTGCGCCCATTATTATAAAGCGACATCAACTATCCAATGCGCGGATACCTAAAACCACATTTGAGAAGAACGGTATCATTCTCGCATTTGTTTTTTTGTTGTTTGCAATTAGTATCGGATTTCAGCGCATGTTCTCCGAATACCATGTTAAAAAGGCACTGATAGCAAGAGAAAAATTTGATTATAAAAAGATTATCACGGAAGTTGACAAAGCCGAGTCCTTATTTTACACACTAGACCCGATGAGCACACCAATATCCTGGTACAGTGGGTCAGCCCATTTCAGATTGGGAAATGTTCCAGAGGCTTTTGCCGATTTTAAAAGATCTTATGAGTTGCATCCGTACCATGTTCATTGCATTAATAATTTAGCCACTTCACATCAGTTACTTGGTAATCAGGATGAAGCTTTGAGATTGTATAAAGAAGCGATCCATTTATACCCCAGGGTTGAAGATGCCCGTATAAATTTGAGCATAATCTATCTCGACCAACGCAAAAACTCTATGGCGTACCAAATGATCCGTGGAATACAAAGCGATACTAAAAATTCGAAGGTTCATGCAATTCTAAATAAGATTCTTCCGGCAAAAGTCGATAGCATGCTTGCTGCGCCTGATGGTGGGGAGCTAGAGGAACCCCTGACAAGAATAAAAAATAATAAAGACTGGATCATTGATATCCATTTTAAATCGGTAAAAAATAATTGTCCCTTTGAACGGCAAATAATGCGCGACGCTCGTTATCTTTTGGAAAACTCCTAAATAAATGATATATTTGATTCAAGGTGTTATCAGTAAACTTAGATATGTTATCTGAGATTATTAAGTCTGAAAAGTGAAACTCCAACTCTACATAGTTCTGTTCCTGATGATTTCGCAATGTGTTTGTGTGGCGCAATCTATAAATGTGATCAATCCCAGCTCGGCAGGTCAAGGTGATAATTTGAATATTGATATAAGCGGCCAGTTAACAAATTTTGATATGGCGAGTACCACCGTCTGGTTTGATCAAGGTTCTTCAACAGTTATTTATGCTAATTCAGTGAATGTGATATCACAAATTTTTTTAGGAGCAGATTTTACTTTTAATTATTCACATCCAACGGGATTTTATAATGTAAATATTTATGATGACCTTGACGGGTGGATAGTTGAACCCAATGGTTTTTATTTATACGCGGGCACTAATCCTCCACAAATTATTCTGGTTGCTCCAGATTCCGCGATCCAGGGACAATCTTTATCGGTAGATATTGGGGGGCAGAATACCAATTTTGGCATGGGTACAACGACTACGCCTGTGTGGTTTACCCAGGGAACCTCAACTATTTATGCAAACAGTGTTCTGCTAAATACGCTGACTTCTTTAACTGCGAGTTTTAGCATACCTTTTAATGCAGGCGTGGGTTATTGGGATGTTTCTGTTTGGAGTCCTTTAGATGGCGTTGTAACAATGGGAAGTGGATTTTATATTGACTGGGACCCCAACGGAATAGAAATAAATAAAGCAGAATTTAGCGTCCTTGTAAATGTTTATCCCAATCCAGCATCTGATTTTATTTACGTTAAAAGCGAGGAGAATATTGAATATATCAGCATATCAAACAGGGTTGGCCAGCTTATTTACAGTGTGACTTGCAATGGCAACTATGTTAGGCTGGGATTAGGCGATAGAGACCTAAATGGTATTTATCTGCTAACCATAAAAACCAAAAAGGGGTTACAGGTCAAAAAGATAGCTTTCTACTAGCCGCTTACCTCAGGCAGCTGCTTTTCAAAGCTGTCTTGGTCTTCCTATAAGCCCTCTTCATCTAATTACCTGTAACAATCCGGGTTCAATTTCGTATTTTAGTCTAAATATATACCACCTGGAACAGGTAACAGTGAAACCCAATTTGTATACAAAGCAGTTGCTTTTGTCAATTTTCTTGGGCTTTGGCTCGGTAGCAGCCATTGCGCAAAACTATGTTACCCAGCTAAATCAACCATGGCAATCTTCCCTGGCGGAGCAATGTGCCACAGAAGTTATTCATGAAAGGTTGATGAAGAGCGATCCCGCATATAAACTGCAATTTCAGCTCAATGAAGCACAGCTGCAGCAGGTTATTCAGAATATGGGGAATTTCAAGACGGGAGTGTACACCGTTCCTGTTGTCGTTCATGTAATTCATATAGGGGAGGCAATAGGAACCGGCACCAATATTTCTGACGCCCAAATACTGAGTGCTATCACCGCGATGAATGAGGATTTCCGTAAGATAGCTGGTACAAATGGGGATGGAGCAGGGGTTGATACCCAAATAGAGTTTTGCCTTGCTGTGAGAGATCCATCGGATAATTCACACTCCGGCATCAACAGAGTCAATGGTTCAGGAGTTCCCCTATATGCGTCCCAGGGAATCACAGCTGGAGGGCCTGGTGCCGATGAGGTAGCTGTTAAAGCGTTGAGTAACTGGCCCAATACTGATTACTACAATATATGGGTGGTTACTGAAATAGAGGATAATAATGGAGGTGGTGGTATTCAGGGCTATGCCTACTACCCAGGGGCGCCAAATTCAGTAGACGGGACAGTTGTGATGTTCAATGCTTTTGGTACTGTAGGCAATCTGAAATTCTTCACGGATTTGAACAGGGTTATTACCCATGAACTGGGACACGGCTTCAATGTACGCCACACATTTAACAGCACTGCGAGCTGTGTTTCTGAAACCGATTGTAACACACAAGGAGATTTATGCTGCGACACACCTCCTCATCCCGGATTTAATACCAATTGCTTAACGCCAGAGTGTTCCGGCACTCAACAGGTGGCAAACTATATGGACTATACCAGTGAAGATTGTCAAAATATGTTCACTCAAGATCAGGCGGACAGGATGCACGCCACTTTTCTGACCACAAGGGCAAGTTTATTGGTTTCGGATGGTTGTACACCGGTGGGATGCACCCTTGCAACATCCATTGTTGGAACCAATGAAACTTGTGTTGGCGCTAACGATGGCTCAGCAAATCTAACAGTGACTTTAGGAACTACTCCTTACACTTTTGCATGGTCAACTGGAGCAACAACAGAAGACGTATCCGGATTGGCCCCGGCAAGCTATACAGTTACCGTAACTGACGCAGCAGGGTGTATAACGTTAATTTCAGTGGATGTGATTGAGGTAATAGGCATGAGTCTCGTGAGTATACTAACCAATGAAGACTGTGGTGACCAGGAGGGAGAGATTGATATAACAGTTAGTGGAGGCAGCGCTGTGTATACGTATTTGTGGAGTAATGGCATGACTACTGAAGATGTGACAGATTTAGCTGCAGGCACATATACGGTCACTGTTACAGATGGTTTGGGTTGTGTTTTGTCGGGAAATTTCAGCCTATTAAACCTGGCGGGAAATTGTATCCCATTCTGTGATTTGGCAATTAGCAATGGAGC
>JACZWC010000039.1 GCA_022572355.1 Bacteroidota bacterium | reverse complement strand
AACTTTTTTAACAAAAGCGGATCCGAAGTGCTAATCCGTAACATTGGCAGAATTAACTCTTTAAAGGAGATTCGGGACATTGTTGTTGGCTTTAAGGACAATATTCCCATATTGATTTCGCAAGTAGCAGAAGTAAAATTTGGTGCGAAATTCAAAAGGGGTGATGGCAGCCTGAATGGAGTTCCTGCTGTTATTTTAACGGTGGAGAAACAACCCAATGCCAGTACGATTGATTTAACCGAGGAAGTTATCAAGGCATTGCAGGAGTTACAACCTTCCTTGCCGGCAGATGTAAAGATCAATACAGACGTATTCAGGCAAGCTGAATTCATTGAGGCCGCTTTGTCGAATGTGGTTGAAGCGCTCAGAGACGGAGCCATCCTGGTTGTCATCGTGTTGTTTCTGTTTCTGTTGAATTTTCGAACCACGCTTATTACGCTTACGGCAATTCCTTTGTCACTTATAATTACAGCGTTGGTATTTAAAGCATTTGATATTAGCATAAATACCATGACACTTGGTGGAATTGCCATAGCAATTGGCGAACTCGTGGATGATGCAATTGTTGATGTGGAAAATGTATTTAGACGACTGAGGGAAAACCAAAACTCGAAAACCCCGAGGCCGGTTATCAAAGTGATATATGATGCCTCCACAGAGGTTCGTAATTCCATTGTTTACGCAACCATCATCGTGGTATTGGTGTTCATTCCGCTTTTCGCATTGAGCGGCATGGAAGGAAGAATATTTGCACCTCTTGGCATCGCCTACATTACCTCGATTATTGCTTCACTTCTGGTGGCGTTGACCGTAACCCCCGCTATGTGCTACTATCTGCTTCCGAACATTAAGCAGATGAAATCAGAAGAGGATGGATTCCTGGTCAGGTGGATTAAAAAACAGGATACAAAACTCCTGCATTTTGGACTGGGTAATCCTAAAACCATATTAATTGGAGCCGCGACTTTATTCCTGATAGCAGCTTCTTTTATCCCTTTTTTCGGTACTGAGTTTTTACCACCCTTCAACGAGGGTTCCCTGACCATTAATGCAGCAGCGCCGGCGGGTACGTCCTTGGAAGAGAGCAATAAGCTGGGTAGCATTGCTGAAAAACAAATTCTAAAAGTGCCGGAAGTGGCTTTTACCGCTCGAAGAACAGGTCGGGCAGAATTGGATGAACACGTGGAGCCAGTTGCCAACTCGGAAATCGAGGTTAGCTTTAAGAAGGACATGCATGAGCGAACCCGAAGCGAGATTACAGAGGATATACGAGAGAAACTCTCTATTGTAAAGGGATTGAACATCAATATTGGCCAACCCATTTCCCATCGATTGGACCACTTATTATCTGGGGTGAGAGCCCAGGTAGCGATTAAAATATTTGGCAATGACTTGATGGAGCTAAGAAAGTATGCTAGTGAGATCAGGAATACTATATCAAAGATTGAAGGTGTGGTAGATGTTCAGATCGAGAAGCAAGTTCAAATTCCGCAGCTTATAATTCGACCTAAAGAGGATGCGCTTAAATATTATGGATTAGAAAGAGGGGAAGTTGTGCAAGATCTGGAAATATTATATCAGGGAAAAGTTGTCTCTCATATTTTGGATAAGGAAAGGCGGTTTGAACTCATCCTCCGGCTACCTGAGAATGAGAGAAATAGTATTGAGGTGATCAAAAGAGCGCTGATGGAAACGCCGGGCGGAGAATTAATTCCAATTACGGAAATAGCTGATATCTATTTTGAGAACGGCCCAAATACTATCAATCACGAAAACACGCAGCGAAGACTAGTGGTTTCATGCAATGTGTCAGGTCGGGATTTAGGAAGCACTGTCAGCGATATTGAGGAACAAATTATGCAGTCAGTTAAATTGTCGCAAGGCTACTTTATTACCTATGGCGGACAATTTGAAAGCCAGAAATCTGCCTCGCGCCTCATATCAATATTGAGTCTTTTCTCACTGGCAGGGGTTTTTCTGGCGCTGTATTCATATTTTAAATCACCGCGAATTGTCTTGCAGATCATGTTGAACATTCCACTTGCATTGATTGGAAGCGTTATAGCAGTATGGCTTACTGGAGGCGTATTTTCTGTAGCCTCTTTGGTTGGATTTATTACGTTAACTGGAATCGCATCCCGGAACGGGATTATGATGATATCTCACTATCTGCACTTAGTTGAAAACGAAGGGGAAAAATTTGGGAAGAAAATGATTATCCGGGGATCTTTGGAGAGATTAGTACCGGTGTTAATGACAGCTTTAACAGCGGCTTTGGCGCTAATTCCCCTTACCTTAGCAAAAGACGCGCCAGGGAAAGAGATATTATATCCAGTAGCAACAGTAATTATTGGCGGATTGATCAGCTCAACCTTGCTGGATATGATAGTTACGCCTGTGGTGTTTCATCTTTTTGGTGAAAAGGCTTTGCAAAAGTACCTGGAAAATAAGAATCAAAGTGATTTAGGAAACTAATTATGATAACAACTCAAAATCCAATTGCACGTAATAATTTATAGGACTATGAAAAGAACAGCGAGTAAAATTATTAGCGAGGTAGCGCTAATCATGATTCTTACATCAACTGGTTACGGCCAGGAAAGATGTGGAACTATGCAACATCTGGAAATGCAGAAGGCTATGAATCCTCAGGTTGAGATACAAATGGAAAATCTAGATCTGGAGGTGCAACAGTGGATTAAATTACATAAAGGACAAAACAAGTTTGGAGCTATCATCACGATACCAACCGTAGTCCATGTTGTTTATAATTCGGCTTCAGAGAACATTTCCGACGCACAGGTAATATCGCAAATAGAGGTACTAAATGAGGATTTCAGGAAAATGAATGCTGATACTTCTAACACGCCAGATGCCTTCAAATCCGTTGCTGCCGATACGGAAATTGAATTTTGTCTGGCTCTACGTGATCCTAACGGAAATCCTACAAATGGTATTACCAGAACTTCGACTACTGAAACTTCATTCAGCACCAACGACGATGTCAAGTTTAATGCAACAGGTGGTAAAGATGCTTGGCCAACTTTAGAGTATTTGAATATATGGGTGTGTGACTTAAGTGGAGGGATATTAGGATACGGTGAGTTTCCATTCGGGATTGGAAACACGTGGGGACTTGTCGTTGACAATACTGCTTTTGGGAGGGTAGGTAATGTCAGCCCTCCTTATCACCTAGGAAGAACAACCGTCCATGAAATATGTCATTGTTTCAACTTGTACCACATCTGGGGTGATGATGGGGGGACATGCAACGGTAGCGACGGAATTTCCGACACACCTGATCAGGCAGGATCAACATTTGGCTGCCCTTCGTATCCAGAATTAGATGCGTGCTCACCAGATACGCCAGGTGTAATGTTCATGAATTATATGGATTATTCCTATGACGCCTGTACCAACATGTTCACTTATGGCCAGAAAGACATGATGTTAGCCGTCCTCAATAGCGTCGCATCCGGCCTTAAAACTTCCTTGGGATGCATACCCCCTAATGCGTTGGATGCGAGTATGGCAATAGCTGCACCCAATGATACGGCTTGTGGAACAAACGCATTTTATCCAGAAGTCACTCTGACAAATGTTGGATCTGATACACTGACATCTGTCTCCATTAATTATCAACTGGATGCCGAATTACCGAAGATATATGCTTGGTCCGGATCTTTGGCCACCCTCGCTTCGGAGCAGATAATACTGTCGCCGCTTGTTGCATCAGTTGGCTCACATACCTTAACTGTTTATAGTGAAAACCCAAATGGAGGTACAGATGGCTACTTGTTGAACGACTCTTCACAATCATCATTCGCCTTCGTCATCGGGAACTCTACAACACTTACCCTTAATCTAGGAGACTTTCAAATAGCGCAATTGCTTTCATGGGATGTTCGAGATAGCATGGGAATTGTTGTGGATTCATCGGGAGGATATGAAAAGAACAAGTCTTACTCTGAAGTAATTTGTCTACCTAATGGATGTTACACCTTCTCTTTTTACGATCCTCCAGCCAATGCCATTGGATCATTTATTTTGTCTGACGCTGAGGGTAGTACGATTGCATCGGGGAATTCCTTAACGGATACCTCTTTCAGCTTTTGTGTAACATTGCCGCCGCCCATTGACACTACGTCGATAAATCAAATTGACGAAAAATTGGAGGATGTGATAATTTATCCCAACCCTTCGTCAGGAAGTATTTACATCAAAACGGATAAATATGGGGGCAATGTAAATAATTTCTCCATCGAAATATACAATGTGCTGGGAGAACGGGTTCATGTAAACGCTCAAAAAGAGGTTTCGGGAAATGTTGTTGAAATTGATATGTCAAACGAACCAAGAGGCATGTACCTGATGAGGGTTAACACCGGGTCAGAGGCAATAACAAAGAGAATCGTCCTTACGGACTAATTATATTATTGTGAAAAGAATACTCGTCATTTTAGTTTTATTGTGTGTGACATCAAGCCTGTTAAGGGCCCAGCAGAAAAGCAATCTCGATGACATTACAGGAAAATGGCTGATGACTGAAAAAGGCTATGTAGACACGTTAGAAATTTATAAACAGGGGGGTAATTATTTTGGAAAGCTAATAGGGCTTGGGCAGCCATTTGATGAGCAGGGAAATCCCAAAAAGGACAAAAAAAATTCTGATAAAGAACTGCGCAGCCGCCCCTTAAAGGGCATAGTAGTATTAATTGATTTGATCCACGATGAAGACAATATTTGGGATGAAGGACAGATGTATTATCCTAAAGACGGCAAAACGTATAGTTGTAAGATCACATTAAAAGATAAAAACACTATAGAAGCCAGATATTACTGGGGAATTTCATTATTCGGCTATTCTGAAGAATGGAAACGATCAAAATAAATCACATTATCATAACGATAAATCAAAACCTGGCAAAATGAAAGATCAAAACAGGCCTCACCATGAGGAGCACGATCATCATGATCACCACCATGATCATGATCAAAACAAGCATAATGAACATAAACAAGGGGATTCTCAATCAAACTTCAAGCTTGCAGGTACCGCAACGCTGCATTGTTTATTAGGTTGCGGACTGGGCGAGGTTTTGGGAATGGTAATCGGAATCGGGCTGATGCTCGACAATATTACTACAATTATATTGGCCGTTGTACTCGGATTTGTACTCGGATTTGTTTTGGGTATCAGGCCTCTCTTGAAAGCAGAAATCCCTTTTAGGAAGGCATTTAGAATAGTCTTGATGGCAGAGGGTCTGAGCATCCTGGTAATGGAAACTGCAGAAGTATTGATACAGGTGTATACACCCGGTGTAATGGAGTCCGGACTGGCCGACCCTATATTTTGGATGGGTATGCTGCTGGCACTGGTTGCCGGTTTTATAGCAGCTTTCCCGGTAAATCTTTATTTAATAGGAAAGGGAGTAAGCCATCAGCATTAATGGAAATGTTGGTAATACTAAGCTGATAATACAACAACAAATAAATCAATCCGTATGAAAAAACTGCTAGTCTTCACTTTTGTGATATTGTTTGTCTTCATCTTGCATAAAATAGCCATCACATTTGCTAGCGTACCGCCGGCATCCAAAACAGGAGCACCCGGTGAAGAGACATGCTTTACATCGGGTTGTCATTTATTGGGAACATTAAATCCGCCCAATACAGGAATAGAAATCATGTTCAATACTGGAGCGAATACATACGTAGCAGATTCCGTTTATGAAATATCCGTAACCATTACAGATAGCAGCGCGATAATATTTGGATTTGAACTCACGGCACTAGACAGCAACGATTTGAGGATGGGGGCATTCGTCATTTTGGACAGCTCCAACACATATGCATTGTTGGCAACTGGCAGGGAATATATTACCCATTTTCTTGCCTCTGAACCAATGAATGTTGGAGCAGGGTTCTTTACCTGGCAGTTTCAATGGATAGCACCTCCTTTAGGTTCTGGCCTAATTACATTCTACGCAGCAGGCGTTGCTGCTCCTAGTCTGGTTTCAGCGGCTGCAGGGAATGTGCATACTACTACATTGTCAATATTTCAAGATTCAACCGTCGGAATATCAGAATATCCAGACAATGAATACGGCTACAGATTATTTCCCAATCCTGCCGACCAATATATCGGGTTTTTATTCCAGGATGGTCCGGAGAACGTGGATCACGTAACGCTGTACAGTATTAATGGTAAAAATACGTTCCGTTATTCTGGCGGGCACTTGAACGACAATAGAATTGATGTCAGCGAAATTCCAGCCGGTCTGTACCTGATTCGCATAGGCGATGGCCTATTCAATAAGATCTTGATCATCCACTAATTTTTATGTTTAAGTATTTGCTTAAACAATTAAAACCAGCTATATTTGTGTAACTATTAATTAAATCAAAGCAATGAGAAAGGCTGGGTTAATTATTTTAACGATGCTCTGGGTATCATCATTCGTCTTCGGGCAAACCTCGCAGACGTTTACCTTCACCGTTGAGGGAATGACCTGTAACAACTGTGCTCAAAGCTTGACCGAAACTTTGCAAAAAATGGAAGGAGTTGAATCCGCGTCTGTGGATTTCAGCACCAAAACAGCAAAGGTTATTGCCACTGGTGATGTAACCATTCAAAAGCTAAAAACAGTTGTTCAGGGCCGCAACTTTGAGGCACTCTTCAAGGGAGAATTCCTGCCACCTCCATTAACAGCAGATGAAAAGAAAGGGCTGGATATTTTAGTTATCAAAGGAGGAGGGAAAATAAATATCAAAGACTACCTCACGGAAGGAAAAATAACAATTTTTGATTTTTATGCAGATTGGTGTGGCCCATGTCGAGTTTTTTCTCCAAAGCTTGAAAGGCTTATTAGGGATAATAATAATGTTACCCTGCGGAAGGCTGACATTGTGACTTGGAAATCGGCGCTTTCAAAGCAGTTGACGAAGACCTATAAAATGCCGGCGTTGCCTTTTGTCCTGGTCTTTGATGATCATGGGAAGCTACTTGGAAAAGTAGAAGGCAACTACATTGAACAAGTTGAATCCTTGGTTAAATCTAATAGAGATTAAAGTTCATATTAGATATAAGGGATTATTTGGGTGTCTTGCCCTTATGATTGTCATCACTCCCGCAGAAATTTTTGCACAGGCCTGTCCCGCCTGTAGTAATCCCGCACTTCAAAGCAGTGAAAAGTTAGAGGCGGGCATTGACACGCTTTACAAAGGCACATTTCGCACAACTTTGAATGTGACCAATGGTTATCGCTATCAGGGGGGCCATCAGGAATACACACAGCTTAATACCTCAGGACAGCTGATTGAAGGTGGATTGCATGAACACAAAGTAGAATTGGATTTTTTCAGAATAGAACTCAGCCTGGAACACACCTTCAAGACCAATTGGTCGCTGTGGCTGCGTATCCCATATGATATTAAAATTCAAAAAACGGAGGTTAATTTTATCGACGATTTTACGGAACAGGAAAAGGAGGACATTGTACGCAACAGGGACCTTCATCACAGAGGGGAGACCTATATTGGATTAAGTGATCCGAGATTATTTGTAGCCCATAGGTTCAATAAGTTTTTGGGAGAAAAGGGCAGGCTGGATGTTGCAATTGGGACTTCATTACCTATGGGTAATACAGAAAAGGACCCGCTCGCTGCAGGACAGTCAGGGGAGCAGCATCTGCATATTCAATTCGGTACAGGTACATTTGATCCCCTGGTGGAATTACACTACGTTGCCGGGCTGACAAAGAAGATATCCCTGGCAGTATTCACGATTAACAAGCTTCCGTTTTATGCAAACAATCATTTGTATCGTGGGCCTTTGGAAACCACAAGTGGGATAAGCATGGGTTACAGATTGTCCAAGTGGCTTGCATTAAGGGCATCCTTCGCTAATTTCTCACAGAGCCAGGCCAGATGGAATGGGGTGACAGATCCCAACAGCGGATTGATCTCATTCAATGGAACACTGATGGCATCATTCAATCTGAAGAATGGCCTTTCTATAACTTCGGGATATCGCTTCCCTATTTACCAACAAACAGTATCAGATGAAGGCGACACATTCACTTATGGGCCTACATTTGTCTTGAACGTTTCCTATGCATTTAATAAAAGGTGACGCACGAGATATTGGATTATCAGAAAAAACAACCGATGGTTCGATTTGATGTTTAAGTATTTGCTTAAACAATTAAAAACCTTTATATTTGTACAAACTAAAATGAGATTAAGATGAGCAATAACGAATGTATTAGGGTCTTCGCAGACAAAGATCAAATCAAGGGCTGCAAGAAAAACATGAAGGGTGCCAGGAACTTTATAGGGAAGTTAGCTAGTGTATTCAATCTGGCTGGCAATGATGTCCGTTTGAGTATTTTGTACTTGCTTTATCGTGAAGAGAAATTGTGTGTATGTGATTTAAGTGACATTTTGGATATGCAAATACCGGCTATCTCACAACACTTGCGCAAGATGAAGGATGGGAACGTGATTGAGAAGAATAGAGTTGGGGCAATTGTTTACTATTCCCTTCAGCCGGAAACGGCAAAATTATTGAATGTATTCTTTCGTCTTATTACAGATGAAGCATTGTTGGAAACCAAAGCTGCATGAGCACAAACGCAAATAAAAAATTAATTGGAGCCGGAGTTATTGCGGCTGTTGCTTCTTCTTTGTGCTGCATTGTGCCTGTGGTCGCTGCAGTGGCTAGTGTATCTGGTATTGCAGCATCAGTTTCCTGGCTGGAACCTGCCCGGCCCTACCTAGTATTGTTTACCGTAATTGTTTTGGGTTTTGCCTGGTATCAACACATAAAGAATAAAAGAGCCGAAATTGATTGTGATTGTGAAGAAGATGACATGTCCGTTGGAGCCCTGCCTACCGGCCAGGCAGGTTCAGCGAAAGTGGGGAAACCATCTTTCTTACAGTCCACAAAATTCTTGGGAATAGTGACGGTATTTTCGGCGCTCATGCTTGCGTTCCCTTACTATTCGGGTGTCTTCTTTCCATCATCGGAGAATATTACGGTCGTGGTTAGTGAGGAAAATATTGCTGAGGGAAGGCTGAAAATAGAGGGAATGACATGTACCGGATGTGAGCACCATGTTACACAGAGTCTTACGGACCAAAATACTGTAATAGAAGCTACATCATCTTATAAGGAGGGATTGGCAGTGGTGAAATTTGACAAATCACGAACCACATTGGCGGAGCTATCAATTATTGTAGAAGAAGAAACAGGATATACAGTTACTAATCAGGAGATCATTAATTAAAGAGATGGAGAAGACGATCATTTTGCAATCTGTCTTTACTTGTACAAATTGTGGACAGAAGAAAGAAGAAACGATGCCGACAGACGCATGTCAGTATTTTTACGAATGTGAGAATTGTCATGATGTTATTAAACCCACAGATGGATGTTGCTGTGTGTTTTGTTCGTATGGAACCGTGCCATGTCCAAGCATTCAAGAAAACCCTCGAGATAATTGTTGCTAGAATAAAAAGTTAATTGATTATGAAAAACATTATGAAAACAAAATTTGTTACAAAGGTCATAAGTCTAGCCTTATTTGGTTGTTTGCTTTCTACGACATTAAAGGCCCAAAGTGAATACACAGTTTACATTGGAAATGGTGGATTTAGTCCGAACAATCTAACAGTTGAGGTCGGGGATTACATACACTTTATGCTCGATCTTTCAAATAATAATGGCGCCCATTACTCAGTATCCACAAGTATTCCAACAGGAGCTGCTCAGTGGAATTACCTGGTTTACTGTAGCACTTGCAAATACACGGTGGTCTGTTCTGAACCAGGCGTTTACCAGTATACCGATTCGAACAGTGGGATGAGCGGAACTTTCACGGTGAATGCACCCGCTTCACAAGGAGTTATCGAAGCTGTAATCACCAACTTAAATGCTACAGGTAGCTTTGCGTATTTCCCGGGAACCGTTACCAATACGGACCTAAACGCACCTGTGGAGATAGAGATGACGTTGAATAATATTGTCATGCCAACAGGATGGGCTCTAACCATGTGTAGCCCTGATGGATGTTTCCCAGACGGCGTTGTGTCGTCAACATTTACGTTGGCAGCAAATTCGAATGGAACGGTTCAGGTTGATATGTTCTCGGGTGGTGTAGTTGGAACGGGAAGCGTACTTGTGAGGTTTGAGAATACTGCAGATAACACGGATTTTAAGGAGTTTCTTTTACAACTTGACAATTCTGGTGGTACTACTGGAATAGCTGAATCTGGCGTCGGTATTACACGTCTTAAAAATTACCCAAATCCATTTAGATACAATACAACAATTGCATATGAGATCAACTCCTATCAGGGGGAAATTCGAATTACAGATGAGTTGGGCCGGATCATTGGAATGTATGCTCTGGAATCTCAATCAGGGGAAATAGATTTAAACGAGAGCCTTAATTCAGGGATTTACTTTTATTCATTGTGGGATAACGGAAAGCTGGTTGAGAAAAAGAAAATGCAAGTGATAAAATAATTGAATACATAGAGCTATGAAAAACATACCCCAATATGCCATTCTTGTTGTTGTCCTTTTAGCTATATCGCTAAATAGCAATGCACAAACTACAAGATTTGAATTTAATCCTTCAAACTTTTGGGAACAGGAGTATTATAAAGACACTTATTCTTCAAATTGGATCTATCTGAATAATCTTACAACCGAATCCTTGTCATTTAGATGGAGGCTAATTTCAAATACATTTCCTAGCGAGTGGTCCATGTCTCTTTGTGATCTCGGAAGCTGTTTCCCAACTCCTCCTGATTCAAACGACATGAATCCAACGCTATTAGGCGGTGATGCATATTTTATCTGCCACACAACATATAATGGATTTGTGGGATCAGGAGAATTGAAATTATTCGTCTTTGAAATAGGTGATGAGGCTAATGGTGACACCGTTACTTATAAATATACAACGACCAATGTGGTCGGTGTGAAGGAGAACGATCTTCCTGATTATGAAATTAGGTTATTTCCAAATCCTGCAATTGATGTTTTGTACTTGAGTACTTACGAATCAGCAAATGTTTCAAGTATCCGAATTTATAACAGTATCGGTGAATACATATATCCTGCTGAAACTGATTGGGGGAAATTATCAAATGGTATATCGATAAACCTTTTATCTCCGGGTATATACCATGTGAATGTATTGTTTGAGAACGGGAAACAAAAAACATCAACATTTTATAAATCGAGATAAATCGTAAAGTTTTTGAGATGAAAAACATATATCTGTTTGCTTGTGCAGTTGTATTCATTTCAATAGTCGGCTTGGCTGGGTGTGATAAAGACAAGCCATTACCTGCACCAGCGCCGGTTGATAACACGCCGAAAGACACCACTTATATAGGAAGTATTCAAAATCCACAACAGAAAACTGTGCTGTTAGAGGAATTTACTGGTGTATACTGCTATACCTGTCCGGCGACCCACCAAGTTGTTGCTGGTATTATCAACAATTATCCTGGAAGGGTAGCCGCAATTAATACTCACAGTACTCATTTTGGAATCTATAGCGATCCCAGTATTATGGGTAATCAATATGATTTTCGTACACAGGACGGTGATTCGGCTGTTATCATGCTCGGGGGAGTAATTAGTTTGCCAAGCGCTTCAGTTGATCGGAAAATTCAAACAGGTGAAACCGTTATAATAAGTCAAAACAGGGATTTATGGGACTCTTATGTGGCAGAGCAATTGATCTCATCGGTGTCCGTGAACATCAATATTTCTAGTGAATATGTCTCCGCCGACAGGAAACTGCAATTGGTAATCACGTTGAATTACGTCCAGGATATTAGTCAGACGAATTTTCTGAGCGTCCTCCTGGTCGAAAACAATATAATAGACAAACAATTGGATGGCAACTCCAATATTGTTCCGAATTATTCGCACCAACATATTTTTCGAGATTATCTAACGGATTTTCAGGGAAATCAAATTACGGCCACAAGAGAAGCTGGCAGGGTTTACATAAGAGTATTTGACTATACCGTTCCAGGCGATTGGAATGAAAACAATGTGGAGGTCATAGCCTTTGTACATGAAATTGAAGTTTCTAAAGAACTCTTACAAGCAGCTGTAAAATCAATAATAAATTAATTAATCGATTATGGAGTCATATTTACAACCAGATAAGGAGATTAAGTCCAAAACAGTGGCTGAGAGGGTCTCTAAAAAAACAAAAGCAGAATGGAAGGCCCTGTTCGCTGCCTGGCAAAGGGAGCAGGAAATAAAATTGGGCCACTGTCTTAATTGTTGATTGGCCAGGGTCAATAGCAACTTATTTGGTCGAATTCGTCTTAATATAAGTAAGATTCAGCGAATAAACGATGGTGTTGGTCGTCAATAGTGGTAAATTTATACTTTGTGTCTAAGCCATCGGATATAATAATTTAAAAACCTGGAATACAAGTGTATTCCCAAACTATCAACTATGAGAATAACTACTCTAATTTTAGCGCTAATCGGTTTAAACAGCTTAGGTATCAAAGCACAATGCCCTGCCGGGCAATTGGAAGTGCGAATAGACGTCACCACCGATCAGTGGGGCTACGAATGTTACTGGGAGCTTGTACCTGGTGGAACCCCATGTGGCCTTAGCACAATTTTTGCAGGCGGTAACACAACTGAATTACAATGCGGTCTTACCGGAACGGCTACACCCGGCAATGGCTATGGCAACAATACTACGATATCAGAAGGCCCCTGGTGCTTAACCGAAGATGCGACCTTTGAAATAGAGGCCAGGGATGCTTATGGAGACGGAGGAAGTATGTACACGGTAAAAATTGAATCTTATCCTGTATATATGTTTACTGCGCTTGATTATGTTGATGAATTCACCTTCATTAACAGCATGCCTCCTGCACTGGATGCTTCAATGCTTACCTTGGAAACGATGGCTTTTATGGAGATCGGAAGTATAGATATCGTGGGAGATATTGAAAACCTGGGTACAACCGCAATTACTTCTCTCGACGTCAATTATTCGATCGACAATGGCCCAACGGTTACAGACGCGTTGACCGGCCTGAACATTGCGGCATTTGCACAGTACAACTTTACTCATTCAACACCATGGGTGCCTAGCGCCAGCGGTGATTATGAACTTAAAGTATGGGTTAGCAATGTTAACGGTGCAGCTGCGGATTCTGTACCAGCCAATGACATGATAACAAAGCAGCTCACCATCATTGGCCAAATACCGAATATAATTGCCAGCTATGCGTTACAGACAAATACATTTAACTATCTGGAGATTGGAAACCTTTCAGATGGCGTAAAAATCCCAATGGACCTGGATTTTCACCCCAATGGAGAACTCTGGGTGGTAAATCTCGGTATCTGGAACGGAACGGGAGCCTCAGGCGGAACTACAATCACTTTTTATAATCCGGGTAAAACGGGTCAGCAAGCTCTCTATAGGAAGGATTCAAATTCAAAACATTTTATGGCCAAGCCATCTGGCATTGCATTTAGTTTGAATGGCAACTTTGCAACTTCACCGAGTGTATATGATGCCAACGACAATGGTGGCACTCCTTTCACGGGCCCTGCGCTCTGGTCGAGTGATTCATTAATTTATGCTCAACCCTCTGGAGGAAACGGAAGCCATTTGGACATGCTTCATATGAGTCCCTATGCCATGGGAATTGCCAATGAGAAGGATAACATCTTCTGGGTATTTGATTCGGAGAGCAATGACATTGTTAAGTATGACTTTGCTTCGGACCATGGGCCCGGAAATACAGACCATGATGACGGAAAGGTTTATAGATATGAGGATGTTGTTGTGGATCGTATAGACCTGAACACCGCATGCCACCTGGCCTTTGATGATGATAAAAAATGGTTGTATATCGTAGATGCAGGCAGCCTGAGAGTAATTCGAATGGATATTACTACGGGAACTATTAGTGGTACGGCGCCTAGCTTTACCAATTACGATGGATTGGCTACTTATAAAAGGGTGGATGGCGCCACGCAAGAGGTGGTTGTTAGCACGGGACTTGTCAAACCTTCCGGGATTGCTATTCTGGAAGATAGAATGCTTGTATCGGATAACAGTACTGGGGAGATAATCATTTATGATATATCGAGTATTCCGGCAACGGAGATGAACAGGCTGCAAACCGGTTCGGCCGGCGTGATGGGTATTACAATTGGCCCCGAAGGAAGAATCTGGTATGTAAACGCACCGAATAACACGCTAAATAAAATTGAGCCTGACAACATTATTTCTACAACACCGACTGTAATTAGTTCAGTTCAATCAATGGATGTGAGTTGTAACGGTTTAGCCAATGGCAGTATTACGATAACAGCCACAGGTTGGGGAACGTTGAGTTATTCGATTGATGGAGGCAGCACATTTCCAAATACGACAGGTCTTTTTACCGGATTAGGTGCCGGTAGTTATACCATTGCAATTCAGGATGTAAATGGTATAATGACAGGAAGTACGGTAATTATCAATGACCCAGCGGCAATTAGTATCGTTTCAGAATCAGCTACTGACAAAAGCAGCTGTGGAACCGATGATGGAGAAATAACGCTAGTTGCGAATGGCGGAACTCCACCATTGAGTTACTCAATAGATGGGGGAATCACATTTGCGAATACTACGGGGTTGTTTACAGGCCTTAGTGCCGGAAACTATGATATAGCGATTCAGGATGCTTCTGGTTGCCCTAAAACGGGAAGTACTTTAACCATCAATGATATTTCCGGAATAGTGATTACGTCAGAAGCAACAACGAATGCAACTGCCTGCGGTGTCAATGATGGAACCATTATTATTGTTGCTTCAGATACAACAGGAAGTTCGTTGAGCTATTCCATAGATGGAGGCTCTACATTTCCGAATACCGACGGCGTGTTTACGGGTTTGAGTAAAGGCATTTATAATGTAGTGGTAAATAATGCAAATCTTTGCGAGAAAATTGGTAGCACTTTGACTATTTCAGATCCGTCAACTGTTTCTGGAACAATATCTGCTACTCCTGATACCAGTGGAACAGGTGTCGGTACCGCAACGATTTCTTCGGTAGGTGGTGGTAGTTCTCCATATACCTATTCCTGGTCAAGCGGAAGCAGTGCTTTTAATGCTACTGGTCTAACGGCTGGAACCTATACGGTAACGGTAACCGATGCCAATGGATGCACTTATGTGAGCAGTATAACGGTTGGCGCGTTCAATGTCACCAATATCGTAGAAATAGCCGATCTAATCTCCCGAATAAAAATTTATCCTAACCCAACGAGTGGTTTTGTTTATGTTGAGATGGAGGGAATGTCTGACGACAGATTAGAGCTTACAATAATCGATATGTTGGGCAAATCCGTGTATAGTTCAGAATTCACGAAAGAACAGGCGATAGACGTTTCTCAGTTCGCAAATGGTATTTACTATTTGGTACTTACCAGTTCATCAGAGAGAGCGGCTCGTAAGTTGGTCGTGAGTCACTGAAACCATTCAGTTCACTAGATTTGCAACGTATTTCCTTTTGGGGCAATTCCGTTTCCTAAAGGATTATACATTGCAAAAGAATGGCAAACAATCCGAAAATAGCGGTTATAGGAGGAGGCAGCTGGGCCACCGCCATTATCAAGATGCTCTTGAACAATGTGGAAGAGCTCAATTGGTGGTTGAGAGATGAGGACAATATAGCACACATTAAAAAGTATGGGCACAACAGAAATTACCTGCCCTCTGTGCTGCTTAATATTGACAAGCTAAATATCACGAACGATATCCAATTATGTATAGCTGATGCAGACATAGTAGTATTTGCAGTTCCTTCAGCTTTTTTGAAGAAAAGCTTGGCTCCATGTGCGAAAGACAGCCTGTTGGGCAAGGTAATATTTTCGGCGATTAAGGGAATAGTTCCGGAAAACAACGTCATTGTCGGAGAATTTTTTCACAACCAATATGGCCTTTCATACGAGGATATAGGCGTAATTACCGGGCCATGCCATGCTGAAGAAGTTGCACAGGAAAAACTATCCTATCTCACCATTGCATGTTCTAATACGGAGAATGCAGCCGAAATGGCATCCAAATTGGAGTGCAGATATATAAAAACCAAAGTTTCGGATGATATATTTGGCACGGAATATTCAGCGGTGCTCAAAAATATTTTTGCCTTGGCGAATGGCATTTGTCATGGATTGGGATATGGAGACAATTTTCAGGCAGTGTTGGTTTCTAATGGAATTAAGGAAATAGAGAGGTTTGTAAATGCCGTGCACCCGATTGACCGCGATATAAAAAACTCGGCATACTTAGGAGATTTGATGGTAACTGCCTATTCCAAATTTAGCCGAAATCGCACCTTTGGAAACATGATAGGGAAGGGGCATTCGGTACAATCAGCGCAGACCGAAATGAAAATGATCGCTGAGGGCTATTATGCGGCAAAATGCATTGTAGAATTGAATAAGGAACACAAAGTTCACATGCCCATAACGGATGCGGTGTACCAAATCCTCTATTGTAATGCATCTGCGCGTGAGGAAATGAAGATATTGGCAGACCACATGAATTAAATCGTAGCTTCCTTTAGTTCTTGGCCAGGTAAGTGTAGATTAACTCAGCCTTTGATCTTCCCACTACTTTTATTAACTCATCCTGCGACGCTTTCTTGATGTTCTTCACCGAGCGGTATTCTTTTAAAAGAATTTTTGCGGTTGCCTCCCCTACTCCATCTATGTTCCGGAGCTCTGTCTTAATTGAAGCTTTGATACGTCTTTTCCTATGGTGCGAAATTCCGAAGCGGTGAGCTTCATTTCTCAATTGCTGAATTACCCTGAGTGTTTCTGATCGTTTGTCCAGGTAGAGCGGAACAGGATCGTGTGGGTAAAAAAGCTCTTCCAGTCTTTTTGCTATCCCAATTACACTAATCTTGTTGGCTAATTTTAGTTTTTCAAGGCTTTTCATGGCAGAGGAAATCTGGCCCTTGCCCCCATCAATTATAAGCAGCTGTGGCAATGGTTTTTTTTCCTTTTTTAGGCGCCCATATCTGCGAAGCACCACTTCCTCCATGGAAGCGAAATCATTGGCGCCCACCACAGTCTTAATATTATAGTGACGATAATCTCTTTTTGAAGGCTTGGTATTTTTGAATACCACCAAAGCAGCTACCGGGTTTGTTCCCTGAATGTTCGAGTTGTCAATACACTCTATATGCACTGGCAATTTTTTGAGCTTTAATTCAGTTTTCATTTTCTCGAGCAACTCATCCGTACGGTTCCTTTTAGTGGAGGCCTTCACCCTGGATTTCTGTCTATCGAGCATGTAAAATTTAGCGTTGCGCTCGGATAACCCCAGCAACAGTTTCTTATCCCCTCTTTGAGGTATGAGAAAAGAAACGGGCTCTTCTCGATAAGGCATGTTCAAATCAATATCAAATGGGATGATGATTTCCTTGCAGTCGCTGTGAAATCTTGCACGCAGGTCTGCTATAGCAATGGAAAGCAACTCTTCTGCCGATTCATCCAGTTGCTTTTTCAATTCTACCGTGTGGCCTTGTACAATGGCGCCCTCGGCTACTCTCATGTAATTCACATAACCATACTTATCATTGGTTACAATTGAAAACACTTCCACATCATGGATCTTAGGATTTACAACCACTGACTTTCCCCTGTATTTTTCCATCCAATCCAGCTTTTCTTTGATGAGCTGTGCCTTCTCATATTCATAATTCTCAGCGTGTTCTTTCATTAGTTGCTTGAAGTGCCTTATCACAGAATGTAAATTCCCTTTAATGATATTTCTAATTTGAGATACCGATTGATCATAATCTTTTTCAGATTGTAAATCCTCACAAGGTCCCAGGCAATTTCCTATGTGGTATTCCAGGCAAACACTGAATTTTTTATTGGCTATGTTTTCTTCTGAGAGATTGTAATTACAGTTGCGAAGTTTGTACAGTCGTTTGATCAACTCCAAAATTGCATTCATCATCTTTACTGAAGCATAGGGGCCATAATATTCAGAACCATCATCCTTCAACTGACGGGTTGGAAAGACCCTGGGGAATCGTTCATTTTTTATGCATATCCACGGAAAGCTCTTATCGTCTTTCAGTTGAACATTATACTTGGGCTTGAGTTTTTTGATAAGTGAATTTTCCAAAAGAAGTGCCTCGAGCTCCGTATCTGCAATGAGATATTTCATATCGCGGATCTTTCTCACAAGCATAAGGGTTTTGCCACTTTCAGCCCTTGCCTTGTTAAAGTAGGAAGACACCCTCTTTTTTAGATTCTTAGCCTTCCCCACATAAATTACCGTGCCATCAGCATCCATGAACTGGTAAATCCCTGGATTTTCGGGCAGCGTACGCAGCTTTTTCCGGATTATATCATGTATGGGCAAGATTTGGCTCATTATCACAAAAATAGGCAGTTATTAGTAGATTTGTTAAGTGCTCAAATGGAATCTATGAGGACAAATTTCAAATTACATCTTATTCTGTTTGTATTGGCCTGCATCTTTGCAATAGGCTGTAATATATTTTCAAAGTCGGAAAAGCAAAAAGGCCCCGGAGAGCTGATCAGCATCATTGTGCAGGTCAGGAAAAATACCGATATTGAATCATTGGTAATGCGGCATAAAGACCTGAATCTCGTAGCGGTCAAGCTTCTATCTGCTCGTATGGGCACCTGGGAAATGACCATTAACTATCGACGTACAGAAGTGAACATTGCCATGAACTTGTTGAAACAAAATGAGAGCATTGCTAACGTTCAATTGAATCATAAAATTGACATGCGAAATGATTGAGTTAATAAAAGAGCAAGTCACAATTTGCGCAGTGCTCACAGTGCTCATATTTCCTGGCTCTGAATGCTTCGCACAACGGGTTGATCATGTGCCGGGTGAGTTGATCATTCAGCTGAATTACCAGGAGGATGTAAGTGATGTTCTTGCTGGAATCAATGAATCATTGAATACTGACGCAAAGGTGCACCACCTTAAACAGCTTTCCAGGAGACTTAATATTCATCTTGTTGGTTTTGACCCACTTGTCATGGAAGAAAATGAAATGCTATCAGCATTACAGAGTCATAATAATGTATTTGCGGCGCAGTTCAACCATTTTATTGAGCAGAGAGATACAATTCCGAATGATCCTCAGTTCGGAGATCTGTGGAACATGAATAACACTGGACAAAGCGGTGGCATGTTGGGTGCAGACATAGATGCCCTTCAAGCGTGGGATTCCGCCACCGGAGGAGTTACGGCGATGGGCGACACCATAGTCGTAGCAGTCATTGATTGTGGATTTTATTTGAATCATGAGGATCTGGATTATTGGAAAAACAGAAATGAAATTCCCAATAACGGCATAGATGATGATGGCAACGGATACATTGACGATTATGATGGTTGGAACGCATACATCAGCGATGGAAATATTACATCATGTACCCACGGAACACATGTAGCTGGAACGGCAGGTGCAATCGGAAACAATGGAATTGGCGTGGCAGGTGTAAATTGGAATGTGAAAATCATGCCTGTACAGGGCTCTTCCGGAGTTGAGTCTACCGTGATTGAGGCCTATGGATATGTTCTTGAATTAAGAGCAACGTATAACGAAACGAACGGGGCCTCTGGGGCTTTTGTTGTTTCTACAAACTCATCATTTGGCAACAACTTTGGCGAACCGGATTCTTTCCCTATTTGGTGTGCCTTTTACGATTCGCTGGGGGTAGCTGGTATCTTGAGCGCGGGAGCAACAATGAATCTGGGTGTGAATGTTGATTCTACAAGTGACATCCCTACTGCTTGCCCCAGTGATTGGATGATATCCGTTACCAATACAACTGATGATGATCTGAGAAACCCAGGGGCAGCGTACGGCCTGGCCACGATTGATTTGGGGGCACCGGGAACTACGATTTGGTCAACGGAACCGAATGATACTTACGGAACAAAAACCGGTACATCTATGGCAACGCCTCATGTGGCAGGTGCTGTAGCGCTCCTATATTCAGCAGTATGTTCGGATTTTATTGTGGATTACAAGAGCTATCCCGGATATTATGCACTTCTAATTAGAGATTACATTTTCAACGGAACGGATTCCATTGCGGATTTGACAGGCATTACCCTAACAGGGGGCAGGCTTAACATTTATAACAGCTTGCTGTTGTTATCAAATTGTGACTATACAAAATACGTTGGTGTTGAACGCAACATTGAACTAGAGGAAATTTTGGTTTATCCCAATCCGACGAAATCATCATTGACAATAGAAGGGATTGGCGGAGAATTGGTAAACATTAGGCTGTATAATACAATGGGACAGGAGGTATGGAGCATACAGAATGTACGGGTGTCCGAAAAAATGGGGCTGAACCTGGAAGCTGTCCGGCCTGGTTTTTATATAATTCGAATTGAGAGCACTGAGAATATATTTTCTTCCCGAGTGGTTCTCTATTAGTCTTCTTTTGATCCGGTAAACCCCTCTTTACCTGCAAGAATATGAAAGTAAAGGGTGAAATCTCCTCGCAAGGACATACCGGGATATTGGAAAGTTGCCGGCTTGTTCTTTTCGATGAAAAAATGGCCAACCCATGCAAAGGCATAGGGAACGATAACAGTTGGCAGCAGATACATGGGATCGAGTTTAACGATCGCCATTACCAGAAATACAAAAAACAGCGAGGTGCCAATGAAGTGAGTTACCCGGGTTCCTAATTTGGTATGTTCTTTTAGGTAATAAGGGTAAAACTCTTCAAAATTCTTATAGATCTTTTCTTCTTCCATAATAAATCTATTTTTATCTCATTAGGGTTACGTGACCGGTATATTGATGGTTTATTCCCATCAGGTCTTTAGAGAGCACCAGCCACACGTAAACGCCCGTTTGGGCGAGCTTTGTGCCGTTATTTGCCAGGCCAGTCCATCCTACATTAATGTCGTCAGTATGAAATATGGCATCACCCCACCTGGTAAAAATATAAAAATTGTATCCCACTTCATTGAGTCCGATTGCCTTGGGTATGAACAGTTCATTAATCCCATCAGCATTTGGAGTGAAGGTGTTGGGAATGAAGAATATATAGTCTGGGAGTATTTCAATTCTATGTGAAACGGTATCGAAACAACCATTTGTGTCTGTAATGGTTAGTAGAATGTTATAAGTGCCCGTGTCCAAATATTCGTGAACTGGATTTTTAATACTTGATGAATCTCCATCACCGAACTGCCAGTTCCAGGTAGCAATGCTGTCAGATATTGTTTCATCCGTGAATGTTATTTCAGGATTGAGTATGGTGACGCTATCTGGCACGGCATCGAACATCACATCTGGTTTTGGATATATTAATATCGTATCAAATGCAGTGTCCTTGCATCCAAAATTACTGGTTACGATCATGTTGGTATAATACGTTCCTCCGGGATCAAATGTGTGAATTGGGTCAACATCAGTAATGCTGTCTGTCCCATCCCCAAAATCCCATTCATAGCCTGTAATTGTAGAATTTCCTGTCACAAATGACAGATTTGTGTACTGAATTGGAATCGATGAGCAGGCCGTATCCCTCATAAAAGCGGCAAAGGGTGTTTCATAAACATTGATGTTCATCGACGCTGCATCGAAGCAGGTACTGTCTTGATTCCAAACCGTTATCGTCACACTATAGGTACCTACAGCTGCGTAACTATGACTCGGATTTTGTTGTGTAGAACTGCTGGCATCGTCAAAATCCCATAGAAACCAAAATCCGCCTGGTGAAGCATCTCTGAACTGCGTGTTGATCGATGTGCACCCTGAAGTATCTAAAGAAGTTATCCCTGCAATTGGTGAGAGTTTAACGACCACGTAATTCGGATAAAGAACGGTGTCTGCATAAACCCCGTTTGACGCTACCAACGTAACATTATATACGCCAGGCATGGTGTAGGTATATACATGGGTTGGATTATCAAAGGTTCCTGAAGTATTGGGCATACCTGTTATGGTACCGCTTCCGGGCCCAATGGTTACACCATCCCCAAAATCCCAGTACCAGGTAACCGGGTTGCCAAGGCTTGTATCCGTAAACGTAACGGTTGAGCTATCGCATGCAGGGATCGTATTGCTCGTATAACCTGCTTCCACAGATGGCGCCACAACAATCTGCAGAACGTCAGAGCAAATGCCAACGCATCCGTTAGAATCAGTGACCGTTACCGTGTATGAATATGACCCCGTGCTCCCGTAATAATGGGAGGTTGTTGCACCTGTGTCAATGCCGCCATCTCCAAATTCCCAGGCATAAGTAAATGGAGCGGTGCCCGTTGAAAGTGTAGCGTCGAAATTTGTAAATGCACCTAAATAGACGTTGCCTACTGAACATGTCACCACAGGCAATGGATTTACTTCAATTGTGATTGGCAGCGAGGTTGCGTCTATGGGCACTGCACAGGGATAATTGCTTATCATAAAGCAGGTGATAATATCTCCATCAGAAAGGGAAGAAGAGATAAAAGTATTGGTATTAGATCCGGCCGGTAAACCATTGACCAACCACTGGTAAATGGGATTGGTTCCTCCATTTATGGGTACGGCCCCAAAAGTTGTTTGATCACCGGCACAGATAGCCGCAGAGGTGACAGACACATAAACTATTGGGGTGAGAAGAGGAGCAACGATAACTTCAAACGTGTCAATCTTTGACCTTCCACAACAGATTGAAGTGGTTTGCAGGGTAATCTCGTAAGTTCCAGTGTCGGCGAACGTATGGTTAATAGTCGTAATACCGGCGCCCGAGAAAGTAACCGGTGGATTATCATAGACTACCCAATCGTAGTTGGTCGCATTGGTAATAGAGCTGGTGAATGTAGCGCTTGTTCCAGGACATGTAACGGAATCAGCAGATGTTATGATCGGTATCAATCCATCACTAAAGATTCCGACAAAATCTGTGAAAATATAGGGAACTCCATCTACCACCAAGGTGATCGTATGTCGTCCCATTGAGGAGTACTGAATCACAGCTGAGTCTCCAGTGGCGCTTAGAGGCAAGGCACCACCATCGAAGTACCAAACGATTATTCCTGAGGCATTGGTGTAAAACTCAACGTCCGACCATGTGCATCCTGTATTTTTTACGAATATCTGGGGTTCTACCTGGCTCCGCATATCAGATTGGGCTGCTGCCAGCCCCAAGGGGTCTTCATACAGCGGAAAGCTTACTCCTGGAGATCCATTACCTCCGTTTCCTCCCATACCGCCTAAGCCACCGTCACCACCGTCACCGGGATCTCCCAGGTCGCAGTTTGATGAAGTACTAATTGCTCCAATACCGCCTCCGCCACCCAATCCGCCAGGAACACCACCCAGGCCTCCCAGTCCTTGAAGTCCGGAAGATAAGTTGCAATCTTTCACTTCGGAGCCTACCAAATTGTTAAAAATGTAAATTGGAAAAGAGCCACCTCCACCTGTTCCGCCTGTGGCACCATAGCCTCCTTGTCCCCCTTCACCGCCGCCGCCGCCGCCAGCGCCAGCGCCATTGTAATTTCCAAATAGAGACCACAAACAACCCTGAGAGCCACCGCCTCCCCCGCCCCCGCCGCCGGAGCCATGTACACCCGTTTGGCCGACCAGTCCGTCGCCATTGATAAAATAATTTCCAAATGCAGGAGTACCAACCGTCCCATCCAATCCGTTAGCGCCATTCAACCCATCCACACCGTTTGTTCCTGCATTTGCCGGGCCGGCATCACAACCAATAGAAACACATATTGGTTGACAATATCCTGCGCCTCCAGTTCCAAATCCTCCTCCTCCTGGGCCTTGCCCAGCTACACCATCAAGGCCATCTGGAGCAGTATTTCCGCTTCCAAAGCAGAGTGCTGTTCCCGTTCCACGGGCTCCGCCATCGCCACCGGCACCACCGGCAAAACTGCCGGGAAAGGATCCTGATCCACCCCCACCACCGGCCGTACAACATCCACCGTTAGCATCACCACCTTGACCAGGTGTGCCATTCGCACCGGAGATCCCACCTATACCCGGCCCACCTTGTAGTCCGTCTGTCGCATTTCCAGTAGTAATAATGCACCTTGTTATAGAATAATTTGAACAACCGTCAAGATGAACTCCATAAACTGAAACTCCATCGCCCAGGCCACCGGCAACGTTAATGGTTAGGTCCTGCAACCTAAAATTGCTGATTCCAGTGCATTCTACAGCAACAAGTCTGTTCGGAAGAGTTTGCATATTGGCATTGTCTCGATATATTACACTGGGCACCAGGTTGGTCTTTATCCAGGTAACAGGGTCAAACCCCCCCTCAACCGTTACATCACTGATCATAAAAAGCGTAGTCGAAATCGAATAACTACCGGAAGCCAGCCATATTTGATTATCCGTAGGGGTGGCAAGGGATAAACCATATATTAAGCTGGCCGGATTGGCTTTGGTGCCCGCTACACCACTGCCAACACCACCAGGTGTTACGTAGATGATACTGCATTCTTGTGCCATGGTGTTACCAATTAGCAACACCAAGGGGATGATTACCATGAAGGACATAAAGATTCTTAGTCTTAGAATACTCATGGCGTTAGAATAATCTTTTTGTAATAATGCTTTCCGTTGTAATTCACGTCTAGAAAGTATAACCCCTTATTTAGGCGCCCATCACCCAGGTAATAGGTAAGCCTGGTCGTACCCTTTTGTATTCGTTCGCTCGAAAATTTCCTGACGAGTTGTCCATTCATGTTGATCATTGCAATTTCAAGTGTTCCTGGATTTTCTACTTCAACAACTACATTCAGTTCAGAGACCACTGGATTGGGAAAGATCGTAATGGTATTCAGGCCTATTGTTTGAGGTGTTATATAAACACCACCGCCGGTATCAATTTTAATCACTATAAAGTTTGGCTTCGTCACGCTATCGCTGCATCCAAATGCATTTGTCACCACCAAAGAAACCGTGTAGCTGCCATCAAGTGCATAAAAATGAGCCGGATTTTGGATTGTTGAGCTATTGTTTACGCCTGAAGCAGGGTCTCCAAAGTCCCATTGCCACATCCAGGCGTCTAGCGAATTGTCACCGAAAAATACAGTGTCTCCCAGCGTTGATATTACTTGCGGATATCCCTGGAAATTCGCAACAGGACTGGGTAGTACCATTACCTGACCTGTAACTGATGCACTGTCATTGCCAGAGGCTCCATACGCATGAAGCACTACATTGTAAGTACCGGGGTTCGTATATGTGTAGCTGACAGTAGCGGTACTGGTTGATGCCATTGTGCTGCCGTCACCGAACTCCCATAAATAGGTTACCGCGTTTGTGCTTTGATTGGTAAAGTCGACTGTTAGCGGTGCACAGCCATTGTAAACAGACGCGGTATAAGCCGCAGACAATAAACTGTAAATCGTTACCACGCTGTTGCAGGTTCCCGGACATCCATTGGCATCAACTACGTCTACTTGTACATCGTATACTCCCGGGGACAAATAAATGTGTGCCACGGAATCACCGGCTCCCATTGTTTGATCTCCAAAATCCCATATATACGTAAATGGTGAAATTCCACCAGATGTGACAGTCGACGTAAAGTAGGTTGGTAATCCTGTTATAAATGTGTCTGCGGTGCATGTTACCGCAGGAATTCCAACGACCGTTACCGAGATCGAATTAGAGGAGTCAGATAAACCGATGGAGCAGCCGGTGGTGGTCATAACAGTAGCAGTGATCACATCGCCGTCCACAAGTGTAGAAGTAGAATAGGTCGGACTATTAGATCCTACAGGCAGCCCATTTACAAACCAAGCGTATACAGGGTTCGTTACATTATTGGCTGATGCACTGAATGTTAGTGTTGTCCCATCGCAGACCGTGTTGCTGGTGTCGCTGGACTGTATGGCAATTGTCGGTTGAATAATTGGATTTACCGTCACCGTAAAGGTGTCTGGAAAAGACACACCACAACAGGTATTTCTTGTTTCAAGGATAATGGTATAAGTACCAACTGAGTCAAATATATATGACATGGATAGCAGTCCGGGTCCTGAAAAGGTATCCACCATTGTGTCCCGAATGACATACCAGGTGTAGTCCGCAGCTGTAACAGTGCTGATGAAAGATCCGATATCACCAGCACAAAGTGTATCTGGAGTTATGGGTGTGATAGTTGGATTTAAACCTGCTCCGGTACTAAATATGTCGATGAAATCGGAGTAAGTATAAGGAATGCCATTAACCACCATGGTAAAAGTCTTCCTTCCAGTTGTGGTGTAAGTTGCAACGGAAGGGCTTCCAATAGTGTTGGACGGCACTGATCCTGCTCCAAAAAACCATTCTATGGTTCCGGTTGCATTGGTATAAAACTCAACCGGTGCATCTGTGCATCCTGAGAATTTCACATAAACAAATGGTTGCTGAAGGCTATTGATATCAAAATAACCCACCGGTACCCCAGATGGATCTTCATAAAGTTTGTTGGCAACACCTTGTGAACCCTTTCCTCCTGCCCCTCCATCGCCGCCTGCTCCGCCAAGGCCCCCATTACCCCCAGCGCCAATACTACAGTTAGCTTGCCCGCCGCCAGGCCCGCTGAAACCACCGGGGCCACCTACTCCACCAGCGCCGCCCAGGCCACCCAAACCAGGATTTCCTACAGTGAGCTGGCAATCCTGAATCAATCCATTTGCGCCGTTATTGTTGAGATAAACCGCAAAGGACGCCCCTCCGCCTGTGCCTCCTAAACCTTGAAGAGCGCCTTCTCCACCTTCTCCACCTCCACCGCCGCCGGCTCCTGAGCCGTTCCAGTTTGGAGGTAATCCAAAGAGACAGTCATAGGGGATTCCGCCTAGTGAGCCACCACCACCACCTCCGCCGCCGCCGGAACCATGAGTTCCTGCGGTTCCAACGGTGCCGAATTGTGGTACAAAAAAGCCGCCGATATGCTGACCTGCCCCATCCGTGCCCGAAGCGCCAGGCAAGCCATTCGTGCCAGCTACTCCACTTTGTCCGTCGTTAGCTGCTGAACGCGCGCAGGATACCGGATATAAACAAACAAAAATTTTAGCTCCGCCATTGCCCTGCACACCGCCTCCAGGCCCTAGACCGGGGTTCCCAACGTATCCATTAGTGGCGTCTTGTGGATCTCCGCATAACGAGCAGCTCGCGGTACCACGGTCACCACCAGCTCCGCCATCCCCTCCTGCATAACTTCCTGGAAACGAACCAGAACCTGCAACACCTCCCGCCGTACAACAAGGGCCCTGTTCGTCACCATCTTGTCCAGGGGAACCATTGGCAGCTGGGGTTCCGTTTGTCCCATTAGCACCATTTTCTCCATTTCCAGCATTTCCGGCAATAATTTTACATCTTACAATATTGTAATTAGAACACGCGCTTATGTAAACACCATATGACGAAGTACCGTCCCCAAAACCGTCAGCGCACCTTATTGTCAGATCCTGAAGTCTAAAGTTGAACAGGTTCATGCAATACATAGCCACGAGTCTGCTGGGAGAGTTTTCAATATTTGAGTTGTCTCGGTATATTATTGTGGCGGTAGCATTGCTCTTTTCCCAAGTTATCGCATCAAATCCACCCTCTAGTGTTATATCGCTTTTCATGATAACAGCACTATAGGCGATATATGTTCCAGCTGCCATGTACACCTGGTTGTTGGCCGAATTTGCAAGCGACAGCCCATAGGTTAAATTGGCAGGATTTCCCTTGGTTCCGGCCACACCACTCGTTGCTCCACCAGGAGTTACGTATACAATGTTACATTGCTGGGCAAGTGCATTACCGTGTGCAAACAGCATCACTATCACTGAAAGTGTGTTCGCTAAGGGTCGTATTTTTAACAGGTAATTCAAGATCTTCTTACTGAATAATTACTTTCTTGGTTTGGCTTCCGGATTTTGAACTCAGCCTCACCAAGTAGATGCCTTTATTGAGATACGAAAGGTTGAGGTCGTTTCTATACCACTGTTTAGAAAAGACAAGATCTATCAAAATTCTCTCGCCAACAAGGCTATAAATTTCTATCGTAAAATCTTCGTCATATTCCAGATATGCTTCTATGGTAAACGCACCTCTATTGGGATTGGGAAATACGTTGAGGGTAGCCGCAGGACCTCTGGAGCTGATCTCATGTATGGCTGTTGTATCAGGAGTGCCAGTTGTATCTTCAGGTGGAATCTTCGTGTCGATTACCACAATTATTCCGGTTGTGGCATCGCTACAATTGTAATTTGTTGATGTGAGGATTACCGTATAGGTTCCTGTATCTACATAAGTATGTGTGGGATGCTCCACTGTTGTCGTGGGGCTTCCATCTCCAAAACCCCATAACCATGCGAGTGAATTCATGCTGGTATTAAAGAAAGTTGCAATTCCAAGGCCTGCAAGATCAATGGTGTCAATGGTTGGTGTGAAACCCGCTGTAAGTGGAAAGGACGAACAATCGTTAAGTACGTCAATTGTTGTAATTACAGTATCCGAACAAACACCGTTACCCACGATCAAAAATATTGGGTATTCACCTGCAACAGTATACGCGTGCGTTGTATTTTGATTGGTGTCATTTGGTGAGTTGTCACCGAAGTTCCAAATCCACATGGATGGCGCTGGGGATGAATTATCAGTAAATGTTACCGTGGTTCCCACTGTTGTTGTACCCGGAATTGTAAAAGCGCCGTTAAGCGTTGCCAGCACGGTTAGCGTAATACTGTCTCCAGCAACACAACCATATTGATTTGAAATGATTACAGAGTAAACCCCAGCGCTGGTTGATTGATGCGTTTGAGAATTGGTTCCAACGGGTGAGCCATTTAAAAACCATTGATAGGTAGAGCCTGGGTTTCCGGCATTTAGGATTGGATATGGTTCGTTATCGCAAAAAGTCTTGTTGCTTCCCAGCGACACGGTAGGTTCGCTGATGGATAGCTGTAAGGAGTCACCACCCATACATCCTGTAACACTGGTCAAAGTTACAGCGTAGAGCCCGGGAATAGTCGTTTGTAGAAATTGTGAATTGGTGCCAATTGGATTGCCGTCAATAGTCCAAAGATAGGAGGCCATACTGGGTATGCCAGCATCGAGTAACGGAAAAGGATCATTCACACAGATGGAGGTGTCTCCTCCGATATCTACAGAAAGTGAAGTATAAATTTGAAACTCAATCTCATCAGAACTTGAGCAGCTACCATAGGTAACGGTCACCCCATAAGTTCCTGGCAGCGAAGCCTGCAGGATCTGTGTATTTCCGCCTGTGCTATTTCCATTTAATGTCCATGCATAGGTAGCGCCGGGATTCATGGCGGTGAATACGGGTAAGGGATCCGTATAACAGATTGAGGTATCAGCTCCCAAGTCTAAAGTAACAGAGCTAATAACTTCGATTTCGACTTCGGTATACGATGTTCCGCAACAACTTGTAGTTACCAGATCAATAGTATAGGTACCTGGGGTAGAGAAGGTAACAGACCCTGGCGATTGTAGATTTGAAGTTGGTACTGATCCACCGGGGATGGTCCAGGCATAAGAATCAGCAGTGGAGCTGGTTGATATATTGATCGCATCACCAGCACAAACAGTAAGTGCTGTCACGTCAATTTCCGGAGGTGTAAAATCGATATTAAGGGTTATGTAATTGGCGTATGAATAGGGAACACCATCTACAATTAAAGTGATGGTTCTAAAGCCCAGCGCGCCGCTATCATATTGCACGGTATCGCTGGCAACAGCGCTTCCAGGTGGATTAGCACCAAAGCCAAAGATCCAATTTATATTGCCTGTTGCCGTCGTTGAAAAGAAGATGTTAGAATTCGAGCACCCTGAAAAGTCCACTGTAATTTGTGGTTCGAACGGATTGTATGCATTAGAAATGAGTGCTGGACTTCCGGCGGTGTCTTGAAATATTGAAATGCTTATCCCCGCTGAGCCAGTCCCGCCGTCTCCCCCTATTCCACCAGCACCACCTAATCCGCCATTACCACCCTGACCGGCATTGCAACTCAATGTAGAATCTACCACATGTGCTCCGGTGGTTCCTCCTAATCCATAGAGTCCTCCAAAACCTCCGGTTCCACCGAAACCTCCTGGCCCTGCGGCACCTGCCGCTCCGGCATTTACCAGGCAATCCCTGATTTTACCATTGATACCATTATTCCAAAGGTAAATGGCAAATGTACCACCGCCACCTAGTCCTCCTTCACCAGGAAAACCTCCCTGGCCTCCTTCTCCGCCGCCGCCGCCGCCGCCGCCTGTTCCCCAACTCCAAAAAACAGTGTCGCAAGTAAATGGATCAACGATTACCGGTTCACAGCCTTTTGCTCCGCCGCCACCGCCGCCACCACCGCCGCCGCCATGCACACCTTGCACACCTATCGTTCCAGTTCCAGGGACATAAAAACCACCAGTATGTGATGCGGTTCCTTGCAATCCATTCAGTCCGTTGTATCCTGTATTTCCATCGCCTCCAACCCCACCATGGTTAGTCGGTTGGGCCTGGCAAACCGAATCGATATATGTAGCTTCACATAAACCTACACCGGCAATTCCGCCAGCACTCCCACCCATCCCTTGACCGGGATATCCCACATATCCATCTTCTGTTCTGAAGTCATCAGCATAGCACAGCCCAAAAATCGTGTCTACACCGAATAGAGGTCGTTTTGCCCCAAGACCAGCGTCACCCCCCGGATTGCTGCCGGAAAAGGACCCAGACGCACCAAAGCCTCCAAGCCTGCAACAATCACCCATTTCAGTTCCCGATTCACCATTTGTTCCCGCCGCTCCAGACATTCCCTGAAGACCAACTGCTCCCTGGAAGCCATCAGATGCATTACCAGTATTTATCAGGCACCTTGACAGAGTATAGTTTGAACAACCGTTTACATAAATACCATATGTACTAACACCGTCACCCACTGCGTCGTCTAAGTTTACAGTAATATCAAGAATTCTAAAGTTTGAAATAGCAATACAATTAATCGCTACCAATCTGTTGGGCGATGGTAGTATATTGCTGTTATCACGATGAAAGATAGTTGGAGTTGCATTGCTCTTTATCCAGGTAGTTGAGTTAAATCCCCCTTCGAGTGTAACATCGCTTATCATGTCAAACGCAGAGGAGAAATTATAAGTACCTGATGCTAATCGAACAATATCATTCGAAGAACTGGTTAATGTGAGTCCGAATGCAAGGCTCGCTGGATTAGATTTCGTTCCGGTAGTGCCGCCACTGGCACCTGTAGGGCTTACATAGACGTATCCGCACTCCTTAGCACCAGCCTGAAGTGTATATCCAATTAACGCCAACGTAATGACGCTAATACAAAGGCTCTTCATCATAGATCTTTCTCCCTTACCCATAAGAGTATTCTTTACAAAAGGGGTGCCTTAGCAATATTAACAATTTAAAGCCGAAATAAAAACAGTGGCTACCTATCAGGACGCAAGAAGGTGAGGATTAGTTGCCTCTGGAAACGATCAGGAATATTAGTTGCGAATTCTCGAGTCCTTCCACAGTATTTTCCTATCAGTAGAGGAAGCAAGGAAATCGGAGCATTTACCATCACCGTTGCCCGTAATTCCACCTTCCGGATGACAGATAAGTGCGCAGTTCTCGTCATAAAGCAAGCTGAACTGGTCGCAACATGGGGCATTGAAATGGTAAACTTCTGATCCGTTGTAAATGTAGCTGATTACAATAGCCGCCGGGTTTTGCACTGGCGCTTTTTGCAGGGTTTCAATTTTCATTTGAATACAACGAGGAATTGCAGATGAATTATTCTTGTTGTTGCATGTTGAGGTGGCAATCACGGAAGAAAGGACAATTGTGAATACCATCTTCATCTCGCCCGCGAATTAAAATTCCCAAGCAATGAGTTGATCGATCTCTTTATTTGTCAAGAGTGTATCTTCTGCCAATGCTCTCTCCGTATATGTGTGCGTTAGATATTGCAAGGAAATGTTAATCCATGCACAATCCTTCGAGCTTTTTTGTCTTGCTAGTAGCGAAATTTGATAGAGCTTGGTCAGCTTTTCAAAGAATGATTTAGCCGTAGTTTCTTTCAAATCTCTGTCCATATTCATCAGTTCGGGATAGAACTCAACAAACTCCCGGAGTTTGTCTGTAATCCAATCTGTATAAGCGCTGTTTTCCAAAGCAGAAGAATCTATTTCATTGCAGAGAACTTCAAAACTGTTTGTTTTTTCCACTGCCCGGAGCATGTCGAGTATCATAATATTTCCCGCACCCTCCCAGATAGGATTTACCAAAAGATCTCTCAATATTTTGGGCATAACTCCGTCCTCGATGTAGCCGATTCCCCCCATCAACTCCATGCTTTCCCTTGCCATATACACGGCATTTTCCGAGACCCATTTTTTCGACATTGGCGTGATAAGCCGTAGTAATTCGCTTTCCCTTTCATCACCGTTTTCTGCATTATCCAAGGCTTCAATTGAGCGCCAAACCAAGTAGAAGTTAGCAACATGCATTGCACCTAGTTCCTCGAGCTTTTTTCTAATTAATGCATGTTCTATTGCTGTCTTCCCAAACGATTTTCTAAAGTTCAAAAATTGATAGGCCTCTATTAAAGCGCGTCGTGACCCCGACAATGATCCCAAAGCTGTATAAATCCTCGATAAGTTGATCATCTCTGCCATTACTGCGAATCCTTCAAATTCATTTCCTACAAGCTGGCCCTTTGTGTTTGTGAGCATGCATTCCGCGCTTGCCATAGAGCGTACCCCGAGCTTTTCCTTCAAACGAATCACATCAATCGGATTTTTTTCGCCAGAGTCTAAGTGTTTTTTAATAAGAAATATGGAGAGGCCTTTAATGCCCGGGATGGTTGCATCCGTTCTTGCCAAAGCAAAAATAAGATCGGCATTCGCATTACTGCAAAACCATTTTTCGCCATTTAAAAGATACTCTCCACTTTCGATCTTTTCCGCTGTTACCAGGTTCGCGCCAACATCAGAACCTCCAGATTTTTCTGTGAGGAACATAGCTCCTGTGTACAGATCCGTAGAATTTAGCGTGTGAATACGAGCCAGCAATTCGCTCCGTTGGGGATCTTCTATAAACTTGTCGATCAACCTGGCTGCCCCATCAGTCATGCATAGCGGGCAATATAAGCCCATTTCACCCATCGCAAATAAGTAGCCAGAACTGAATCCCAGGCAGTTTCGTTCGCCCGTAAACCGCTTTCTCAACTTCGGTTCCCACTTTACGTGAAACATTTCGGACTGTACCGCAACATCTAGCATCTTGGCATATGAAGGGTGAAATCGAATGTGGTTAATCGTATTTCCTTTTGGATCGCGCTTGATCAATTCTGGCCCATTTTTGTCAGCCAGCATTGATTGTTCATCTAACTCAGTTGCCGCCACACCCCCTACCCTATCGAGTTTGTCGTGCATGTACTTCCAGGCGTCGTCGCTCAAATTGTTTTTAAGATACTGCCGCAGAATTAGGTCGCTGGAGAAAAAATTGTTGCTTATTCTTGCGTCTTCAACCAACACTGAATTTGTAACGGCATATTTATTCGGTTTGATGCTTGCTGTCTCGGTCATCACCAAAATATTAATTAACAGGTTGTTGTTTTTGGATGAGCTCGAGGCTGCCGTCAATTCTCGAAAGAGTCTCTTCTTTTCCCAGTAGCGCGATAACATCGAAGATCGACGGCCCCGACCCCACTCCGCATGTGAGCAGTCGCAAATTAGGCATTGCCAGACCAATACTGATCTTATGTTTTTCTAAATGGTCTTTGATATTCCTTTCGATGTTATCCGAGGTAAAATCTTTTATGGACTCAATTACTTCGCGCAAATCAGCAATGATCGATGGTGATTCTTCTTTCCACTTCTTTTTCATCGTTGTCTCGTCGAATTCTGTGGGTCTTTCAAAAAAGTATTTTCCCTCCAGCATATCGGGAATAAAAGTCGCTCTTTCTTTCATGAGTCCACAGACCTTCTCAACATATTCCACATCGGCGGTATAATTATTTTCATTTAGTATGGGAATAAACAACTCTGCTAACTCTTTGTTAGACTTCGCTCTCAAATAATGCTGATTGTACCAATGTGCTTTTTCAAGATCAAATTTTGAACCTGATTTTCCCACTCGTTCCAGACTAAATGCATTTATTAATTCTTCAAGACTGAAAAATTCGGATGTAGTACCCGGATTCCAACCCAAAAAGGCCAATATGTTCAGAAATGCCTCAGGGAAATATCCATTTTCACGATAACCGGAATATTTTTCACCAGATTGCGGGTCTGTCCATGCCAGAGGAAAAACGGGGAAACCCAATTGGTCACCATCTCTTTTGCTAAGCTTGCCATTTCCATCGGGCTTTAAGAGCAATGGTAAATGGGCGAATTCGGGCATTTCGTCTTCCCAGCCTAAGAATTTATAAAGCAACACGTGTACAGGAGTAGAGGGCAACCACTCTTCTCCCCTGATAACATGTGATATTTTCATCAGATGATCATCAATTACATTGGCCATGTGGTAGGTGGGCATACCATCGGATTTAAAAATTATTTTATCGTCAATTTTCGAGGAATGGACAACCACCCAGCCTCTGATTATGTCTTTGATCCTAATTTCTTCTTTGCGGGGTACCTTAATTCTAACGGTATATGGTTCTCCAGAAGCCAACCTGCTTTTAACTTCGTCATCAGATAATGTCAAAGAGTTTTTCATTGTCTCTCTGGTTACGCCGTTGTACTGAGGCGTAGCGACTTTTGCCGCCTTCAATCTGTTTCGCATTTGTTCGAGCTCTTCGCTTGTATCGAATGCATAATATGCATTTCCAGATTCTATCAATTGATTTGCATATTCTTTGTAAATCTCCTTTCTCTCAGACTGACGATAAGGTCCATGGTCTCCCCCTTTACCGACTCCTTCATCGATCTCTATTCCACACCAGGCCAATGACTCAATTATGTAATCCTCGGCACCGTCCACAAGCCTTTTTTGATCAGTGTCTTCTATTCGCAGGATAAAATCGCCACCATGCTTCTTAGCAAATAAGTAATTGTATAAAGCTGTACGTACTCCACCCATATGTAATGGGCCGGTAGGGCTGGGAGCGAAACGGACTCTAACTTTTTTAAATGACATAGGATAAAAATAGAGGAGCAAAGTTAATTCTAATATTGTTAATTGGCATGAGAATTGAAACGTTATTATCTGTAAAAGCTATAACTTTATCCCTTAAATTTCGTTATTCTATTTCGAAGATGAATATAAATATGGAAGAATAGTTACCATGAACAACAATTCCAAAAGCGCATATGATCAGTTGATAGAGAAGCTGGATGCTTTTACGCGTAAGTACTATAAAAACCAACTATTACGCGGTGGCTTGTATACGATTGGTGTTGTACTTGTTTTCTACCTGACAGTGGTGGTACTTGAATACTATGTGCAATTCGGAACAGGAGTGCGTACGGCAATTTTTTATGCTTTTGTTTTGATCAATGGTTATGTAGTGGTCAGGCTTTTGGCAAGGCCTTTGTTTAAGCTGTATAAGCTCGGCGAAATTATCTCCTACGAGCAGGCTGCACAGATAATAGGCAATCATTTTCCAGATGTAAAAGACAAATTGCTCAATACGTTGCAACTGAAAAAGCAGGCGTTAGATGCCCAAGGCCCAATTTCGGAGAGCGACTCATTACTTGTTGAAGCAAGTATAGAGCAAAGAACAAAGCAACTCTCCCCCATTCCCTTCTCAGCCGCCATTGATTTGACACAGAACAAAAAAAACATTAAGTATGCATTGATACCCATATTGACATTTGTAATTATGGTGTTTGCAGCGCCGAGTGTAATTACTGAGAGTACCTCGAGGCTGGTTAATCATAGAGAAACATTCGTACAAAAAGCCCCTTTTCAATTTGTTATCCTGAATGAAAAACTAGAGGGAATTCAACAGAAAGACTTTGAGCTGTTTCTTGAATTGACCGGTGAAGAGATCCCAGATCAAGTATTTATAGAAAAGGACAACAATCGATACCGGCTTAAAAAAGATGGGAAGACCTCGTTTTCTTTTTCTTTTAAGAACCTACAAAGAAGCACCCTGTTTAATTTCAGCGCGGGAGGGTTTTCGTCCTTGGAATATAGACTTGAGGCGCTACCAAACCCAATTGTGTTGAATTTTGAGACAAGTCTGGATTACCCAGATTATGTGGGTAAGGAAAATGAGATGTTTCAAAACACAGGCGATATCATTGTACCGGAAGGTACCTTGATTAATTGGCTGTTTAACACAAAAAACACAGAGAGCATTTCCGTGAGGTTCACTCGATCGGAGAAGAATGGTGAGAGTACAAATCTCGAACGAATAGGGGAATCTGCGTTTTCACATAGCGAGCGAATTATGGATAACAGTTCCTATACGATAAAAACAGCGAACAAATATCTGATTAGTGATGATTCGATTACATATTGGATCAACGTGATCCCCGATATGTTTCCATCAATAGAGGTGGAAGAGCATAAAGATTCAAATTCAATAAAGAGAATATACTTTAATGGAACGCTGAAGGATGATTACGGGTTAGAGAATCTGTCTTTCAATTATCAACTGATATCGGGAAGGAGAGGAGTCGCGGGAAAGAACATCTCAGTTTCTATACCCTTTACCAAGGGAACATCCCGGAGTCAGTTTTTTCATTTTTGGGATTTGTCAAAATTAAACATCAGCGCAGGTGACAGAGTTGAGTATTATTTTGAAGTATGGGACAATGATGGAATCAATGGAAGCAAATCTAGCAGGACGGACAAAAAAGTTTTCAGGGCGCCTTCTCTTTTGGAGCTTGAAGAAAGCGTTGAACGGAAGAATGATAAGATTCGGGAGGATATAGAGAACAGCATGCTTCTGGCGAAAAAGGTTCAACGCGAGCTTAAGGAAATAAAAAAGGAAAACATCGATAAAAAATCCCTGTCATGGGATCAAAAGAAGAAAATAGAAAATGTGCTGGATGCTCAGAAACAGCTTCAAAAAAATATCGAGCAAATAAAGTATGAGATGACTCGAAATTTTTCTGAACAGTCAGAATATAAGCAAGTGAGCGAGCGGCTCTTAGAAAAGCAGAGGCAATTGCAGGATCTTTTTGAGAAAGTTATGAGTGATGAAATGAAGGAGCTATTTAAGCAAATGGAGGAGATGCTGAACGAAGCAGATAAAAGCAAGTTGCAGGAGATGCTGGAAAAGATGAATTTGAGCAACAAAGATATCGAGAAGGAACTCGACCGAAGCCTGGAAATATTCAAGCAGTTAGAACTGGAGCAAAAGTTAAATGATGTAATCAATAAATTGGATGAGCTACAGGAAAAACAAGAGGACCTTGCGGAGAAAAGCGAGGATAAAAATGAAAAAAGCGAAGAGTTAAAAGGAGAGCAAGATGAATTAAATAAAGAATTTGATAAGTTGAAAGAAGAATTGGATGAGATGAAAAACATGAACGAGGAACTGGAATTTCCAAATGATCTTGAAGACACCAAAGATGACCAAGAGAAAATTAGTGATGACATGAAGGAAAGCTCTGATAATTTGGAGAAAGGGAAGAAGGGCAAGGCGTCGGAATCGCAGGAAAGCGCAGCAGACGAAATGAAAAAACTGTCTGAAAAGTTGCAGCAAATGCAATCGGCGATGGAGGCGGGGGGTAATGTGGAAGACCTGAATGCGCTCAGGGAGTTGCTGGAAAATTTGATTCAGTTATCTTTTGATCAGGAGAGAGTAATGGACACGTATAAAAAGACAAACACCAAGAGCCCTGAGTATGTTAAACTCACTCTGGATCAGAAGAAGATTAAGGATGATGCGAAAATGATAGAAGATTCTCTTTTTGCTCTTAGTAAAAGGGTCGTTGAGATTGAGCCTTACGTGAACCGGGAAATAAGCGCGATTAATTATAACATGAAGAAGACCATTCAATTAATGGCTGATAGAAAAATCCCCCAGGCAGGTGGCAAGCAACAACATATAATGACAGCTGTAAATAATCTGGCCTTATTGCTCAGTGAAATAATTGAGCAGATGCAGCAGCAAATGGCCAATCAAATGAAGGGTGACCAGGAATGCGAAAAACCGGGCTGTAAAAAATCAAATTGCAGCAAGCCAGGGCATGGAAAACCATCCGCCTCATCCATGAAAAGTTTACAGCAACAGCTGAATAAACGCATCAAAGACCTTAAGGCTGGCAAAGGGAAAAGCGGCAAAAATGGGGGCAGGGGAATGAGCGAGGAGCTGGCAAAACTCGCTGCACAGCAAGAGGCTTTGAGAAACGAATTGCAGAAAATGAATCAACAGTTAAACAAGGATGGTGAGGGCAGCATGGGGAACCTGGAAAAGCTGGCGAAAATGATGGAGGAAACAGAAACAGATCTGGTAAACAAACGAATTACGAGAGAGACGCTGAAGCGTCAGGAAGAGATATTGACGAGATTATTGCAAGCTGAAAACGCAGAGAGGGAAAGAGAAATAGATAAGCAGAGAAGAGCCACAGAAGCTAAAAATGAAAATTTTGGTAACCCTACGGAGTTTTTAGAGTATAATATGCTGAAAAAAAGGGAAATGGAACTTTTGAAGACCATACCAGCAGAACTGAAGCCCTTTTATAAGAACAAAGTAAACGAGTATTTTAACAATTTTAACAATTAGTTTATGTTGGTAAAAGACAAAGCAAAAGAAAGTAAAACATCAATGAAAAGAACAATTAATTTTTCTTCGATCCCGGAGAATCTCACTTTGGTGGAGAAACTTGTTGATGATATATGTATAGATCATAATATCAACGCTGATTATTATGGGAACATAATGATTTCTATAACGGAGGCCGTAAATAATGCCATACAACATGGCAATAAATATGATCCCAGCAAGAGTGTGGAGGTGGGATTCAATACGGATAATGATGCGGAAGTACTCTCGTTTACAATCGAAGATGAGGGAGATGGATTTGACTTTAATTCACTGCCTGACCCTACGGAACCAAAGAACGTTGAAAAATTGAATGGAAGGGGAATCTTTCTAATGAAGAACCTTGCGGATGAAGTAGATTTCTCAAAAGAGGGTAGGGTGGTAGAGCTAAACTTCAAAATGGCGTAATTAAGATTGGGTCTTACCATTATTATTGATTCGGGCTCAGGGTCGTGAGCAAATTTCCAATACACTTTTATTCTGACGGGGCAGAAAGCAACCTGAAACACAAGGCGGTTCTTAAGGAATGGCTGCGCGAGATAATTGATGCCGAAGGCGGAGTTGCTGACAGCCTGACCTTTGTGTTCTGTACGGATTCAAAACTGTCCGAAATTAACATTAAGTACTTGAAAATCAACACCTTAACGGATGTAATTGCGTTTGATCTGTCTGATGATGAAGCTATCCAGGGCGAGATATATATTAGCGTAGAGAGAATTACCGAGAATGCTGAAATCTTCAACAATACCGCTGGAGAAGAAATGCACAGGATTATGGTGCATGGGCTGCTGCATCTTTTAGGATATACTGACAAAGACAATCGGCAAAAGGTTGTGATGGCAGCAAAAGAGGATTTATATCTATCTTTGCTCTCCGAAAAAATTTAGACGTTCCACGTGAAACGAACCATAAGAAATTCTGGTGAAAAAGAATAATTGTTGGCTAGTAACACTGTGGCTTCGCAAAGCTTTGTCATAGCGATATCGACCCAATTGGTAAAAAGTGAGCAATAAACAAATGAAACATTTGGCTGAGTATGATATAATTGTTGTTGGGGGTGGGCATGCTGGTTGCGAAGCCGCCGCCGCCGCTGCAAACCTTGGATCTACGGTTTTGATGGTGACCATGGATCTATCGAGAATTGCACAAATGTCGTGCAATCCAGCAATGGGTGGAATAGCCAAAGGGCAGATAATCAGGGAAATTGACGCGCTGGGTGGATACAGTGGAATTGTTACGGATCGAACAATGATTCAGTTCCGGATGCTGAACCTATCAAAGGGACCGGCAATGTGGAGTCCGAGATCCCAAAATGACCGGGCTGAATTTGCTGATGAGTGGAGGAAGACGCTCGAGGGAATCCAAAATATTGACTTCTGGCAGGATACCGTTACAAAACTTATTATTGAGAAGAATGTAATAGTTGGCGTAGTGACGTCTATTGGAAAAGAAGTGTACGGAAAATCCGTGATTCTTACAGCGGGGACCTTCCTGAATGGGTTGATTCATATAGGAAAGAAGAATTTTGGTGGGGGAAGAGTAGGGGAGAAGGCTTCTGGGGGAATTTCTGAACAATTGAGCCTGCACGGTTTTGAAACAGGTAGAATGAAAACCGGTACGCCTCCCAGAATTGATGGCAGGTCATTGAATTATTCATTGATGGAGGAGCAGTTTGGTGACGATAATCCTTCTAAGTTTTCCTTTACTGATACAAAACCTTTGAAAAAGCAAAGGAGTTGTCACATTACTTATACGAATCAGGATACACATGAGATTCTGAGAACTGGTTTTGCTGACTCACCCATGTACAGCGGAAGAATTGAAGGAACGGGTCCACGTTACTGCCCTTCTATAGAAGACAAGATTGAGCGGTTCTCGGAGAGAGATAGGCATCAGCTGTTCGTAGAGCCTGAGGGCTGGAATACAGTGGAGGTTTACCTGAATGGGTTTTCAACCTCTTTATCAGAGGAAATACAGAACAAAGCGCTTAGGACAATACGGGGATTTGAGAATGCTAAGATGTTCAGGCCTGGATATGCAATTGAATATGACTATTTTCCTCCTTCTCAACTGAGAATGACCCTGGAGACCAAATATGTTGAGAATCTCTATTTTGCCGGGCAGATAAATGGAACCACGGGATACGAAGAAGCTGCTTGTCAGGGATTAATGGCAGGAATAAATGCACATTTGAAGATAAATGAGAGGGAGCCGCTTATATTGGGGCGCTCAGAGGCTTATATAGGCGTTTTAATCGATGATTTGATAACTAAGGGTACAGATGAGCCTTATCGGATGTTTACGTCAAGGGCGGAGTATAGATTGCTTTTGCGGCAGGACAATGCAGACTTAAGGCTTACGCCAAAATCCCATGAACTTGGCCTTGCAAGTGATGAGAGAATGAAGGCTGTGGAGAACAAGCGTCATACCGCCGATAGCCTGCTCGATTATTTCAAAGATACTTCGGTAGCGCCTGTGGAAATTAACGAGTTGTTGAGTAGGTTGGGCACCGCAGAAATAAAGCAAAAAATCAAGCTGGAAAAATTACTGTCAAGGCCTCAGGTGGGATTTTCGGATCTGAAGAATGAGTTGCCCCAATTGTCAGCGTTTGTAGAAAGCCTTCCCGCTGAGGAAGAAGGTGCAATGCAAGCTGAAATTCAGTTAAAATACTCGGGATATTTGATTAGGGAGCAAGAGATGGTAGAAAAGATGTCCAGGTTGGAGAACATTGTACTCCACTCGGATTTTGAATATTTGAAGCTGCCATCGCTTTCCTCAGAGGCCAGAGAAAAATTGACTAAAATCAAGCCGTCAACCATCGGACAGGCATCGAGAATTAGCGGTGTGTCGCCATCAGATATTTCCGTGTTGATGGTATTTCTGGGCAGGTAATTGTTTCACGTGGAACGTCCTTCAATTTCACGCAATCGGCGCTAAAAATGATAGGTTGGCCTAAGAATTCATCAGGAAAGGAGGCCTTATTTGGTTTCGCCTTTTTCGGTCTTGTACTAATCGGTTATCATTTCTTTGCGTACTCGGGTTATCATGGAATCGATGATCTATGGTATGCAGGATTAGCCAATGATCTTTCCAGGGGAGATCTGACAATGGGTGATGATCATATCGCATACAGATGGACCATTGTAGGCTTAACCGCTTTAGCATACTATTTATTTGGCGTTAATGACTTTGCATCTGGGTTATTTCCGATACTCACGTTTGTGGCGACTCTTATTCTCGTCTACAAAATAACAGATGGAGGCCGGGGATATCAGAAATTGATTGCGGTTTCCCTCGTTTGCTTATCCCCGTGGAACATGTTTTATTCGGATAAGATCATGCCGGATGTTTACATTGCGTTTTCTGTATTGGCGTCTGTAAGTGCAATTTATTATCACCGCTATTCAGATAAAAAGCAGGATTTAAAATACGCCTGCTTATTTACCGTCGCCCTCTTATTTGGTTTTTTTACCAAAGGGAGTATAGTATTGATTCTTCCAGTATTTGCAGCGATTTTTATATCCGATATCCTTCAGGTCAAGCATTTAAAATTTTGGGCTTTGTCAGCGATATTTCTGCTTGGGGTAATGACAGCATATGGTCTGCATTTGCAGGAAACTACCGGATCGTTCTTGGCAAGGTTGGAGGCTATCGATGCGAATTATTACATAAATAGATGCAGCTATGACATCTTACCGTGGTCTGTTCTACTTAAGCGTTTAACTTATGAGATGCCCATGGTATTTATTATCCATACAATGGCAGTAGGAATGGTGATGGCGATTCCTTATTTGATCAGGAGGCGGGTAAAGGAGATATTAAAGATTGAAAGCAAGCAAGGGTTTTGGTGCTTGATTTTGGTTGGCTCATTTTTATCGGCTATATACATGACTATATCTATAAAGAGTTATGTTCCTATGTGTTCCGATTTAAGGCAGTTCTTGTATCTGGTACCGTTTACGGCGATTTGTGCAGCTCCAATATTTTATGATGTGTTGGTTGAGAAGAAGAACACTTTGTTTGCTATTATTGGATTTTCAGTGGTGGGGGTAATTGCGGTTTTGTGTGAGTCAGATGCTGGTTATCGCACATACTTTCCACTAGCAGCGTTGTTTGGTTTACGGGCAGTTGTGGACAGAAAAACTTTGGTTTTAGGAGTGCCGGCCTTTCTATGCGCATTCACCGTACTATTGACCGTAGAGCTCTTAATATCAGCCAATTTTGGAGCAAGCGTAAAATACCGTTTGCAAAAATCGTTAATTGAGGATAATTTAACGTACTCAAATGCACCTAAGATTCTGATAACTAATGGATTACAGAAAAGCCTCGCTAAATATTACACGGGTTTCAATACACAAGGTAAAATCAGATTTCTAACCTTTGAGGAAGCGGAATCGGCAGAGGTAGACCCAGAGGCACAAGTATATTTAATGCTAAATTACCATACATTGGTTCTTTCAGGAAAGCAACTCTCGGATCGCCCACTGTACGCGAATCGGGTTCCTATTTCTTTTAATTCAATCTACAGCGATGATTATTTAAAGCTATATACGGGAGGCACTCTTCGGGATTTGCTTTCAATAGAAGAGCATCAGTATATGAGCAGCAGATACGGAGTAGATTCCCGAGATTCCAATTGGATTATTGCCGTGGACAATAAAATGATCGAATCTAATATGGATGTTAGATCGAAAGCCGAAGTGGTTGAAAAAGCGGGATATTCATCCTTGTTTTCTATTGATCTGGCAGACCTTTACTCAGATTCCGTATTCGTTTTTTCTATCGATGCTTCTGTTACTGCACGCTCTTCTAATTCCGGTGATGCTCACCTGGTGATTTCGGTAGAGGAGGGTTCTGAAGTATTGTATTGGGCAGCAAAGGAAATGAACTTTAGCGGGAGTGATACTAAATATCCGATAACCTTTTCGGAAAAATGGGATGTTCCCAGAGATCTGAATCACTTATCAGTACTAAGAGTATATGTGTGGAATAGTGGTGGGGAGGAGGTCATCATTGAAAACTTCGAAGTAAACATTGTACATTTTAAATAACAATTATAGAGTTCATTTAATAAGCCCTTCTCAGCAGTGAAGGAAATCGAACATTGCAACCGAGATTTGGCTAGTCTGAGCATGAGTTGAGAGAGAAAAATGCAAAGTTCACATTCGCTCTTGCTCGTCTCTCACGCTCTTACTGCTTTTGTACATCCGGAGGGATTAACTCGTCCGCCGATCGGCGAACTCGTTGATATTTGGGGAGGTTTAACAAATCAAAAAAAACCTTGATGTTTTCAGTTCTTCAAAACTCAATTCATGCAAGCATGATTGACTTTTTCATAACTTAAAACCAGTGCGACGCACTGGCCTTTTCTGATTTGTACACCCGGAGGGATTCGAACCCCCAACCCTCTGATCCGAAGTCAGATATTCTATCCAGTTGAACTACGGGTGCCTGGTGCCGGAACACTGTATATTCTCTTTCAAAAATTGCTGTAAATAACGCTTTTTCCAGAGGCCAAATATAGGTTTTAATTTTAGTTCATCTGATATTATCATTATAATTGCAGCGTCCGAAAAAGGCACATATTTTGAAAATTGAAAAGTATATTAATGAGGTGATTTTGGCGGTTATACTGCTGGTTGCAGCCATCCTACGATTTTATAATTATTCAAATCTTTCTATAACGAATGATGAGCTAGATGTCCTGCTTAGATTGCGATTCAGTACACTAAAAGAGGTTATCGATATTGGGGTTAGACCAGATGGCCACCCGGCAGGCGTGCAGATTTTCATGTACTATTGGACCAATCTCTTTGGGATCACTGAGGCAAGCATGCGTTTTCCCTTTGTCATAGCTGGGATAATAGTGGTGCTCTTCTCATACCTGGTACCGGCGTATTACTTCAATAAAACTGCCGGCCTTTACAGTGCAGCCACCATGTGCTTTTTGCAGTTTCCTCTTATTTATAGTCAAATTGCAAGGCCTTACTGTCCAGGGCTCATGTTCACACTCATGTCAGCTTGGTTTTGGTACCTGGTGCTTTTTCGTCCAAATACCAGGTTAGGGCTAAAAGTAGCGGGCTACACAATTTCAACGACGCTGGCCATTTACATGCATTATTTCAGCTTTTTTCAGGTGATGATTATTGGCTTAACGGGATTTGCATTTATAAATAAGTCCAATTACAAGGGGTATCTTCTTTCTGCACTGTTCATTTTCATGCTTTTCTTACCACATTTTAATATCTCCTTGGATCATGTAAAACTTGGGGGGCTTAAAGAGTTGGGCTGGTTGGGCACGCCAGATCAGGGGGAGAATTGGTTTCTTAAATATTTGTTCTTTACATTCAATTATTCCTATGCGCTAATTGGTTTGCTCGGAATAATATTTTTGACATCCTTGTATCATATCAGACAAAACTTCATCATTACAAAACATCACCTGGTTTTCTTGCTATGGTTCATTGTACCTTTTCTGGTTGGATACGGTTATTCAGCTTGTGTAAATCCGGTGCTGCAGCGGGCTGTTTTGCTTTTCTCTTTTCCCTTCTTTGTTTTTTTAATTTTTTCATTTGTCCGGGATATTGACAGGCCTTCTGTCAAAACTATCACGACAATAGGCCTTCTCGTTTTTGGGGTAATAAATACAGTCGTTGGCCAGTCATTTTATCAGTCGAACTTTTTCGGTGTTCTTAAGGAAATTGCCCAAAAGTCCATTCACGTTATAGAAAAATATGGGGCGCAAAATGTAACCAAAACGATTAATACAAGTCTGCCTTATTCTATTCATTATTACTTAGATCGTTACAATAAACAGATTGAGTATACTCCATATGAAGATGAAGATCATGGACTAACGTACGAGAATCATGGCAGGCAGGATTTGATGAAAATGATCGACATAGTTGAAGATGCCAACACAGATTATTTTCTATACACTTGGTCCAGCGGCTTCAGCCCTCATGAGATGCCAGAGATCATACTCGATAAATATCCCTGCATTGTCGAAAGGGTGTATTATTTCAATTCAGAGTTTTATTTATTTGGAAAAGAAGAAACCGAAGCATGCGTTAAAAATGATCCCGTGTTTTTATCAATGAATGATTTTGAGAAGGAAAATGATGATTGGGCGAATAGTATTATTGGAAGGAGAGAGCACCTTGGCTACGACAGCACTTTTGGTTATCAATTTACACAAGAGATAGAGTTTGGGCCAACATTGCAGATGAAGGTAAAGGACCTTTTCAACGCTACCGACAACATTATTCATACAAGCCTTTGGGTTTTGGCTGAGGATACAGAATTAGAGGCAAACATGGTTATTACATTGGAATCTGATGGTACGGTCTATGAATGGA
>JACZWC010000038.1 GCA_022572355.1 Bacteroidota bacterium | reverse complement strand
CCATTTGCATCAACGACAGTTAGATCAACCGTTCCTCCACCTGAAGTTCCCCAATCTACAGTAATGCTGTTGGTTCCTGCACCACTAACTACTGTTCCACCCGACACAGTCCATGTATATGTTGTAAACCCCGCCTGGGTGGTATAAGTAACACCGGCTTCGTTTTCACAAACGGAAGTATCAGTTACTGTTAACGTTGGAGTTGGAAGTGGATTAATGGTAATTGCTTGTGTTGCAGATAATGATCCGGTACATCCATTGGCATCTACGACCGTTAGATCAACTGCTCCTCCACCGGAAGTTCCCCAATTGACCGTTATGCTGTTGGTTCCCGCTCCGCTGGCGATGGTTCCTCCGGAAACAGTCCAAGTGTATGTTGTGAAGCCGGCTTGTGTTGTATACGTTACACCAGTCTCGTTTTCGCAAACGACTGTATCGCTCACAGAAAGAGTTGGAGACGGATTTGCGTTGATGGTTATATTCTCGGTAGCAGAGAGTGACCCCGAACAGCCAAAGGCATCAACCACTGTTAAATCTACGGTGCCAGCTCCTGGCCCGCCCCAGTCGACGGTAATGCTATTTGTACCAGCTCCACTGGTAATTGTTCCGCCTGAAACAGTCCAGGTATAAGTTGTAAATCCTGCTTGAGTAGTGTAGGTTACTGAAGTCTGGCCTTCGCACACATCAGTATCTGTAGCTGTAAGCGTTGGTACCGGGTTGGCTATGGTTACATTTTCTGTAGCTAGGTTTCCAGGACAGCCGGAGCTGTCGATTAAAAGATCAACGGTACCCGAAGGCCCTGTACCCCAATCTACTGTAATACTGTTGGTCCCTTGCCCTGATGCAATGGTTCCGCCACTTACTGACCAGGTATAAGAATCAAAACCCGACTGTGTTGTGTAAGTAACTCCGGTTTCTGAAACGCAGACATTGATATCGGTTACCGTGAGCGTAGGAGTTGGAGGAGGCGAACAAGGTGCGTTATAGCAAAGAATGTTGAGAACAGGCGTCACATTGTTGGTGGTAGGTGAACCATTAGTTGCAGTTCCACCTGAGAACAAGGACACCGTGGGTGTAGTTGTAGGAGGCGCGTAGGCGTTTTGAATGGCCGTAATATTTGTATCGTTGCACACTGTCGATCCTGTGTTATCCGTTTTGTATAAGTGAAAGTCCCACGAGGCGTTTCCCTGCATACTTCCAAGTATAAAACCGCCGTCAAAAGTCTGTTCTCCTTTGCCAAAAATAGAACCAATGCCCGCCCCGTACTGCATAGATATTTGAACGGTACCCGTGTTGGTGGTTTTTAGAAGGAATGTCTTTATTGTCAGTGGAAATAAGTTAGTAATGGTCCATCCCATTACCGCATAGCCGCCATCTGACGTTTTTTGCACTGAATAGGGTATGTCCTCAAATCCGACATCGTAGCTGGTATTGTATGTGATCGCCCCGGACGTATCTGTTTTAATAATAAAAATATCAGAAACCGATCCGGAAGAAGGTGCGGTAGTATAACCGGTTATAAGAAGCTCGTTAGGCCCGATTAGTTTAATATCAGATATTTCTTCCGAGTAAGCGTCGGATCCATATGTTCTTGCCCAGGTAAGGTCTCCACTCAGATTCGTCTTGATCAATACGGCATCATATGTAGTATCTAGGCCAAATATTTGAGGTGTCGAGCCTCCGATGAGATATCCGTCCACCAATTCCTCAACGGTTAATCCATTTTCATCATCAAATGAAGCAATCTCAAATACCTTATCCCATAAAAGTGTACCAGAGCTGTTGGTTCTTACAAGGTAAAAATTGGCAGAATCTTTCGCGGAAAAACTAAAACTTGAGCCAGCAATGATATATCCTCCATCTGCGGTCTGCTTAACAGCTGTCCCGTAATCCTGGTCACCGCCACCAATCTCTTTGGTGAATTGGACCACCCCTGCTACATCGGTTTTGAGTAGAAGCAAATCGTTACCTATCTGACCGGTGCAGATGTATCCGTTGTCTGAGGTCTGCTGCACATCAGAGATAGAGTAGGCAGGGCCAAAGAGGCCTTCGTCGTATGTTTTGGCCCAGACGACGGTACCAGCCGTATCTGTTTTGATCAATCCTCCTATAGGTGCTAAACTAACTGGAGAGCCACCAATTATATAGCCACTATCGTTTGTTTGCCTTACATTTCCAAACAGATCGAGCAATCCTACATCATAACTAATTTGAAATGTCGTTTGCTGAGCACTTGTAAATGAGATAAACAGCAATGTGGCGAATGAAATAGCCGGAAATCTCTTTTTGAAGAAACTATACATGTTGTGATTGCCTGATAGGAATTTGGCAAAGATATCTATAAATCCGCAAAGTTATTGTACGATGACCTGTTTGGTAATAACCAGTCCATTGTCGTTCAGATCAGCAACTGTACCAACGGTGAGATCAGTTTTTAAATAAATATTAGCACCAATGAGGGGGGCGCCCGAGCCTTTTTCAGTTAAAGATCCAGTAATCACACCTTTTCCAGCTTCCTGGCTATATCCATAAAATTGGCAATAGCTACGACCACTGTGGTCAGGAGAAGAGATAAATAAAGGGGAGTAATAGCTTTCACAAAAGCACAATGATTTTACTGTGGAAAGCTAGTAATAAAAAGAGAATTGCGATCAAAATCGGCTGTGGTCCGTTGTACTTCGTACCCTCGACAGGATTGTATGTCCAGTTCCTGGTCACACTACCATTGAGACTCAAGGTCAAAATCAAAGCGGACAAGCACTTCGCGCTTGAGACGGCGAGCATTCCTGAATCGCTTTTATTCTCTGGTACCCTCGACAGGAATCGAACCTGTATCTAGAGTTTAGGAAACTCCCATTCTATCCGTTGAACTACGAGGGCGGTATATCTAATTATTCAGTTTTAGTATCTGTTCTTCAATCGCTTCATCTTCAACTTTTTCAAACAAAAGCTCCGGTTCTTTAATTTGATGTCCGGCTTTCAGGTTTTCCAGGCTTCCTCCATTTTCCCATTTCAGTTTGTCAAGGTTCAGCATGTTCCTAAGTCTTACGCAGGTAAAAGGCAAAAACGGTTCCATTACAACTGTCAGGTTTGCACATATCTGTAAGGCGATATTCAATATCTCTTTTACAGCCTCTTCATCCGTTTTAATAAGCTTCCAGGGTTCTGTTTCTGCCAGAAACTGATTGCCTATTCGAGCCAAATCCAATGAATTACCAAGTGCTTCCCTGAATCTGTAGTTCTCAATGGACTCAGCAACTTTTGCTGGAGTGGCTTCAATGGATTTTCTTACTGCCTCATGACCGGGGTTTGCAATTTCGGGCACTTTCCCATCATAATATTTGTGCGTTAACACGAGTGTTCTATTCACAAAATTTCCTAAAATGGCCACCAACTCATTGTTGCATCTGGCCTGATAGTCCTTCCAGGTGAATTCGCTATCCTTTGTTTCAGGTGCTATCGAACACAGCACATATCTCAATTCATCCTGTTTATTGGGAAAATCCTCCAGGTACTCATGCAGCCAAACGGCCCAATTCCTCGAAGTGGAAATTTTTTCACCTTCTATATTTAAGAACTCATTGGCAGGAACATTCTCAGGTTGAATGAACTCTCCATGGGCTTTCAGCAGAATTGGAAATATTATACAGTGAAAAACAATATTGTCCTTACCGATAAAATGCACCAGCTTGGTATCCTCTTTTTTCCAATAATCTTCCCAGTTCTTATTGTTATCCGCTGCCCATTGCTTCGTAGCCGAAATATACCCGATGGGTGCATCCAGCCATACATAAAGCACTTTACCTTCAGCATCTTTTAAGGGAACTTTTACGCCCCAGGATAGATCACGAGTCATGGCCCTGGGTTCGAGCCCTCCTTCAATCCACGATTTGCACTGGCCGTAAACATTCACCTTCCAATCGTGTTTATGTCCTTCTATAATCCATTCTTTAAGCCAGTCTTCATATTTTCCCATTGGAAGGAACCAATGGGTTGTTTCTTTTAATATCGGAGCATTTCCGCTGATTGTCGACTTTGGATCTATGAGTTCCTTCAAACTGAAATAAGACCCGCACTTTTCGCATTGGTCACCATAAGCTTTATCAAAGTTGCAATTGGGACATGTGCCGATGATATATCGATCTGCCAGAAACTGGTCGTTTTCTTCATCATAATATTGCTGAATGGTTTTTTGCTCAAATTCTCCTTTGTCATTTAACACGGTAAAAAAATCAGCCGCAGTTTGATGGTGCAGTTCTGAAGAGGTCCGGTGATAAATATCGAAGTCAATTCCAAAATCTTCAAATGTTGATTTAATTAAACCATGGTATTTATCGACAATTTCCTCAGGTGTGGTCTTATCCTTCTTAGCCTGCAAAGTGATAGCTGCCCCATGTTCATCTGATCCGCAGACAAATAGCACATCTTCCCCTTTGGATTTAAGATATCGGGTGTAGATGTCCGCAGTAATATAAGCCCCTGCAATCTGACCGATGTGCAGCGGTCCATTTGCATAAGGTAAAGCAGATGTTACCAAATATCTGTTGAAATGTTTTTTATCAGCCAATTTGTTAAAAGCTTACTTGTTATACCTTGCTCCAGTAACTTCTTTAGGAGGTGAAATATTACCTTTGTACGCCCTCGCAGAAATGTGCAACTGTGCAGAAGCGCAAAAGTAATATTTACTCAGTATTTAAACAGACACTTCTATCATGATCACACCGGATCATTTGTCAAAAGGAGACAGAATTGCAATTGTGTCGACAGCAAGAAAGGTCAGTGAAGCAGAAATTCGGCCATGTGTGAAGACCCTAACGTCATGGGGTTTGGAAGTTGTATTGGGCGCCAACTTGTATAAAGAGCAGAATCAGTTTGCAGGTTCGGATGAGGAGAGAACGCTGGATATGCAGTCTATGTTCGACGATCCATCGATAAAGGCGATCATTTGTGCTCGCGGTGGGTATGGTACGGTAAGAATAATTGAATTACTTGATTTTACTGGATTCATTGCTAACCCTAAATGGTTAATAGGTTTTAGTGATGTTACCGTTTTACACTCGCACATTCACGCGAACCACAGTATTGCAACGCTTCATGCTCCAATGGCGATTAATTTTGTTGACGGTGAGTCTTTAGAAGATTTGAGGAAAGCCTTGTTTGGAGAAGAATTGTCGTATTCATTTAGTTCTGTACCTTCTAACCGCAATGGAACTTGTAATGGCGAGATCATAGGTGGAAATCTATCGCTCTTGTACAGTTTGATGGCGACGGAATCGCAAATGAATTCAGATGGGAAGATTTTATTTATTGAGGATCTGGATGAGTATTTGTATCATATTGACAGAATGATGCAGAACTTAAAACGAACCGGCTTTCTGAAAAACCTGGCTGGATTGCTCATTGGAGGTATGACTGATATGAACGACAACGAAATTCCTTTTGGCAAAACGGCCCAAGAGATCATCGCTGAAACTATTGGTAAATATCATTATCCAGTTGCTTTCGGTTTTCCGGCTGGCCACATGAAGAAAAACTCACCTTTGATCTTAGGTGCACGAGGGGAACTTTTTGTGGACGACTCTGGATGCAATCTAAAATATTTATAAACGTGAGATGGCTGGACACAATCAACTAGGGGAAGAAGGAGAAAAGGTTGCGCTCGGATTCTTGAGGAATAAGGGATACGAAATTCTCGAAACAAACTGGAGATCGGGAAGAGAGGAAGTTGATATTATCGCGATAGAGAAGCATACCTTGGTAATTGTAGAGGTAAAAACTAGAACCAGCGATTACAGCGGCAGCCCGGAAGAATTTGTAACAAAGAAAAAGCAGCGGAGGTTGATAAAGGCTGCAAACGACTATATAGAGCAAAAGGATTTCAATGGCGAAACGCGTTTTGATATTATTTCAATCATTATGAAAGATGGAATTGAAGAAATTGATCACATCGAGGATGCTTATTATCCTAAAGTCTAGATAAATGGAAAGAAGAAGGAATCAGGGTAAAAACAAGCCTGCCTACCCTCCAAAGGCCGGTAAACGGCCAGGGAAGTTTAAATCAGTAAAGCGAGATTGGCCACAAAGGAGAGCTAAAACCGAAAATGAGGGCTCGTCTCTGACACGGCTCAATAAAGTCATTGCGCATTCCGGCTTGTGTTCAAGGCGCGCAGCAGATGACCTCATTGCCTTGGGTCAAATCAAAGTGAACGGGAAGGTGGTAACGGAAATGGGTTTTAAAATATCAGCGGGAGACACCGTGAAGTACAATAACAAGGTGCTCACATCCGAGAAGATGGTGTATATACTCATGAATAAACCAAAAGATCATATTACAACAGCCTCCGACGATCGGGGAAGAAGAACGGTAATGGACTTAATAGGAAGGTCTGTAAAAGAGCGGGTTGTTCCTGTTGGGAGGTTGGACAGAAATACAACCGGCCTGCTTCTGTTAACGAATGACGGGGAACTGACGAAAAAGTTGACGCATCCCAGATATGGAATAAAGAAGGTATACCATCTAACGCTGAACAAGAATCTCAAAGCTGAAGATATGAGAAAGATTGCGGCCGGGGTTACACTTGACGACGGTAAGGCGGAAATAGATGTTATAGCCTATGTTGGTGACGGAGCAGATAAAAAGTTAATTGGCATCGAACTTCACTCTGGGAAGAACAGGATAATTCGAAGGATATTCGAGAGTCTTGATTACAATGTAATACGCCTTGACAGAATATTATTTGCAGGGTTAACTAAAAAAGATGTTCCCCGTGGTAAGTGGAGATTTCTGAAAGAGAAGGAAGTTGGTATGTTAATGATGACTTCAGGGAAATAAAACAATTCTAACCTAGAGAGCGTTCTCCTTACATGGTATATTTTAAGAGGGTAGCGATTGGAATAGCGATACTACTGGCATTGGCGGTGGGCTCAGGCATTCTCTTCGCCTATTTATATGGCGATGAGGTGAAAACCGCGTTGGTGGAAAAGCTGAATGAAAAGCTGGCGGTAAAAGTTACTGTGAAAGATATATCATTCTCCGTGTTGAGCAAATTCCCAATGGCCTCACTACAATTTGATCAGGTAGTATGCCCATCTACTTATAACGAAAAGGACACGCTGTTCTCGGCAGATCGAATTTTCCTGCAATTTGATATTATGGATGTTTTTAATGGGCGGTACGTAATTAAAAAGGTGGACGTAGATCAGGCTCAAATAGACATTAGAGTGGGTTTATATGGAAATGACAATTATCATTTCTGGAAGAAAACGGCGAGTGATGATTCTTCTAAATCGGTTGAATTTTCAATTGCTTTGGAAGAGATAAGCCTCAATAACACCCACTTCCATTTTGTAAACAGAACCGCCAAGATAGAGATCGATTGTTTCGCAAAGCATTTGAAGTTCAATGGGCACTTTAGTAATGTGGCATATTCTTTAGAAGCAGATGCAGAAATTGAAGTGAGATATATTATGAAGGATAAAACACTTTTGTTAGAGGAAAAAAGCGTGGCCTCTGAGTTCGAGCTCAAGGTAGATTCTACCACGTATCAAATTACACGGGGCTTTCTGGAGATAGACAATATTAAGTTTGATGTGGAAGGAAGAATTGAACAGATAAACACCAAAACTTCTCAATCATCGGCTTATCAACTTGACTTAATTGTGAATACGCATAATGTTGACATATCAGCAGGACTTGAATTAATTCCTCAAGAGAGCAAACAATTTCTTGCTGGTTATACAGTTCGTGGCAATGCAGATTTGGAATCGAAGATTACGGGAACATTTGGCAAGGACAAATTTCCTTTGATTGCTCTCAGCTATAGTGTTTCAAGAGCATCAATTCAGCAAGATTCTAGCGGATTTTCATTTGATAAAGTATCCCTGGAGGGCACCTATATCTCAACAACTTCACTGAAAGATTTCACCGGAAGTTCAAAACAGGGCAGTTTGATCGAAGTTTCATCCTATAACTTATCTATCAACGGCGATCGACTAGAAGGAGTACTCACTCTGGCAGATCTGTCCGATCCGATTTTACAATTTACCTCACTTGGAGAATTGAATCTGGGGCATATCCATAAGGCGAATTATTCTGGGCTAGATACGCTGTACAGCCTTAGCGGCCGGGCCAGTATAGAGGCATCTTTTAAAGGGCGGGTAAAATATCTTACTGACTTGAACAGAAGAAATATTAGGAAAATGAATCTTTCAGGTACGATTGAACTAGAGGGTGTAAGGATTAGAATGAGAGAGGAAACACCAGATATTCATCTGGAGCGCGGAACAATCACGTTAAACGACAATGATGTGTTTATCGAGAGCCTGGTTATCAAAATTGAAAGCTCAGATATGGTTCTGGATGGCTATCTGAAAAATTTATTGAGTTTCGTGTTGCTGGAGGATGAGAAGCTCTTTGTAGGTGCTGAAATTGCTTCTGATAAGATCAATTTGGATGAATTGTTAAAGGATTATAGCTCTTCATCTTCTACAGATACAGCCTATACCCTTCGTTTTCCTGAAAGAGTGAATAGCAATCTCAAGCTGAAGATCGCTGCGTTGAAATTCAGGAGGTTTGAAGGCCAAAACATAAGAGGGGTGGTAATGCTAAAGAATAAGAAATTGATTGCGAAGGAGTTAATATTTGACGCAATGGATGGATCCGTGAGTGCAATGGGTGTAATTGATGGAACCAGGAGCGACAACATTCTAATTACTTGCGATGCGGATATAAGGGGAATTAATGTTACCAAGTTGTTCTACCAATTTGAGAATTTTGGGCAATCTACTATTACAGATAAGCATCTGAAGGGCAAAGCTGATGTGACGGTACAGTTCGCTTCTGTTTGGGACCTGGCGCTGAAACCGGATATGGATAAAATATACGCCAAAGCAAACATTACCATTACCAGGGGAGAGCTGGTGGAATTTGAACCGATGATGGCTCTTTCTGAATATATTGAAGTTGCTGAATTGAAGCATGTGAGATTTTCAACACTTCAAAATGATATTGAGATAAAAAACAGGAATATCTACATCCCAAGAATGGAAATTAAATCTACGGCATTGAATGTAATCGCATCAGGTACGCATGGTTTTGACAACCGCATCGATTACAAAATAAGAGTATATTTACCTGAGTTATTGGCTAAAAAATCCAGGAAGAAAAAGCGAAATAATGAGTTCGGTATTATAGAAGATGATGGCTTGGGAATGTGGTTGTTTTTATCCATGAAGGGAACGGCCAGCAATCCAATTATTAAGTATGATCGAAAGAGCGCCATAAAAAAGATTGGAGAGGACATCAAAAAGGAAAAGCAAACACTGAAGAAGATCCTCAATGAAGAATTTGGTTGGTTCAAAAAAGATACAACATTAAACAAAGACAAAACCGAAGCGGAGAAAAGGGAAAAATTTAATGATGATTATTTTATTATTGAATGGGATGAAGATGCACCAGAGGAGGAAGAAGAGGAGGATGACGACGATTATTAGCTTAAGGGGAAATGAATAAGATCAAATTTCAAAAGTAAAGAGGTAGATATGTGGTGAGTAAAGGTAATTTGGAAATACGGGAGTTTCGAGTAAGAGGTTGCAGCCAGAAGCCAGAAGCAAGTGGCTTTGAAGCTGATTCACTCTCAGGCTCAAATGAAGTCAACAATCGAGATTAAAGCTGTAATTCGCAGAATTTTGAACATTTATTCTACAAAACAAACCTGGAAATACTCGCTGCTGATAATGGCAGTGCTGATCGGAATTACGTCCCTTTGGTATACGAATCAGCTTACGCAGAAATTATCTCACGAAGAACGAAAAAAAGTGGAGCTATGGGCTGAAGCTACCAAACAGCTTGCGAATGCTGAAAGTTCAACAGATCTTTCCTTTATCCTCAAGGTAATTATTGACAATGAAACGGTTCCCGTAATCCTTGCTGATGCTGATGATAACGTTATATCATCTGTGAACCTGGATTCGCTAAAAGTCAGTGAGGAGGGTTACCTGGAAGAGCAGCTGGCGATTATGAAATCTGAGCACGAAGCAATAGAAGTGGCGATCGGTGAAGATTACTTTCAATATATATATTACAAGAACTCATATTTATTAACTCAGCTCAAGTACTTTCCCTATGTACAGCTCGGCGTGATCTCACTTTTTATTATTGTGTCATATTTGGCTTTTAGCTGGTCGCGTAAGGCAGAGCAAAACCAGGTATGGATGGGCCTTGCAAAGGAAACTGCCCATCAGTTGGGAACTCCTCTGTCATCGATCATGGCATGGTTGGAAGTACTTAGATCAAAATCAGTAGATGAAGAGACGTTGAAGGAATTTGAAAAAGATGTTAAACGATTGGAAACAATTACGGAACGTTTCTCCAAAATTGGCTCTATTCCAAAACTGGAACCGACGAACTTACAGGACATCTTATCTGAGGCAATCCACTATATGCAGTCTCGTGTATCGAAAAAAGTTGAATTCTCAGATAACCTGAGCGACTTTCCCGATCTGAATGTGCCTATCAGCATTTCTCTTTTTGAATGGGTTATTGAAAACCTCTTAAGCAATGCTGTTGATGCCATGAATGGGGTTGGAACAATAGCTATCAAAGTCTCAGATCAGACACAATTTGTTTACATCGATATCATTGATTCTGGAAAAGGGATGGCCAAATCGATGTACAAGCAGATTTTTCAGCCCGGTTTTACTACAAAAAAGCGCGGCTGGGGGTTGGGATTGTCATTGTGCAAACGTATTATTGAAAATTATCACGGAGGAAAGATCTTTGTAAAGGGTTCTGAGGTAGGTAAGGGAACAACGTTCAGAATAGTGCTGAAAAAGTAATTGAAACGTATAATTTTTAATCAACTTGGCTGGCATTTACATTCATATTCCATTTTGCAGCCAGGCCTGTCATTACTGTAATTTCCATTTTTCAACTTCACTTAACAACAAGGACGCGTTTCTGGCCGCCTTGATGAAAGAGATTTCTCTCAGATCTTCGTATTTAGGTGATGAGCCAGTTACTACAATATACTTCGGGGGAGGAACGCCTTCCCTGCTCAAGGCAAGTGAGATCGACCAAATCATTAATGAGATAGCGAGATTTCACACCATAGAATCGAAAGCAGAGATCACGTTGGAGGCAAACCCGGAAGACCTAAACAAAAAGGGCTATTTAAAAGACCTGAGCGCTTCGATGGTCAACAGGTTGAGTATTGGAGTACAATCCTTCAACGATGAAGATCTTGTGTATATGAACAGGGTGCACAGTGCCGAAGAGGCCGAACTAGCGCTTAGGAAGAGTCTGGATACGGGATTTCAAAACCTGAGTGTGGATCTTATCTATGGCACGCCATCACTTTCAGATGCGCAGTGGAGAAGAAATATCGAAAAGGTAGTATCTCTCGACATTCCTCATATATCTTCATACTGCTTAACTGTTGAGCCCAAGACAGTATTATTCGATCAAATTAGAAAGGGAAAGGTGCGGGACATTGATGACGAACGATCAAACATTCATTTTGAGATCTCTGTAGAGATGTTGGAAAAGGAAGGCTATGTTAACTATGAACTGTGCAGTTTCTGTAAGGAGGGCTTTATGGCAGAACACAACAGCAACTATTGGAAGGGAAAAGACTACCTTGGATTGGGGCCATCAGCACATTCCTATAATCAGCATTCAAGAGGATCGAATGTATCGAATAACAATGAATACATTGCAAATTTGAATGCAGGTCAATTGGCCATTACTGAAGAGGAACTCAGCTCATCAGATAAATACAATGACTATGTAATGCTGTCACTGCGAACTATTTGGGGATTGAGTCTCGAACATATCAAAGAGAGTTATGGTGATGAATTTGCCGCTCATTGCAAAAGTGAAATGTTGCCCCATCTTGCCTCTGATTGGATTTTCTTTTCCAATGCTGTATACACGCTTACCGGAAAGGGTAAATTATTCGCGGATCAGATAGCGTCTGATTTATTTATTGTTGAATAACAAACGTAAAAAGAATTTAATTTTTAGAATTAAATAAATTCCTATTTTTGAAGCTGAAATCAAAGGCAATTCATCGTTAATAACCAAATATTATTTTTAAATGTCGAAAAATAAGTTAGACTCAACAGATTTGCAGATCTTAAAGAAACTTCAAGAGAATGGTAAGATCACCAACTTGCAGTTATCTGAAGAAATAGGGCTTTCTCCTGCTCCTACTTTGGAGAGAGTGCGAAAGCTGGAGAAATCAGGGATTATTACCGGATACCACGCTACAGTTGATGAAACGACTTTGGGGATGGGAATAATGGCTTTTATACAATTGTCTTTAGGAAGACAGGTGGATAATTTTATCAGTAATTTTTCAGAGCAAATTGCGGACATTGAGGAGATTGTCGAATGTTATCAGGTCACAGGTACTTGTGACTTCTTATTAAAAGTTATGGTTAAGGATATACCTGCATTTGAACATTTAATAAGCAATAAGCTCAGTAAAATAGAAGAAATTGGCAACATGCAGACGATGGTTATTTTGGGACAACCAAAAAACACCAAAGTAGTGCCTCTCGATTACGAGGAATAATTAATTTCCACTCTTTTCCCAAAAAGGAATAATTGCAAGGGATTCACAATATTTATCGGAGATTGCGTTGAGGATTCAAATTCCGTTTATGTTTTCTTAACTTTGGTAGGAACAATTGTTACCAGTATTGACGCTATATGAAAAAGTTGATTAGTCTTTTCCTTCAAGGATTGTTATTCATCGGACCGATTGCGGTGTCGATATACGTAATCTTTAAAGTGTTTGACCTGGTCGATGGGTTGCTGAGGGATTTGCTTCCTTGGGAAATTCCAGGCTTGGGTTTGCTTGTTATACTCGTATTGATAACTGGCTTAGGTTGGCTGGGATCGACGATTATAGCTAAACCCATGTTTTCTTACTTTGAAAAACTTATTGAAAAGGCCCCTTTGATAAAGGTTATATATTCGGCTGTAAAAGATCTGCTTTCTGCATTTGTTGGGTCAAAGAAAAGTTTTGACCAACCGGTTCTTGTGAAGTTGGAGAAAGACTCAGATGTTCAAAAATTGGGATTCATCACGCAAAGTGACCTCACGAATCTGGGAATAAGCAAAGACAAAGTAGCGGTATATCTTCCACATTCGTATGCGTGGTCGGGTAATCAATATATTGTGCCAAAGGAAAACGTAGTAGCATTGGATGTATCCGCAGCAATTGTGATGAAATTCATTGTTTCGGGAGGTGTCACGTCATTAGAAAGTAGTAATTCATCAGATAACGAATAAATCATATTATGAAAAAATTGTGTTTAGTTACCATAGGGTTTGCGATTGGTCTAATGACCTATGCTCAAAAAACGAAAGTATCTGTTTCAAATGAGAGTATTGGAGGTGGAAATAACAGCGCTTTGTCTGTAATAATTATCCATCCGGATGCATCGGAAGTTCAAAAACAGTGGAAATCGCATATAAAGGGTTATAAATCTGATAATGTAAAGTCTGGTAAAGAAGTATTTGCAGATAACTGTAAGATTACCTCAATCAGTGAAAACACGATTGATATTTATGCGCGAGCGGAGAAAGTGAAAGACAACACCGTCAAGTTAGTCGTTGCATTTAATCTCGGAGGTGCATACCTCAACGGCTCTGCTCCCGGTTACAAATCAGCCGAGAAAATGGTCTATGATTTTGCCATAAAAATCACTAAGGCGGGGATCGCAGACGAGATTAAGGAAGAGGAAAAAGCTCTGAAGAAGAAGGAGAAGACCTTCGATAAACTGGTAAAGGACAATGTAAAACTCCATGCCAGCATTGCCGCTAGCACGAAAGCTATTGCAGATGCTAAAAAGGCCATAGAACAGGCAAAGAAAGATATTGAAGCCAATCTCAAGGACCAGGATGGTTCAAAGAAAGAGATTGCAACGCAGAAAAAGGTGGTGCAGGTTGTGAACGACAAACTAAAATCAGTTAAATAAGATCATGTCTTTACAATCGGTATTAGACATATCTTCTGAACCCACGTCTTTCAAATACTGTAATTCTCTAACATCCTATTCCAGGTTTCTAACCAGGGAGGTTAAAATAGGAGACGTTCCCATGGGGGCGGATAACCCGATCCGCATTCAGTCAATGACCACGACTCCAACGTTGGATACCCAGGCAACAATTGATCAATCTATTCGAATCATAGAAGCTGGAGCTGATTATGTACGAATAACAGCGCCGAATATTACTGAAGCAAAGAACCTCGAAGCGATTAAGAAGGGTATTAGGGAACGGGGTTACACGACACCTCTTATCGCCGATATACATTTTACACCGAATGCGGCGGAATTGGCCGCCAGAATTGTAGAAAAGGTTCGAATCAATCCAGGGAACTACGCGGATAAGAAAAAATTTGCCGTACGAGAATACTCGGATGCTCAGTATGAGGAAGAACTCGATCGCATCAGGACTAAGTTTCTTCCACTGGTAAAAATCTGTGCGGAATACGGAACCGCCATGCGAATTGGTACCAACCACGGATCTCTATCTGATAGGATCATGAACAGATATGGCGATACACCTTTGGGAATGGTCGAATCAGCGATGGAGTTTGTCAGGATTTGCGAGGAGGAAAATTATCACGAAATCGTATTGTCGATGAAAGCCAGCAATACAATTGTTATGGTGCAGGCGTACCGATTGTTGATGAACAAGATGATGGAGTATGGGATGAGTTATCCCATTCATATCGGAGTAACAGAAGCTGGAGAGGCAGAGGACGGAAGAATAAAATCATCGGTTGGAATTGGTGCTTTGTTGGAAGACGGAATAGGGGATACAGTAAGAGTATCATTGACTGAAGAGCCGGAATTTGAAATTCCCATTGCAAAGGCCCTTGTAGCGCGTTATGATAATCGAAGCTCTCATGAAAAGATAGATTCGGCTTCCAATTATTCCTTAGATCCATTCGTGCACCAGAAGCGAAATACCGTTGCCGTAAAGGGAGTTGGAGGCAATAATGTACCCAGGGTAGTAGCGGATCTAGGGCATTATACTCGTATTGATCAAAGTGATTTGGTAGGACTTGGGTATACCTATTTGCCCGATGAAGACAAATGGAATATATCTGATATGGCTTGTGATTTTATTTATACAGCTGATCAATCGCTGTCATTTGACATTCCTGGAACATTGAGCATAATCCAGAATTCATCTGCCTGGGAAAAATCAAAAAGTAAGGAGAGGCGATATCCCCTGTTTTGTGAGATGGAGTACTTTGATAGCACGGACAAATCAGATGAGATCAATTTCATTGCCGTTGATATTCATTCGCTTACTGAGAGCTTCATCGAAAGGGTGAAGGCTGACAAAACGATTGTATTGATGTTCGAAACCAACAATGAACATGGCATGGCAGAACAGCGTGAAATGTTTTTCCGTTTGAATGAACAGAATTGCAATACACCTGTATTGTTAAGGAGGAATTACGAAAGCGATTCTGAGCTGGAAACAATGCTCTCAGCAGCGACAGATTTGGGAGCATTGCTATTAGATGGCCTCGGTGATGGTGTATGGATAAATAATCCGAAAGTTGGTACTGAAAAAATTAACAGCACACTCTTTGGCATCTTGCAAGCTACCAGAACTCGAATTTCCAAAACAGAGTATATTTCATGTCCATCCTGTGGCAGAACCTTGTTTGACCTTCAGGAAACTACGGCGAAAATAAGAGCTCGAACGGATCACTTAAAAGGAGTAAAAATTGGTATTATGGGCTGTATAGTGAATGGGCCGGGCGAAATGGCGGATGCAGACTATGGTTATGTGGGTACAGGAATTGATAAAATTACGCTGTACAAGGGAATGGAGGTGGTTCAACGAAATATTCCTGCTGAGGAGGCTGTTGATGCGCTCATAGGCCTTATCAAGCATCACGGTGACTGGGTGGATGTATAATATGAAGTTATACTAAAAACGTCATATGTCATCCGCGTTTATTCCGATCGCTAAATGAACAAACGAACAATTGAACAATAGAATGGAGAACAGCGAAGTCGTGGTTACTTTATCAACCGATAGGTATCGGTTCTTAGTTCAAATGTTCGATTGTTCAAATGTTCAAATGTTCAAAACAAAATGATGAAATTGATGCTTAACTTGAATTCAAGTCAAAATATCTCCAAACCATGCCTGGTAAACGCCTGAGGCCACCGGGCCCAAAAGGTGCGCCGATTATTGGAGTTGCCCTGAAAATCGCTAAGGACACTACCGGGTTTTTGACGAAAACTGCCAGCGAGTTTGAGGATCTTTCCTATTTCAAGGTCTTGAATTTGAATATTTATTTTCTCACTAAACCTGAGTATGTTCAGCATGTGCTCCAGGTGAACAACAAGAATTATCACAAAGGTGTCAAATACAAGTTTTTGAAAATGTTTCTCGGCAAGGGCCTTCTCACCAGCGAGGGAGAATTTTGGCTTCATCAAAGAAGGCTGGCTCAACCTGCATTCCACAAACATAAAATTGCCTCTTTTGCCGAAACCATGACTGGTGATACCAGTGATATGATGGCAGAATGGGAGAAACGTATTGTCAATGGAAATAATGAGGTAGATATGCATCATGAGATGATGGCACTTACCCTGCGTATTGTTGGCAAAACGCTGCTGAGTAAGGACCTCAAAATGAGTTCTATGGATCTGGAGAGCTCTTTGGGATATTTGGTGCAGGATATATTCAGAAGGGTGCATAGCGCTATTGACCTGCCTCTGTGGGTACCCACTTCTCAAAACTTGGGATTTAAAAAGGCGCGCAAGGTGATTGATGATGTAATTAATAAGATAATAGAGGATAGAATCTCTGGTACTTCATCTGGTGAGGATCTTTTATCTATGCTCATGGAAGCGGAGGATGAGGACACAGGTGAAAAAATGTCAGCGGAACAGTTGCGGGATGAAGTGATGACAATATTTGTTGCCGGCCATGAAACAACCGCCAACGCCCTTACCTGGACGCTGTACCTTCTCTCTACTCATCCTGAGGTAATGACAACATTAAGAGCAGAGATAAAAGAGGTGCTCAATGGCAGAACTCCTGGTTTGGAAGACTCCCGGAACTTGAAATACACAACCCAGGTGTTGGAGGAATCCATGAGGTTATACCCGCCTGCCTGGATAATAGAGCGCGCTGCAATTGGAGATGATACAATTGGTGACTTCGAAATAAATAAAGGCGATCAAATGATGATGTGCCCTTATGTGATGCACCGAGATCCAAAATATTGGAAGGACCCGGAAACTTTTGACCCAGATAGATTTTCGGAAGAGAGATCGAAGGAACGAGATCGTTATTGCTATTTCCCCTTTGGAGGGGGGCCACGCTACTGTATAGGAACCAATTTTGCTATGCTGGAAATGCAGTTGGTATTGGCATCCATATGTCAGCGCTATAGCTTTTCAGTGAAAGAGGGTTTCCATGTGGCCATCGAGCCCTTGGTTACACTGCGCCCCAAAAATGGAATGCCAATGGTTCTCAAAAAATTGAGTGTATAAAAAATCCCGCACTTATGCATAAGTGCGGGATTTTGATACTCAATAGGTAATTCTTACTGGAATAGAATCTTCATATCCATTTCACCATCTTCAGTTCTTATCTTCACAAAATACAATCCATTAACAAGATCTCCTCTTTCAAATGTGTAGGATTTAGTATTGATGTTGTTCACCTTGAACACCAGTCTTCCCGTAACATCATAAAGCTCAATGCCTTTAACAAGCATTGTCGAACTGGTAATCGTAACAGATGAACTTGAAGGGTTGGGAAAGAGATTAAACGTATTTGAACTCGATAATTTAACATTATCAATTCCTGCCCAAATAGGGACAGTACAACCAGTATCAGATACGTTTTCAAATAAAATCCGGTAAATACGCGGCGTTAAATATCCCACGATAGTGTCCATATAAGCTTTTCCTTTTGCTGCTGACATATCAGGATTGCTCAGACGGGCCTTACAAACTTCAAAAGGGCCATCTTTTCCGAGAACAACTGCTATATTGCTATACCAGGTTTCATCCCACCAATCCCAGGGGCTGCCTTGCTCCGATTCCACCAACACATTGTTAGGTGGTGCAGGGTCGGTACATGTGTTTGTTCCTGGAGCTGGGGTAACAAAAGGGTACAAGCCCTCATCACCGTCATTTGGGTTCAGAATACCGGCTTCATTGGTCAGGTTCCCGCTAGTATTGAGTGCATTCGCCCGAGTTGAATAGATATCTGTAAAAGCAGGCGGCATCTTGAAAATGTTATTATTGCACAAATAATTTGACCTCCTGATTACGTCACTACTCCCACTGGCATTGAGCACCAAATCACCGGTAGTGGGAACAAAAACGCCTCCATATCCATATGGAGCATTTGCATCTTTAGGATTGTGGAATGAAACTATCGGAACATCACCAATTTCCAACCAGGAAGAATCTCCCATCGCACCCCCCAGATTAAATACCATATCAACATCAGAACTGTACCCCACATGATTTGGCGTGTTCATTGGCCGGGCCAACAAACTTTTGAAATCACCTGATTGTGACGTGTCAATATATGGACATGGCATAGGTTGGCAAAAGATCCCGCTGAAATCTATAAATTTATTTAAATATATTTCTTCAAATCTGTCAAAGGAAGCAAAGGCAAATGAAACATAACTGCCGGTGCCTATCCCGCCCAATACGATTTTAGAGGAGTCGATCCGGTAAGTATTGCCGCTCAAATCAACGTCTTTTTTGAAGAAACGAATACAGGTATGTGAGTCTTGCACACCACGATAGGCAGCATTTATGATTGTACCTGTCCTGATAGGCAGTCCTAGTATACCAACAGCTGTAGGATTCCATCCCAGGCGGTAAGACATGGCTACGGCAACATATCCTTTTTTTGCAAAGCGCGAACACATTTCCACCACAGCGCTGTCATCTTTAAAACCGGTGGGTGCTCCATTTAATACACGTGAGAGGAAATTCCCTGTATGTGCGATGATAATCAACGGCCTTTCAGCATCATAAAAGGCGTTGCCAACAGTATCTCCTACAGGCTCATAAACATCCATTAAAATGTCTTTGGCAGTGAGTGTGCTGCAATCACCCAACATCGTGCACCAAAGATTATTTCCGTATACAACATCGGAGGTTACGCTTACACTTGTAAACACTTCATCCTGGTACCTCGTTTGCGCTATGCTGTTAATCGTGATTAACAGTAAGCAGAATAATGAGGCGAATTGAATAGATCGTTTCATAGTTCAAAGATTTAATGAAAGAAAATATGCCAGGCCTGCTCCTAAATACGGTTAGCAAAACCTGGCATATTTTGAGTTAAACGGAATTATTTAATGACAGTAAAATTGCCATTGGCCAACACCGCACCTAGTTTGTCGGTAACCTGGTACATATAAGTACCATTAGAGAGGCTAGATACGTTCACCTGATTAAGATAATCCTTTAGTGTTACGCCCTTTATTTGCTTGCCTATCATATCAAAGATGACAAAAGTGGCCTCACCAGCAAAAGACATTTCAATATTCAAAATCCCGGATGATACCGGATTTGGATAAAGAATGAATGTTGAACTAAAAGTCAGGTTCTCAATTCCAACAACTGAGTTTACGGTAATTACCAGCATTGCAGAATCGCATAAAGCAGGTGATCCGTCATCACAAATCTGATACCATACAGTATCCATTCCAACAAAACCTGCATTTGGAGTATACATGATGCTGTCGCCAACAACAGATGCAGTACCATTAGCCGGTTGAGTAAGAATTGTTACTGTTAACGGGTCAGAGTCTGGATCGGAATCATTTCCTACTACATCTGTGGTTACAGAAACCAAAGAATCCGTGGTCGCCATATCATCAGTTGCGGTCGGAGCAGAATTTGCTGAATTAACAACAACAGAATCCATAACACTGCAATTGTTGGAGTCAGTTACAGTTACGGTGTACATACCAGGTGTAAGTCCCGAAACGCTGTCAGTAGTTGCTCCGCCCGGACTCCACGAATAAGTAAGCGTGCCAGTACCACCACCTGCTGATACAGAGGCAGAGCCATCATTTGCACCTGCTGAAGTTTCATCTGCCGAACCCATTGTTGTTGAAATAACGGTAGGCTCAGATATCGGAGCGGTCAAACAAGCTTTATCTCCATTTCCATCAGTAATAAATACTGAATACATTCCTGCGCACAAACTGTCAGCTGTGTCAGTGTTATCACCATTTGTCCAGGAATATGTATAACCTGGAGTGCCACTTGCAGCGACAGATATAGTCCCGTCACAATCTCCATTACAATCAACATTGGTTAAACCTGTGATTGAAGCTGTTAGCGCTCCCGGAAGATTAATGGCAAAATCATCTAAAAACAGTTGGCTACCAGGCATTTCCAATCCTCTCGGCAGTATTCCAAGCATAAGAGCACTTGAAGCGGCCATGATCTTCAGAGTATCGGGTGTATCACCGGTCATATACGTGATACAGATACTTGCCGAAGTCCATGAAGTAACTTGAGTTCCAAACATCATTACGCCCTGTCCATCGGTTATGGTCTGTGATCCGTCCCAGTGTGTTAATTCGACAACAAGCACTCCCATATCATTACCAAGAGGATTTGCTTTGTATATAAAGTCCACCGACACAGGTTTTTGAGTATAAGCGATACCCAAAGGCCCGAATCCAGGAGGGCCGCCAATAGATAACATTGCTCCGACTGTATCAGAAGGCGCTCCGAAAGTAGTAGCTCCGGGGAAATGTAGGCTTTCCAATTTAGCAGAGGCCAGCGCTTCTCCTGGATCTGTGGTTTCTTTCCAGGTTGATTGAGGTGCTCCCAAAGCCATAAATCCATTTAGGGTACCCCAGCCATCTGGGTCTTCACCTCCAAACCCGTTTGAAGACCATGCTTCCAGATCGAGATTTGTTTGTGCAAAAGTAAAGCCGAAACAAACGGCCATTATCAATGTTAAGAGTAAAGATTTTTTCATAATTTTTTAATTAATTGTTATTTGATTCCTGAAATTCGCGACAAAAGTACGAAAAACTTCGACTAAACAAGTATGCATGCATAATTTATTTATATTTGATTCCCTTTTTAAATTGAGTGGGGAGCCAATATTAATTCTGAGTTAATCCACGATCTAAAATTTGTGTTATGAATTGTACAATCAATCGAAAACGTGCTTTATATCTTATCCCAGTTTTTTTACTTGGGTCATTCGCAATTTCCTGCAATGAGCAGGTGGCTGAGGAAGAAACCACCGTTGATTATCAAAAAGAACTCCAGGAGCAATTGATCAACGCCAAAGAGGGTGACATCATAGAAATCCCGGAGGGAACTTTTGAATTCACCCGATCCATTTCATTGGACGGAATAGCCAATGTCACTATCAAAGGGGCTGGGATGGACAAGACTATTTTATCCTTCAAAAATCAGATAGAAGGAGCGGAAGGACTAAAAATTACAGCAAACAATGTTACAATAGCTGATTTAACAATTCAGGATACCAAAGGAGATGCGCTAAAAGTGCAGGATTCGGAAGGCGTTACGCTGCGAAATATAGGAGTTACCTGGACAAATGGCCCTGATTCTGCAAATGGAGCATATGGTATCTATCCAGTTTCATGTAAAAAGGTGTTGATTGAAGGATGCAGAGCGAGTTGTGCTTCGGACGCAGGCATCTATGTGGGCCAATCAATAGATGTAATAATAAGAAACAACGTTGCCTTTAACAATGTTGCAGGTATCGAAATTGAGAACTGTATAAACGCAGAGGCTTATGAGAATGAAGCTTATGATAATTCAGGTGGCATATTTCTATTTGATTTGCCGGAGTTACCTCTAAAAAATGGACATCTTATCAGTCTGCATCACAACATCATCAGAAACAACAACTTTCCTAACTTTTCGCCTTTGGGAAATACAGTTGCATTGGTTCCTGCCGGAACGGGCATTCTTATTATGTCGACCAGACAAGTTGATGTATTTGAAAACGAAATTGTGGATCATATCACCACCAGTATGGCTATTGTGAGTTACCTCATTACGCAAAAACCTTTTGAGGATTCATTGTACAATCCTTATTCTTCAGGTATTTATATTCATAACAACAATTTTGCGCAAGCTGCCGCAATGCCAGATACCACAAGGCCCTTAGGCAGGTTGATAGCAGATATTTTTGGCGGTGAAACTCCGGAAATTGTTTTTGATGGCATGATTAATCCGCAACTTGTTAATGAAGATGGAACGCTAATGGATGAGGCCCGGTTATGTATAAAAGACAATGGAACCATTCGATTTGCCAATATAAATGCGGCTACGGGCTTCCAGAATATACAAACGGATATTGAGAATTACAATTGCGAGCATCCGTCATTTGATCGGGTGGAACTGTAGAAGCTATACTCAGTTCCTAAGGTGTTAAAATCCTATAAATATACAATCACCCTATTCGGTGTACTTTTCTTGTTGGTTTGGCTTCCAAGGTGTGGTATAATTACCCAGGGCGTTAACCTCGATGTTAATATCCCGGCATTCAAACATTTATCTGAGTACAATCTGTTTACAGGAAAAATGGCGGAGCTAATCCCGAATGATCGCGTGTTGCCATTTGATATAATTACACCCCTCTTTTCGGATTATGCAAAGAAGCTCAGATTCGTTTGGATGCCTGAAGGCACCAGCGCTACCTACAATGAAAAGGAGGTGTTTGACTTTCCGGTTGGAGCTGTGCTGATTAAGAATTTTTATTTCCCACATGACTTTGCAGATGAATCACAGGGCAGGCGCATCATGGAAACCAGGTTATTGGTCAATCGTACAGATGGATGGGACGCCCTTGCTTATATCTGGAATGACGAACAGACAGAGGCGGTGTTGGAGATAGCTGGTGGAGTCGAACAGGTTAAATGGAAGTCGCTAACCGGAGAAGTTGTGGAAACTCCTTACATCATCCCCAACAAAAACCAATGCAAAGGTTGCCATGTGGGGGGCGGTAAATTCTTGCCAATTGGACCGAAGGCAAGAAATATCAATTCAGACCACGATTATGACGGGAAAGTTCAAAATCAATTGGAGAGGTGGAGTGAAATGGGCTACTTGACCAACGTACCAAATGGAGAGCAAATCCCAAAAATTGCGAAATGGGATGATGAAGACGCTGGAACTTTGGAAGAGAGGGCCATGGCCTATTTAGAAGTGAATTGCGGTACTTGCCACAATCGGAAAGGGCCAGCCCACACGACAGGACTTTACTTAACCGTCTTTGAAAAAGAACCTGCACATTTAGGGATATGCAAATCACCTGTAGCAGCCGGACAAGGATCAGGTGGAAGGCTCTATGATATTGTGCCGGGCAAACCGGAGGAATCCATACTTCCTTTCCGAATGGAATCGACGAACCCTGGAATAATGATGCCGGAACTGGGCAGAAGACTGGTGCACAAAGAGGGAGTAGAACTAATCAAGCAGTGGATAAGTTCCATTGAAGGAGCTTGCGGGGAGAAATCCTAGCTCCTCAGAATCTTCTTTCTTCTTTTTTCTCTTGAAAGGGTCCAGCTCTACCAATATCGAAAAATAAGCCATACGCCCTATTCTCGGGCCACCATAAACCTGAAATTGTTTGTTGTTTAAGATATTCGACGCCCCCAGCTTGGCGGTCATGTGTAACTTCGGAAAATACTTGTTGATCTGCATGTCCAGCATATCGTAGGTAGGCACAAACCCGGTAAATTGCGGTGATCCTTCATATTTGAATCCTTCAATCCACTTGTAATTTACGCTGAACCCCAGCCTGGACAACCGAAAGCTTCCTATTTTGATAATAATATCCCGGCCGCTCATTCCTATATTGAACTTGTGTTCAGGTGTATTGTATGCTGGAATTATTGGATCTTCTGAACCTCGCAGATCGATCTTGTTCCAGGAATAATTGCCGTTAATGGCAAAGAACTTTTTGAAAAAATAGTTGATGCCAACCGAAAACCCTTGTGTTGTAACCATATCATCACTATTGGCTGCAACGCGGTAACCTTGTGCACTGCTCAATGTACCAAGGCTATCATCTAACTTAGCATCTATCCCTATTTTATAACCCAAAAAATCTTTGTACCAGCTAAAATAATAGCTTGCATCCAGGTAGATTCTGTTGAACAAGGTTGTACGGTAACCAATCTCTATACTTTTGACTTTTTCAGGACGTACTGGCGCTACATTGAAATACACCAGGGTGTCAGGATTGTTTCCGCTGTTGAGGAATTCAACCAAAGAGGACACTGTAACCAGTGAATCTCTGCCTTTGATGTTTCCCACCAGAATAGCTCTCCCTACATTGTAATACAAGTACTGGTCAGCGAGTGTTGGATTCCTGATTGCCGACGAAAAGGACAACCGAGCAATATGATTTTTGCTGTAAGTGTACACAACAGATAGTGCCGGTGACATCACAAAATCGAAATTTTGATTTTTGTCTAACCTGGAAGTGAGATTTAGCTTGACTTTTTCATCCAATATCTTTTTTTCCAAGCCTGCATAAACCCCATATTCATAATTGGTAATTCTCACATCACCCGTATCACTGAATATACTTCCTTCTGAGTTCGGAATATACAACCTGAAGTTTCCTCCAACTGTTATATCCATAAATTCGGGTGTGAATTTGTATTGTCCATGAAGGTGATACAGCGCAGATTTATCCACAAACCGGGTTCCACCCTTAGAAAGAGGTATACTGGTAATCGATTTAAAAGCTGAATCAAATGCTGCAGTGCCTGGCTTATAAAACGGAGTGCCTCCGCTATTGTCTGCATCATCACGTGCTCGCTGGTGCCAGGCTGTTAAAGAGTCGGGATATAATTCCATAATGACATTTGCCGAATCTAACCAATCGAGAACAGGATCTGGAAATACATAAATAGGAAACCCCGGAAGGTCTAACAATGGTGCACCCTGAATAATATTGTTGCCCCAGTAATTTCGATAATCCTTACTCCATGAGGCATCATCTTTGGCGGCATCCTGAAGCAAAAAGGCAGTAAATACCGCGTCGTAAGATTTTCCGGCATCCTCATTGGTGGCATAGGCACGGATAAAATATTTGTCTTTCTTTCTCAACTCCAGCCGATTTTGAAAAAACAAGATGTTTTTCAAGCTATAGCGATTATCTCCCTGGTAAACAGTGGTGCCCGTTCCAAAATTGGATGCATAAATCAGTTCTACATCAGGTTTTAATTTATAATGAAATGCCAATCCCAGCTTAACATTTCTCGCATTATAATCCACCAGATCCTTCTCGACATATCCGGTTCGATGCCATACTCCTAATCCGGGATTGGTAATTTGGCCAGTTGTACTCGAAGCATTGTTGTTGCTGGTGCTCAGGTTCTCATCTCCATAGCGGTTCACTGCATCGTAACCTCCAGGATTGTTAACTCCAACCAATGAACCGGAAGCCGTATCCATATTTTCTGCTTCCCAATCATCGGCTCTCATAAAGAGCAAATTGAACTTAACCGCAAATTTATCCTCTCCTTTTTTATTTTGAAAAACATGGGCATAACGAACGGATGTTTCCAAAAGATTGCGTTCGGCCACTTTAGCCAACACAGTCAAACCTGGAAACTGAAAGGGATTTTTGGTTGTCATGCTGATGACACCATTGAATGCATTGGGCCCGTAATAAGCGGAACTTGCGCCCACTATTATGTCCATCTTCATCACATCAATTTCCGCAGCTCCCAAAAAATTACCCAAAGAAAAGTTTAGACCGGGTGATTGATTGTCAACTCCATCTATGATCTGTAAAGATCTCACTGGGGAAGTGCTGTTAAATCCTCTGCAGTTGATAACTTTGAATCCTATGCTGGCAGTAGTCAGATCGATACCTTTCAGCTGCCCCAACCCTTCGTAAAAATCAGACGCTGGAGTTTCCTTGATGGCCAATATATCCATCGATTCAATTGTCAGCGGAGATTGCTTTTGTTTCTCGGATATCCTGTCGCCGACTACTTCTATCTCACTCATGAGTACTTCATCAGTGGAAAGCCCGATTTGAATTTTCTGATTCGGTGATGTGACCTTAAATTCCTGGGTTTGAAAACCAAGATAGGATACTACCAAAACAAAAGGTGGAGATTCGGGAACTATAAATTCAAATTTCCCATCAATATCAGTTAGCCCACCTGTAGTAGATCCTTTTAGAATAACAGTGGCACCAACGATGGTTTCTCCGGTATTATCATCTTTGATGGTGCCCTTTACTTTGACCTGTGCTAACGATACAAGTGTGAGTAAAAGAAATACGGATAGCAGTAGAAATTTTCTATTCAAGGGGTTCTTCATAGGAAATTACCAGTATAGGTTTGCAAATGTACTTTTTAAAAATAAAAGTAGTAGTAGTGACAAAAACTGTTGGACTAAGTACAATTCAATTTTAACCGCAAGGTTCGCAACGATTACGCAAAGGTCGCTAAGTGTTAGTAGTAGTTTTGGCATTGCGAACTTTGCGATGCCTTAGCGTTCTTAGCGGTTAATTAACGCTGCTTTTGGACAGCCTCATTAGAGGATCTTGATTACGAACCACACATTTCGCAATCGTCCGGATTGTCGATAGAACAAGCGTCGATCTCGGCCTGGCGTTGCTGTTCAAGAATAATTGCAGCCCGATCTACAGATACAGTCTGTTGAATCTGAGCCTCCTGTCCGCTATTCGCTTCTACTGGTACAGCTTGCTTCACAGAAGTCATTACGGGTATTTCTTCTGTAGTTTTAACCTTCTCTTGAACATCTGTAGTTGATGGAGTCGGGGTGTTCACCGAAGTTACAGCAGTGGCCTCTTTCGACACTTTACTCGTCTTTCCAACGGATTGCTCCAACACCTTTTTATCAACGGTAAATTTAATGGCATCTGCTGCGGCTTTAGATCTCAAATAGTACATTCCCGTTTTCAACCCCTTTTTCCAACCGTAAAAGTGCATGGAGGTGAGCTTGGCAAAATTCGGATTGGGTATGAAAATGTTCAGAGATTGCGATTGGCAAACATAGGCTCCCCTATCAGCCGCCATATCTATGATTGCCTTCTGGCTCAATTCCCAAACAGTTTTATAGAGGGCTTTTATATTGTCCGGAATTTCCTCAATATTCTGAACAGAGCCATTGGCTGCTATAATCTTTGTTTTCAACGTGTCATCCCAAAGACCGAGTTTAACCAGATCCATTAATAAGTGCTTGTTAACTACCACAAATTCTCCTGAGAGCACTCGCCTTGTGTAGATATTGGATGTGTAGGGTTCGATACATTCGTTGTTACCGAGGATTTGTGAAGTAGAAGCAGTGGGCATAGGTGCCAACAGCAATGAATTGCGTGCTCCGTATTTAGCTACTTCTTCTTTCAACAGATCCCATTCCCATCTTGCAGAAGGAGTGACATTCCAAAAATCATATTGGAAAATTCCTTTTGACAATGGTGAACCCTCATATGTTTCATAGGGTCCCAATTCCTTCGCGAGATCTTTAGAAGCTGTCATACTCGCGTAATAAATCGTCTCAAAAATCTCCTTATTTAGTTCTTTTGCTTCCGCAGAATCAAATGGATATCTCATCAGGATAAAAACATCTGCCAATCCCTGCACTCCTATACCGATAGGCCGGTGACGCAGGTTCGAATTTCTCGCTTCTGGAATTGGATAGAAATTATTGTCGATTACCGTATTCAAATTTTTAGTGATTACATAGGTAACATCAAATAATCGTTGATGATCAAATTCACCGTCCACAATATATTTTGGTAACGCAATAGAAGCGAGGTTACAAACAGCAACTTCGTCTGGCGCTGTGTACTCAACTATTTCAGTACACAGATTAGATGATTTAATTGTACCCAGGTTTTGCTGGTTGGATTTGCTGTTACAAGCATCCTTGAAGAGCATGTAAGGGGTGCCCGTTTCAATTTGAGAATCCATAATTGCAAACCATAATTTTTGGGCCTTAATTGTTTTCCTGGCCTTGCCTTCTCTTTCATAGTTGGTATACAATTTCTCAAACTCTTCTCCAAAGCAATCGGATAAACCCGGAGCCTCATTAGGACAAAACAATGACCACTCACCATCTTGCTCAACCCTTTTCATGAATAAATCAGGTATCCAGAGCGCGTAAAAAAGATCCCTGGCTCTTTGTTCTTCCTTTCCGTGGTTCTTTTTCAAATCGAGGAATTCAAATATATCTGCATGCCATGGTTCAATATATATAGCGAAGGAACCCTTTCTCTTTCCACCACCTTGGTCCACGTATCGTGCTGTGTCATTAAAAACTTTCAACATGGGAACAATTCCATTAGATGTGCCATTGGTACCATTGATGTAGGAACCCGTGGCCCGTATATCGTGAATTGATAAGCCAATTCCACCAGCTGACTGTGATATTTTAGCGCATTGTTCAAGGGTCTTGTAAATACCATCAATACTATCCTCTTTCATGGTGAGTAAGAAGCAGGATGACATTTGAGGCTTAGGCGTGCCCGCATTGAAAAGGGTAGGGGTTGCGTGTGTGAACCATCTCTCCGACATCAACTCATATGTTTCAAGAGCACGGTCAATATTGTCCTTGTGAATACCAATTGAAACCCGCATCAACATATGCTGAGGTCGTTCAGCAATTTCGCCGTTTATTTTTAGCAGGTAAGATCTTTCCAGTGTTTTAAATCCAAAGAAATCGTAATCAAAATCTCTGTCATAGATAATCGTAGAATCAAGCAACTCGGAATTTTCCATGATGATGTCATATACATCATCAGCAATCATAGGCCCCTTCTTTCCGTTTTTTGGATTTATGTAGTTATATAAATCCGTCATTGTTGCAGAAAAGGATTTCTTGGTGTTTTTGTGAAGGTTGCTCACCACAATACGTGATGCGAGCAGCGCATAGTCTGGATGCCTGGTTGTAAAAGACGCTGCCACTTCTGCCGCTAAGTTGTCCAGTTCAGTAGTGGTAACCCCTTCATAAATTCCTTCAATAACTTTCATGGCAACCTCCACAGGATCTACTCGGGGATCTAATCCATATGACAACTTTTTAATTCTAGCAGTTACTTTATCAAACTTTACTGATTCTTTTCTGCCATCTCTTTTAATTACATACATACGTGTGTCGGGTTGAGGGTTATGATTTATTGAGTCGTCTGTTCTGCTATAATTTGTTAAAAGTCTTCGTCGAGTGAAAAGGTATTGTCTTCTTTAGATCCCATCACTCCGGATTTTTGGTACTCTGCAACTCTCTTTTCAAAGAAGTTGGTTTTTCCTTGCAGGGAGATTAGTTCCATAAAATCGAATGGATTGCCAACATTATAAACTTTGTCATTACTGAGCTCCATCAAAAGCCTGTCAGCGACGAATTGAATGTACTGCGTCATCAGATCAGCATTCATTCCAATTAGCTTAACAGGCAATGAGTCGTTCACAAATTCTGTTTCTATGGCAACAGCATCGGTGATGATCTTTTCCAATCGGGGCTTTGACAGCTTATTTTTTATGTGCCGGTTGTACAGTAAGCATGCGAAATCACAATGCATTCCTTCGTCTCTAGAAATTAGCTCGTTGGAAAAGGTGAGCCCTGGCATCAATCCTCTTTTCTTTAACCAGAAGATAGAGCAAAAGCTACCGGAGAAAAAGATTCCTTCAACTGCTGCAAATGCAACGATGCGTTCGGCAAAACTTTCGCTGTCTACCCAGTTCAGTGCCCAATCAGCCTTCTTCTTAACACAATCGAGCGTGTCAATTGCATTGAAGAGCTCATGCTTCTCTTTTGGGTCCTTAATGTAGGTGTCTATAAGTAAGGAATACGTTTCTGAATGAATGTTTTCCATCATTACCTGAAATCCATAAAAAAACTTGGCCTCAGTATATTGAACTTCATTCAGAAAGTTGGTCGCCAGGTTCTCATTTACAATGCCGTCAGAAGCAGCAAAGAATGCCAACACGTTTTTTATAAAAAATCTTTCGTCGTCATTGAGTTTGTTATCCCAGTCGGTCATGTCGTTCGAAAGATCTATCTCTTCCGCTGTCCAAAAACTGGCTTCAGACTTTTTGTAAAATGCCCAAATGTCGTCGTGTTGAATAGGAAATAGTACAAATCGATTTTTATTTTCTTCTAGAATGGGCTCAATTAGACTGGGTGTCTTGCGCTCATTTAGTGCATGTGCTGCAGCTTCTTGTTCTTTGATTGTTTGTACCTCCATAATGCTATTTATTGTTATTTAATTGACTTCTATCTTAAATTCTAGCGAAAAAATCTCCACTAAGGGGCCGTAAACCCTTCAATATCAAGTATTTCAAGAACTGGCTTTATTTGGACCTTAACGGTGAACAAAAGTTGAAAAAAAACCAAAACTTGTCAATCTAATTTCATCAACAATCAAAACAAGTTATTAACAAAGTGGCGGTTTGAAGGCATAAGAGCCAACACTTCATGCAGTTAGATGGCTCTATTAATGTTATAATTTTTTACTTGCAAGTGATGTTTATTTTGCAGTATCCATACTCGATTTTTATAACACAAACACGAATACATATACACAGTTTCAATTATTACATTATGGTTAGTTTTACAAAAATTATTTAATCGAGTTTTATAAAATGGCGGATAAAAGCGATTTATTGAAGAAAATAATCGCCCATTCTAAAGAATACGGCTTCGTATTTCCTTCGAGTGAGATTTATGATGGCCTTAGCGCTGTTTATGATTATGGACAGAATGGAGTTGAACTAAAGAACAACATCAAGGAGTATTGGTGGGCATCTATGGTCCAAATGCATGAGAACATTGTAGGGCTGGATGCCGCAATATTTATGCACCCAACCATATGGAAGGCTTCAGGACATGTGGACGCGTTTAACGATCCGCTCATCGACAACAAGGATTCTAAAAAGAGATACAGGGCAGATGTTCTGATCGAGGATTACATTGCGAAAGTTGAGGCGAAAATTGAGAAAGAAGTTGCGAAAGGGAAGAAGAAGTTTGAGGATAGCTTTGATGAGGAGCAGTTTCGCAACACAAATCCCAATGTATTGAGAAACGCAGATAAGATTGAAAAACTCAATGCTAGATTTAAGAAGGCACTCGAAGACAGTGATCTGGTGGATTTAAAGAAGATGATTGAAGATCTCGAGATTGCATGTCCTGTTAGCGGTTCGAAAAACTGGACGGAGGTACGGCAGTTCAATCTCATGTTCGATACAAAGCTGGGTTCGGTTTCAGACGATTCCAATACCATTTACCTGCGGCCGGAAACTGCTCAGGGAATATTTGTCAACTACTTAAATGTCCAAAAATCGGGTAGGATGAAGGTTCCATTTGGTATTGCCCAAATTGGAAAAGCATTCCGAAATGAAATTGTGGCTCGGCAGTTCATATTCAGGATGAGAGAGTTTGAACAAATGGAAATGCAGTTTTTTGTAAAACCAGGGACCCAGATGGAATGGTATGAAAAATGGAAACAAGAAAGATTACAATGGCACCTGAACATGGGTTTTGGAGAGGAGAATTATCGATTTCATGATCACCTAAAACCGGCGCATTACGCAGATGCAGCCACCGATATAGAGTACAATTTCCCCATGGGCTTTAAAGAATTGGAAGGTATTCACTCGAGAACTGACTTCGATTTGAAAAAGCACGAAGAATTTTCAGGCAAGAAACTCCAGTATTTTGATCCGGAGGAGGACAAAAGTTATATACCATATGTCGTTGAAACATCTCTTGGCCTCGATCGTACTTTCCTAGCGGTGTTATCGAGCTCGTATACTGAAGAGAAATTGGAAGATGGTTCGGAAAGAGTAGTTTTAAAAGTTCCACCATTTTTAGCACCCACAAAAGTTGCTGTCTTCCCACTTACCAAAAAGGATGGACTACCCGAAAAGGCGAGGGAGATCATGGATTCTTTAAAATATGATTTCATCTGTCGGTATGAAGAAAAGGATACCATTGGGAAAAGATACCGTCGTCAGGACGCAATTGGCACCCCGTATTGCATTACGATAGATCAGCAGACCATGGAGGATGGAACGGTCACAATACGCGATCGCGATTCTATGAAACAGGATAGAATTGCGTCGGAAAAAGTTGGAGACATCGTTGCTGAAAAGGTGAGCATGAGAAAAGCACTTAGCAACAATGATTAAGCAGCTTTTCTTAAGCCTATTTGTTATTGTGCTGACATCCTGCAGCCACAAAACAAGTACGTCCACAGCCAACAACACTGACAAGTCAACTGTGCCAGAAGCGGCTCCAACCAAAGATTTTATAAAAGAAGGTTATATACGTGCTTATATAAAAGACATGAGGGCGCTGGATGGATGCGATCATCTTTTGGTACTTGACTCGGGTAAAAAGCTTCAGCCCACAAAGCTGGCAGAGGACTTTAAACAAGATAATCTTAAGGTATGGATAAAATATTCTGTGGCAAAAGGATTGGCGGGTATATGCATGTCAGGCACCATCGTTAACTTGAGCGCAATTGAAAAAAGGCAATAACCTTTCGAATATTGCCCCTTCTCGTTCCGCAAATTTGTACTTCCCTAATGCAGGATGATCTTTTGGATGAGATCTTTGTCTCCACCTCTGACTGCAAGGAAATAGATTCCTTTATCTAATGATGACAGATCGATAGAATTTATTAGGGTGATGTTGGTTGCAAGCTGTTCGGTGTAAACCACCTGCCCCAGTGCATTTCTAACTTCTAAGAGGTACGAATTCATCATGGGATTACTTAACGCAATAATGAATCTTCCATCATTCGGGTTCGGATAAATGTGCAAACTGTTTTCCGAAGTGATATTTTTTATTCCTGTTATGGAGCCCACCACAACAGAGAATATTGAACTGCAGCCATTGGCATCTGTTATTGTTACAGAATAAGTGCCTTGACCTAAGCTTGTGGCAGTTTCTGTTGTCTGAGACTGCGCTGTTGCATCCCATAAGTAGGTATATGGAGCTACACCATTGCCTCCAGTTGCTGTGGCCGTACCATTTCCAGAGCCATTATCAAGCGTAGCAGAGAGAGTAGCCGTTATTGCAAGGGGCTCGGTTATGGTAACTGTTGCAAAGGTAATACAACCGCTTGCATCCGTAATTTGTACCATCTCATCACCAACCGACAACCCGGTAGCTGCAGATGTTGTAGACCCATTATCCCAGAGATAGGTGAATGTTGGAGTTCCTCCACTCATGCTCACGCTAGCCTGGCCGTCACTTCCACCGTTACAAGTAACATTTTGATCAACGCTTCCACTTGGTGTTCCTGCACCAGCATCACTAACCGTTGCGGTAAATGTATTTGTGCAACCCAAACCGTCCGTTACCGTAACTGAATAAACTCCAGCGCCTACGTTAGTTGCAGTCGACGATGTTTGTGAACCAGCGTTACTATCCCATAAGTAAGTATAAGGTAATGTACCTGTACTCACTGTAACCGTCGCATCTCCATCATTTACTCCACAATTGGCTTGTGTTGTACTGGTGGTGGCTTCAATAGGAGGAGCACCGGTTACTGTTGCGGTATCTATGTCAACGCATCCATTTGCCGTTGTAACTGTAACCTGATAATCCCCTGCAAGCTTTCCTGTTACGCTACTGGTTGTTTCACCTGAGCTCCAGGCGTAAGTATATGGTTGTAACCCAAAATTGATTTGAACAGATGCTGTGCCATTACCAGAACCGCAATTATCAGCAGTTGTGGTAACAGTGCCGGTGGCATCGGTACATGGATTGTACATAGTATAAGCAGAATCTGCACTCAATTGCAAGTCGACCAGATCGTCTCCGGCGATTATAGCAAATGCCATAAAAACCGAATCTCCAGCTGCGATGTTAAAAGGGCCGGATGATACAACATTGGAAACGTCTGCTCCACTGCCTCCAGCATTCGTTACCGTATTGCTAAGGGTTGTGTATTTATCTGCGGAAGTATAGCTATTGTTCGGATGCACTCCGGTTCCACCTGGGTCATCAATCTCATTGTTGAACATAGCATAGTGATTAAAACCCGTGTTCGAAATTACTTGTATACCAGCATAATAGCCATTAACATCTGTATCATACACATATCCCAAATATCTCAACACATCCGTAGCGGCAACATTATTACTAAAGGTGGCGATGTCCCAATCTGTGTAAATCCCAGCATAAACATCATTTAACATTCCTCCAGAATAGTTTTTGATACTGAACTCTACGATAACATATTTTCTATGGCCCGCTTTAGTCCAAGCATACGCCCTGTGACGCACCTCAACATTAAGCGGTGAAGCTGAATTGTTGTCATTAAAATCTCCTACCAGATCGAATTCAGAAAACACGGGTACTGACAGGCGTCTGACATTGTTCAGGGAGGTAAAATCATCGTCAACTCCACCTGTGTTTCTCACATTGTCAGACACATTACCTGAAATTCCAACCATTAACCCGCCATCGAATAACAAATTATCTCCGGTTCCGAGGTTCGAGTAGGGGTAAATAAAACCCAGCCCTTCATTTTGTGTACTGAAGTCGTTGAATCCGATCAGGCTCTTGCTGGTGATAGAAGTGGCAACATCGTTGATGTTGATGTTGATGTAATCCACGTTAACAATAATGTCAAAGAATATACTCGTGGTATAACTGCCATCCGTCAATTCTAATTCAAATAAAACTTTTTCATTGAAAGAGGCACCAGATAGGATTTCAATTAGTAAAGGATCCGTGTTGATGTCTTTTGAATCACCAAAAGGCCCAAATGCTCCCAGCGAAATTGAACCATCTACAATATTAACGTTTACAGATGATGCGGTTAAGGTTCCTGTAACCGGGCCAGTTGGTGCTAAAAAGTTGGTGAAAATGCCAGAAATCTGAATTGTGTCTCCAACTACGAATGCTTCGTCATTTCCATCTGTTGTATTACGCTCCGTCATTACTATAGATGGTTTGCTGATACCGTTATTCAATGCAGCAAATATATTTACTCTTCCAGATCCCAACTTATCAGCATACGCAGAATTGTTTACCGGATAAATGTCATCACACATAACTTTCAGTTGTTCTCCTGCCTGCAATGCGTCGAGATTAGAAAAGTAGGATCTAACCAGTGCAACGCAACCTGCTGCAACCGGCGAAGCCATAGAAGTTCCACTATTGTATCCATACGTGTTGTTCAAAGTCGCGTAAATATTACTACCGGGAGCACAAACGTCGATATCATAGCCATAATTAGAAAAACCAGATTTGGTATCATTCTGCGCTGTTGAGGCTACATTGAGTACGTAATTGAAGCTGGCCGGATAAAAAAGATCTTCTACAGCATCATTTCCGGCTGCCGCAACGACCAATGCATCATTATTAATGGTTGCGTAGTCAATCACATCCTGACCTGCCTGGCCTCCGCCTGGCCCTCCCCATGAACAGTTAATAACAGATGCTCCGTGATCTGCAGCATAAGCAATGCCTTGGTAACCGAAAGCAATTGTGCCACCATCACCGGCTTTGATTGGCAATATTTTGCAGGCAAAACCAGCACCTGCAACTCCATCTACATTATCAGTGGATGGAGAAGCGCAACCGGCAACATGCACGCCATGATCGCTGCCTAGTATTTGTGTGTTATTATCATCACCGTCAAAATCCCAACCTAAGTAATTATCAATGTATCCGTCACCGTCATCATCCACACCATCGGCATTGTTGTCGGCGTAGTTGTACTTAAATTGATCAATAAAATCCGGATGGTCTAGATCTGCACCGGAGTCAATTATTGCAATGACTACGTTGGTGTCACCTTTATCGAGATCCCAAGCCTGGTACGCTTTAATTGTGCTCAGGTGCCACTGCGTAGATATAAGTGAGTCGTTAGGAGTGTAAAACAAGTGAGCTATATAATCAGGTTCGGCATACTGTACCAACCCCAATTCATACACAGCATTGATTACATCTTCCACCACAAAATTGCCCTCGTATTTGAATTCATAAATCAAGGACAGGTCAGCCAATTTAAGCCCGTAGTCATTGGTTTCACGTTCGGGCCTCTTTGCAAAAGGAAATCTTTGTTGTATGCCTGTTGCATCAATTTCTTTCAGCAACAATTCAAGTTCTGAAATACTTACTTGGTCTCTTGAGCAATAAGGCCTGAACTCTTCCTTCAGTTTTAACACAACAGTTTGGCTCATATAGTCTTCTGTACCTACATTGTTAGGCATGGAGAAGTACTTTTTGCTGAACTTTAATTTATCTCCACTGTTATCTGATGCCGATATTGCAGGAATGCTCATCGCACCCCAGAGGGCCACAATGATCAAAGAAAAACCAATATTTAGTTTACGTGAGTTCATGATGTTCTCTTATTTAATAAAGATGATTTTGCGGTTAATATTGTTAGATCTATTAGTAAGACGTAAATAATAGATGCCAGGGCCATGATCATTCAAATTTATTGCGGTTGGCATCTGGTTTGATTCATATTCAGATCGCATTAATTCCTTTCCAATTGCGTTATATACAGATATATTGAACCTCTCATTGGTGAGATTCTCAATCTGGAGAAAGAACAGCCCGTTGTTATTCGGATTCGGATAAATGCTGACCTCTGCATTTGATCCGGCTTCATCAATACCCACTGCAGTAACAGTTATAGATTGACAGCTGGAATCGGAGCAACCTAAACCAGATGTTACCGTAAGGCAAACATTGTAGGTTCCATCAGTTCCATAGGTATTAGAAGGATTTGGTAAGGATGATGTATTACCATCACCAAAAATCCACCCGTAAATAGCAATTGATCCGGTTGAAAGATTTGTGAAACTTACGGCAAGCAAATTGGGCGACATACTGAAATTTGATGCAGGAGTCGGATTTACCGTAATAATAACCATGGTTGCCGGCCCTATACATGAAACAAATTCAGCAACATAGAATGTATCCGTGCTTGTAGCTCCTGAGGCAAAAGGACTTCCTGTTCCCAAGGTATCTGTCATGGCATTGTTCGAAGACCAATACAATGTTCCTCCTGTACCGGTAGCTGTAAGGTCGGCAATTGTTTCGCCAGTGCAATAAGCCGAAGGAGATGAAGCCGTTGGAGCCGCAGGAGTTCCCGCAGCTATAATCATATAAGGCCCAACGCTTGCAGAACAGCCTGTGCTATCCGAAACCGTTAAAGTATAGGAATCTGCTGGTACCAATGTGAGATCCGCTGCACTTCCTACAGATGCCGAAGCTCCATTTACCCAGTCATAGGTCAAAGGTGCCATTGCACTACTTGCTGTAATACCTGTAATGTTTCCATCACTGTTGCCACAAGTACTTGAGTCTATAACAACAGAAGTTGCATTAATGTTCGGTGGCGGATAAAACGTTATCATAGTGGTGTCCGTTGAAGTTGCACAGGCGCCATTATTCGTAGAGCTGAGAATCAATTCCACTATTCCAGCAGTTGTATCTGATGTGCTGGGTGCATAACAGGCAGAGAGGTCAGTAGCATTAGGTGAAAAAGCTCCGCTTCCAGTGGTAGTCCAAATTCCTGTTGTCGATCCTCCTGAAACAGATCCGTTTAAAGCAACACAAGCCGAAGAAGCACAAACTATTTGATCAATACCAGCAGTTACGATGGCCATTGCTTGAATGGTCACGGGTTGTGATATTATAGAAGTATCGCCGCTACTGTCCACAACCATCAAGACAACTGTATAAGTTGCCGGAGCAGGGAATGTGTGACATGGGTTTTGTACAGTATCAGTAGTCGCGTCACCAAAATCCCAAAACCATGACACAATCGAGGTGTCAGATGAGTAGGACAAATCTGTAAAACAAGCTGAATCACCAAAGCATTCACCCGTAACTGAATAAGCAGCTGATAATCCCACACATGGCGTCATAGTGTGTGAACCTAAGTTGGTAAAATCATTTTGAGCATATACATCCCACTCAGTAGCTACAACATCCCAATACAATCCACCTTGTTGAATACCGGCTTTTCTCACCAATGTATACTCATTGGTCGCACCTGTGTCAACTGGCCAGTTGGTACCGGGGTCAACTCCCCATTCGCCAAATACATCGACAGTATCACCTGCACCGTTCACAATCGCCAGTGCGTCGTCACCATTGTAGAAAGTTAAAGTCGAGGTCGTATCACCAAGTGGTAATAAATTTATTGAGTCTGCACCACTGTTCACGATTACAAAAACATCACCCGGTGCCAGCATTCCGTTATACACATAGCTGTTGACCGTTGTGGAACCACCATTTCTCCTGAGAAAAGTGTAAGTGCTCAGGTCAACCGTGTCTGATCTTGGATTGTAAACTTCAACTGCTTTGTTGTTTGAAGTGCCTTCCACATACTCTGAATAAAACAAATCTGAGCAAGAAGGGATGATTACGTCATTACCCTTAATAATAATGGTAAGGATCGAATCGCTGCCAAGTTTGGCCCCTGCCGAAACATTTTGGAGCATAAGCACAATAGATTCTGCGCTTTCCGGAATAACATCATCTACGATTGTAATGGTCGCCGATTGATTGGATGAATCAGATGCTGGGAAGGTGAGTGTTTGTGTAGTGAAGGTGAAATCAGTGCCTAGAGATGCCGTACCTGAAGAATATACAAGATCCACGGTGAAGGAGGTAGTGGGGCTGGGGTTAAAAATAGAAACTTCAATAGTGACGACTCCTGTGTCTTCCTTCACACCCATACCAGTAATTACGAGAGATAGTGTAGTGTCGCCAGCACAAAAGATCTGGCCTTGGTTAAATTGATCGTAGGTGCTCGTAATCGGACCGGACCAGGTAAAATCTGTATATATGCTACCAATACCAGTCAATTGCAAGGATTGGCCTACTGCACCTGGTTCGGCAACACCAATATCTGTTGAAGTCATTCCTGCAGCGGGTCCATCGAGGGCCATAAAAACGCCTTCATAACTCAAGAAATACATAACAGTTGCGTTACAAGAATCATACAAAGCAATTCCATCAGGCGCGCCATTTTGAATTCCGGATTTTGGAAACCAGATGGTTCCATATCCACACCCTAGATCAGGTATAATACCGGATAGTGACAAAGAGGGATCTTCCAGACTGTCGGCGCCATTATAAAAAAGAAGTGAATAGCAGTTGAGATCTGTACCTGCCGGCCCCGCTATTTCCACACCTTCGTTTACATCCCCACCTGTATTATCGTAGTGAATTTCATTGATGTAAATTGGATCTGGTAGAGGAAGCACTGTTATAACTCCCGACATTCCAACTCCACCAGCACCACCATGTACTGTGCAATAGAATGGATAGTTACCTGGTGTAGCAATTTCACTTGATATCATCGTACTCACAGTCATAGGCGTCCAAGCGTTGCCGTCTTGTGCAACGGGATGAAATGAGCTAGCGCCACTGAAATAGACGGAGTCACCAGAGGTGATGGTTACATTGCTTGGCGTAAATACGAAATTGCTGACAACAATAGTATCAATATTAGCATGGGAAACAGAGCTGAATAAGAATGAAATAACAAGTGCAATTATCCCAATCACCTGGTTGAATCTTCTCTTCATAACAACGAGTTTTGGTGGAAAAATGTGAATCTATGGTTTCAAAGGGTAACAAATGTATCCATTTTAACCTTCAAATCCAATAGTTACTAGGCCTTGATTACACTCTCAAACAAGCAGAATCAGAATTGAAGAAAATGAATGTAACGTGCGCGAGATACTCAGGAATTGTTGTACTCAGACATGGTTTTTTGAATCCCGATGGTTCCAAATGCCTGTATCATTTTTATGGCCAGGTCGATCCTGGATTTAAGAGCATTGTTTTCCACTTCATCCCAGTTGCCAAGAACATAGTTAACCTGGGATCCCTGAGAAAATGAGGCATCAATACCGAACCGTAGCCTCGCATAGTTGTTGGTGCCCAGTGCTTCATCGATGTTTTTCAGGCCATTGTGGCCTCCGTCATTGCCTTTTTGTCTCAGTCTTAGTTTTCCGAAAGGTAGAGCCAGGTCGTCCAGTACAACCAAAATATTGGCTATCTGAATCTTCTCTTTTTGCATCCAGTAATTGACGGCCTTGCCGCTGAGGTTTACGAATGTTGTTGGTTTGACAAGGATAAAAGTCCTTCCCTTGAATTTATAGGTGCAGGTATGGGCATGTTTATTGAGCTCAAAGGAAATCTCTGAAGTTTTGGCGATTGCGTCTAAGACTTTGAAACCAATATTGTGCCGACTATTTTCATATTTTGCCCCTTCATTTCCCAAACCAACTATTAAATACTTCATAAATATTCAATCAGTGATTGTCGATGAAGGGGACTAACGCATCCTGGTGTTCAAATTCAAAAGAACGGAAGAGCTGGAGTTATTTGGAATCTCCGCCTCCGCCTTTTTGGCCTCCGCCTTTTTGGTCTCCACCTTCACCCTTCGGTTTGCCATCTCCGCCTTCTTCTTTTGGTTTGCCATCTCCACTCTCTGATCCTTCGGCACCTTCAGCTCCTTCTTCTCCTTCTTCTCCTTCAGCCCCTTCTTCTCCTTCTTCAAGTTCTTCTTCAAGTACTTCCGGTTCAAGATCCTTCAATTCTCTAGGTGCTTTAACCCTTACAATAACCACGTTTGGTGAGTCCATGAATTCAAGGTTTTCCACTTCAATATCTTCAACCTTTATGGATGTTCCAATAACCAGGTCATCAATCTTGACTTCAAGGAACTCTGGAATATCATCGGCAAGAGCCTTAACTCTGAGCCTGCGCATTTTTTGAATAAGCTGGCCTCCTTCCATCACTCCAGCAGAATTTCCGGCCAATCTCACTGGGAGATCAACGGTAATCTTTTTTCCTTCTATAAGCTCAATGAAGTCAATGTGCAGAATTCTGTCTGATACGGGGTGAAATTGAATATCCTGCATTACTGCCCCAATCTCCTTGCCTTCAATTTTCAAACGCACCTCAATGAGATCTGGCGTATACACCAGGTTTTTGAAGCTCTTCTCCTCAGCTGAGAAAAATGTTTGTTCTTTGCCACCGTACAGGATACAGGGAACCCGCCCATCTCGACGAAGGCTCTTCGCATTCTTTTTCCCCGTGTCTTCTCTCTTTTCTCCGATTATATCTAGTGTTTTCATATTGCTTAAAAAATAAAGTGTGAGCTAATCGATTCATGGTTTTGAACCTTACTGATAACATCTGCAAATAGCTTCGCTGTAGAGAGCACAGTTATCTTATCGCTCTCTTTCTTAAGCGGAATGGTGTCGGTAACTACAAGCTCGGTAATTTTCGAGTTTTCAATTCGTTCGTAAGCAGGACCTGACAATACCGCATGAGTACAAATTGCTCTTACTGATAGCGCTCCCTGATCGATCATCATGTCGGCGGCTGTGGTAATCGTTCCACCTGTATCGATTATGTCGTCTACCAGAATAATATTCTTGCCTTCAACATCACCAATCACACTCATGCCATCAATTTCATTGGCCTTCTTTCTCTGCTTGTAGCATATAACAAGTTCGCTGTCTAAGTGTTTTGCGTAAGCATTTGCCCTTCGTGTTCCGCCGGTATCGGGAGAACCCATTGATAAATTGTCCAGCTTTAGCTTTTCAATGTATGGCATAAAGATCGCAGAAGCGAACAAATGATCTACCGGCACGTCAAAAAAACCTTGAATTTGATCGGCGTGTAGATCCATGGTCATTATCCTGGTAATCCCTGCGGCTGTCAATAAATTTGCCACCAGTTTCGCACCAATAGCAATGCGTGGGTTATCTTTTTTATCCTGCCGAGAAAACCCAAAGTACGGTATGACAGCTATAATCTCTTTTGCAGAAGCTCGTTTAACTGCGTCTACCATCAATAGCAGCTCGAACAGATGTTCAGTTGGTGGAAAGGTAGATTGAATGATGAACACGTCGTGGCCGCGTACGGTTTCAGTAAACCGGGGTTGAAACTCACCGTCACTGAAATGAATAGTTTCAACTGCGCCTAATTCTTGCCCATAACTTCCGGCAATACTCCCAGCTAATTCTGGAGAGGCACTTCCCGCAAAAAACTTAACACCAGCTGACATTTTTGTCTCTACTTATTGTTCTAAATCGACTCTTGCAATTCCATTTAATTCTTCCCTACCTGTAAGGGGGCGCAAAGGTAAAATTTTTCCAACAAAATAGGAAATAATCTAAAATACGCAAGTCTCTAAGAATGGCTGTATCTGGTAGAATAAAAAACAAAGCCTCAAAATCTTGAAAGAGCTAGCAATCATAGCGATTGTGGTTCTGATAGTAATAATATGCTATATATGGTCTGAGCTTTGGATAAAGTTTTATTACCCCAATCACTATACCACATTTAAACCCATAAAGATATTATGGTCGCTACTATCTGGAAGGCGAAACCAACAACCAAAAGACGAATAGCTACATATGAATAGGTTGTATTCTTAGCAAATTCCTTCTTATTATCTTCTGTTGGCTCTATTGTTACAATTACATTTCCCTCGTCTGTAAATCCTCTAACCGGGGGCTCCCATTTGAATAGTATTGTGATACCTGCTATATCTATCAACAATCCAATACACATCAGAGAAACTGATATTATCTTAATGCAATCAAAACAGCACATCCTCAAATATAATCAAAAGAGAAAGGGATTAGATTCGATAACGCAATCCTATGCCATTATTGAACGTGATTGACAATTTATCCTTATTCATTAAGTGCCCGGACTTAACTATGTGTGAATGGCTTTCAATTATAAGTAATAATCCAGCTAATGATATAACTCCGCCTGTGATCATTAATGCATTGCGACCATCTTCAGGGATTGTTGTTGAATAAACCATAACAGCCATTCCAATTACCTCTGCTCCTAAACCCAAATACCAATGAGTTGCAGCAGCTATTAATTCATCACCAGCAGACAGTATTTGCGACGGCTTTAATTTTCTGCCTTCTATTTCATAACTCAATAGCAGTTCCTTTAGGATTACTTTCTGTGTTTTCAGGGAATCCGAAAGAGTATAAAAGTGGATGTTTAAAGAACTCTGTTTGGTTATTTTGACATCGTAGGTTTTACCATCTAAAAGAGTGATTTTATCTTGTCCGTAGCTGAATAAGGGCAAAAGACAGATAAGAATAATTGCTTTTTTCATAGAATTAATTTATATATTATAAAGATTATATTTTGATAGGTTTATTTTTTTTGATCTTAGCAGCATAGAATTTGATTAGATATATTATACCATGAGTTACCCAAATTACACCACTAATAAATAAAGCAGAAGATACTGTTAAGACAGCTTGTAAGTTTCTAATCTGATACGGATTAGTACTATATAATATTAATGCGGCTGCTGGTATTGTATATGATAATCCGACAAGACAAAGCCCCTCTGTTAAATTTTCCCATTTTCGCTTTTCAACATCTAATGTATCTTGACTAAATGACGTGATAGGTAATAATAGAATCGAAATAAAGGCAATAGTTTTCATAAGGCTAATTTTATACTGCCAGCCCCTAGCAGAATTAGACTAACGCTTACTTATGTAAGATTATATCAAAGAACGAAAGGCTAAGTTAGATAAAACTTCTGATTAGGTATTTATACGTAGTTGCGAGATATCATATTATCTTATCCGGTATTTCTATCAAGCCACTGTAATCTCTATTGGTAAATAATTGCAGTTGCTCTCCTTCCATTATAGCACTGCATACAATAAAGTGATAAATGAAGTTTTTTAATCTGTGTGTTCGCTTTACAAAATCCACTTTTTTAGAAAACTCCCTGATTAAATATTGGTAGATTATAGATACTATCGCAGAGATAATCATAAACACCGTATTCTCATTTAGAAAAGAGAAGGGTAAATGCCCCCAATTAAAGTTGTTTTTAAGATCATCAAAGTTTCTTTCTATCTCTCCGCGTTGATTGTAGAACCTAATAATCTCATACTCACTCATTGTCCAGTTATTAGTTATTACAGATAGGTATTTCCACTCATCTTTAGCCTCTGTACGATAAATAACCATTCTGTATTTAGAGCCACCGATGGGCGTGTAATCAATACTTTTTGCCTGGTATGTTTTCCTGTAAAGCTCTATTGTGCTCCATCCGGTAGCATCGGCAAGGCTATCCATAATTTTATGTGATTTTCTGGGGCGTATGAAAAAATCTATTCCTTTCTTATCTAGCATTTTCAACATAGGACGGGCATATGCGGCTGAATCGCTTCTAAACCGCTTTATCTTAATCCCTGATTCTTCTAACAATTCAAGACTTCTTTCAACAGTTTCGGTTATCTGGAAAGCAGCGTTTGAATTACCGTTCCTTCCCTCTATGTAAACGGGGATCTTATCAATAAAAGAAACCCCTGGCTGGTATCCCTTGATCATTTTATAAGTCATCTTCTTATCATACTTCTGATGCTCAATAATCGTATTGTCATAATCAAGAGTATAAGATTTCTGAGTATTTAACAATCCCAGATTCAGAGCTGTCCTTACCATCAGTTTATTTAAAGGCTTATGTATAGAGAATTCATGATCATTGATGTGTATTAATTTTCTGGAAAAAGACTTAAATACATGACCCAGGCTATCATGAGAAGGGAGTTTCATATCTAAAGAATCCCTTAGTTTTTCTATGTCCTCTAATCGTTCTGCCCCACATAAGTTGCAGTAAGCCCAATTAAGTATTATATCAGAGTATGAATACCTGGCTTGTTTTACTCTTTTGCCTAGTTGGGAATCTATTAATTTGGAAAGACCTTTGTTCTTCAAGTCGTTAATTACGAAGAAAATACCGCCAAATGGATTGACTTTCTTCGTAGAATTTGTTACTTTCGTTATCATGACGTTTGATTAGTGCCTTCGCTGGGGCTGGTTGAATGTTTGGGGCGGGTGCTACTAACACCCGCCTTTTTTAATTACACTAAATATAAGACATAACTATTTGATTTCCAAATGATTAGGTGATTATTTTCAAGAAAATTATTGGGGATTTATAATATATGATCTCAGCAATGCTTATCAAACAATTTTTCGTAACTTACACCATATTGCACTTTGTAACGTTTTGTTACTTTTGTCGTATTATTCGCCTAAATATCATAAAAATGGAAACCGTTTCGCAACAACCTATTTCAGCAGAAAAAATTGTAGCACCAGACTATATATTGAACCTGTCAAATAACTTAACAGATGGCGCAAATATCAATGGAGCGTGGCAGGAGATTGTAATGCCAACACATGAACCAAGTATGTCTGTTGGCACTGATCAGGATAGTGTTGATGCTTCGCTTGAATATGTAGCAGAGTGTAAGAAGATAAAAAGTGAATTGCCAACTGATAAGATTAATGTTGCAACTACTAAACAATCGTTAGATATATTGGCAAAGCAAATAAATAAATCTACGGAATTTTCTGCGATGATGTCAGAATATATGTTTAAAGGTAGCGCACAAGTGCAAGATAAAGTCTACCAGCTTTTCTTTAATATAAACAAGGCTAATGAAATTATGGAATACATACATGATTATTTGGCTTTGGCTTTGGAATCCTTTTATGCCAAAAAAGCAGTTAAAGAATCTGGCAAGGATTATACACTGGAACAATTAACAACCAAGCTAAAAGCGGCTGAGTGATAAATCTTTTCTACAATGTACAAGTGCCGCTTAACTCCGGAAGCATTAAGTCAATTAGTTAATCTCGCGAAACCAAAACTAAAAACCAATTTAGTTAAGAGAATTACGAAATTGTACGCTGATCCGTATATCACAGCAAAGCGAACCAATAAATCAATTTTCGGAGAATACTATTATAATCTTGGCGGATATTACGCTATGACCTTTGATATAGACGAAAAAGAGGGAAAAATGAATGTCATAATGATTATCCCCAGGGCGCGATTATATAGAATGCTATTAAATAAAAATTCTCCTCAATAAATAGCATCCCCTTCCCCTTCTTATATACTTGCGTATTTTAGAAATAATCTAAAATACGCAAGTCTCTAAGAATGGCTGTATCTGGTAGAATAAAAAACAAAGCCTCAAAATCTTGAAAGAGCTAGCAATCATAGCGATTGTGGTTCTGATAGTAATAATATGCTATA
>JACZWC010000079.1 GCA_022572355.1 Bacteroidota bacterium | reverse complement strand
CTATTGATTGCCAGTTCAATGGCCATGCTCTTGAACTCACTGTCGTAATGTTTTCGTTCTATACTCATAATTCTAAATTAAGGATTACAAGCTTAACTTACTGTCCAGGCAAATGTAGTAAGTCCAAACTCCTTTACGCAACACTTCAATCACGCCCAGCTTGCGAAGCTTTTCATCCAAACGCACGATAAAAGCCCGTTCGCCTTTGCGTTGAATCATCTCGTATGCTTCTGGTTGAGTGGATTTGATGAACTCCCACAATTGTGCAGGGTTGATGCAAAACTCTTTGTCAAAATCATTGGATACACTTTCTACATATTCGTTTTGCTTTACCAATTCCTTGACAAAGTATTTTTGAAAACCTTTTTCTGATGTATCTGTGAATGCCATATTTATCGTTTAGTCACATCTTGTTGCCTTATTAACTTCCTTATTTTCAGCACTTTAAGTTTGTTTGTTCACCCTTTAGTCACATCCTGGTCACATGAATTAGCTTGTCCAAAATGGAACATACATTCTTGAGTTATCATATTCTTTTATTACCCCGAACTGAATAGCTTCTTTTATTAATCGGGAAACAATGGAATAATTTTTCTTGTCAATATTAAAACGTTTCCTTAAGCTTTGGTTACTCAAATATTCCCCACTTACATATTTTAAACAGCTATGCTGATATACCGCTCTTATTTTATCTGGTTTCGACATTTGGCGCAATGATTTTGGAGAGTACATAATCACCCGGGTATAATTATCACCGGCAATGAACTCCGGAGCAGGCAATTGATATGCCTCAACCTGGTGAATTACTTTGTCTATTCCACTTCCTCGTTCTTCACAAATATTCATCCTGCGCATTAAACCGGCAAGGGTTTCATTACGGCTCTCAGGACTGTGATCTATGAACCGGTCCACATCTATCAGGGGCTTGCCCGGATTGGTCACCTCAATTCTATTATCAAATATTTCAATCATTACCGAAGTACCCCGGATAGAAAAGTCCTGATGGATGAGCGCATTGGCAATCAACTCACGAATTGCCAACTTAGGATACACACGCACTTCCTTTCTAAAAACCCGATCAATCTCTTCGTTGGAGGGGAGTTTGTCATTCACATAGTTGACCAACCGCTCAAAAGCCACCGCATAGCCCTGTTTACCTTCTTGTTCTTTTACCGTATGCAGCTTGTTGCTGCCTTTGTATATAATCACCCTTGGCGCTTTTCGGGCCAATTGCTCAAAGTCGTGCAAGTCGTGGGCAAACAAAATCGCACCCAAATTTGTGATAAGGTATTTCTTTAATCTTTTTACGATCAACTTTTCTTCTTCCAGTTTTTTAAGAATTGCTTCTTTATTGGGAGGAAGAGGAATGTTTAACAACCTGAAAACAGAAGGGTAGTCCAGCAATTCCAATACTTTGCCGGAAGTAAGATTGCGTATGGCAAAATCCTTTTCAAAAACAGCATTTCTACCTTTCTGCCAAATCTTGCTTTCTTTTTCAGGGTGGTCTTTCAGCTTTTTCTTGTACGAACCCACACGTATGTAGGCAACCCCTCTAAAGCTTACCGGCCGCATATTGGCAGGTGCGATCTGAAACAGCGCCAGGTCATGGCTTTGATGATCGTACTCGAAAATCCGAAAATCAATCCTGGGCTCTAACTGAGTAGCCAACCAATTCTCCAATTCCTGATGGTTGATTTTTTTCTTCCCGGGCTTAAAACCTGTACCTACTACATTGTGGGTTTCGTTTTCAATTCCAAACAGCAAATACCCGTATTCTTTATTTTCCAAACAAGCCGAGTTGGCCAATGCCGAGAGGTACTCCCCGATCTCCTGCGGGTTGCTGTTGTTGTGCTTAAACTCTACCCACTCGCTTTCCTGTGGAAGCGCCCGTAGTTCTTCGGTCAATATGTTCAATTCTTCCGTATTCATCGCTTTAGTTACATCCTGCTACATGGTTTATGTGCTGATTGTTAGCGGTTTAGCATTTATATTTTGCCGCTTAGTCACATCCGGGTTACATGCAGGCACTTTTAACTGACCGGTGACTATCTGGGTAATTAAACTGTCCTGGTATTCTTTTGCTTTTTCAATTTCGGATTGGGCTTTAGTAACTAGAACAACTCTTTTATTTAATTCTTTTTCAATAAACTTTGCTATTTCTTCTTGCTCATCCATTGGTGGCAACAATACCGGTAACGATTTAAGTAAATCTTGACCTAATGAAACTCGTGTAACCAAATCAACTTCCTTCACAAAATATGCTCTATGGATAATTGACCTAAAGTAAAATTTCGAAAATCTAGGTGACAACAAGTTTTTCTTTGGTCTAAACCGAATTAAAAAGCCAGAAAAAACTGCTTCTTTAATTGTTGTTAGACAAGTAGAAGCAAAACCAATTTCCTCTATAGTTTCAGAGGTTCGAGTAAAAAAAACATCACCTGATAGAACAGAATAATTTTCTCTTTCTTTATTGGTGGAATCCATTAATCCGTCAACTTGAGAGGGAAGAGCTGAGTTTTTATAAACATCACTGTAACTAACGAAAGGTAGACCTTTACCAAATTTATCTCCTTCTGCACTTATTCCATTTTGACAATAGCCTAAAAAACGTAATCTTAAAACTGACCAATGAAACGGAGATTGATCAATCCATTCATACTTACTTTTTGTTAATTTACATTTTGAATTAATTCCTTTTGTTACTGCCTTGTTAATTATGTAGTTTTTCTCCTCTTCCAGCAACTCGATCAACCTTCCTTTTTTACGGATAAACTCCTGTATTTTTTGGGTTTTGCGGTCGAGGTAGACCACAATGGCGTTTTGCGTTTCGAGTGGGGGAATAATAATTGGAACATCAAGGAAATTACTTGCTGTTAATTGCAATCTTGACTCCCAAATACCTTTGGAACGTATCAAATATTCGCCAACATAAGCAGAAGTTCTAAGTAGATAGGTTAAGTATCTATGGTTCCATTCCTTAGGTTTCTTTAGCCTATGAACACTATATGCCGTACTAACAATACCTCTATGTTCTGCAACACCGATTCCTCTATGCCAAGCCCAAAGGCTATTGATTACCACATCACCAGGATTACACATTTTATAACCCGTATAATTTTCTGCTTGAAACATATTTACATTAATGCTATCTCTGGGAACAACACCTTTGTGTTCAGAGACAGACAGCAATCGCTCTGTACCGTCTAACGACCGTTCATTTATTTCTTTGAGAATAAACTTAGCGCGTAAAATATTCCAATCTTTTGGAATTTGAGTTGCAAAATTCAATTCCACAGGCTGATAACTATCGTATGGTTTTAGTTTACTCATATCAGTCGTTCACTATTTCTTGCAAAATGCCTTCGGTTTTTTTTTCCAGTTGCAGTATTTCTGCTGTAATTTCCTCTATGCTTCGTGGTGGTACATAGTTATAGAAATAGCGGGTAAAGGAAATTTCATAACCTACTACTGTTTTGCTGTGGTCTATCCACGCATCGGGAATATGCTGCAATACTTCCCGCTCAAAATAGGCTTGTATGTCTTCGCTGAGTGGTACATTCTCTGTATCCCGTAAATCAGAATCTGTTTCATAAATTACAGTTCCGTCTTTCTCCATTTTCTTAATTACTTGTGCGGCATCTTCATTTTTCCAGCTAATCGCACTAAGAATATTCTTTTGGGCTTTGGCATCCAGTTTTAGTTTTAGGTCTTTAATGGTACCACTCACCAATTGGGTAAACACATCGTAATCGTCATGTTGTTCGGTGCCAATGGCTTCCATGAGCTTTTTGGCTGTATTCAGTACTGCTAATTGGCTTTTCCAGAACTCCGGGCTCAACAAGTTCTTTTTCTGAGTGTTTTTGAGTTTTATCTCGTTCTTTTTCAACCAGGCTTCAATTTGTGGTTTCAAGTCCTTTAAGTTCGTATAAGCATCTTCGCCAAATTGCTCATAAGCCCAGGCCATTTCTTCGGCAATGGTGTTATCAAAACGCAAGGGTGCCAATCGCTCTTCCGAAAATTGAGTTGAAAGCCTCAATGGCCGTTCAACGGTTATTTTGTGGTAACCGAAATATTCGTTTGGGAAGATTTTAGATATGGCTGTTTCTTTAAAGTCGAGATAGATTTGGGTAATCTCGTCAATATGTCCGGCATTTAATTCACAGTTTTTGTCGCCTAAGTTCTTGCGTAACTTCACATAAAGTTCCAGGGCATTGATGAGTTGTACTTTGCCTTTTCGGTGAGGGGCTTTTCGGTTGCTTACAATCCAAACATACGTTGGTATGCCCGTGTTGTAGAATATGTTTTTGGGTAAGGCAATGATACATTCCAACCAGTCATTTTCAATAATATGTCTGCGTATTTCACTTTCACCACCCCCTGCATCACCGGTAAACAATGCCGAACCATTGTGTACTGTCGCAATTCGGCTGCCCAGTTCGGTGTTGTGCTTCATCTTGCTCATCATGTTTGATAAGAAAAGGAGTTGTCCGTCAGAAATAGTCGGTAAGCCCACTTGAAAGCGTGGGTCCTTAATGCGCTCTATTCCTTTCTTGCCTCTATCATCTACAATGGCGTTTTCATCCAGCTTCCATGTTTTGCCGTAAGGTGGATTGGAGAGCATGAAGTCAAAAGTCAGGGAGGGGAAACCGTCTTTTGAAAGCGTAGAACCAAAAGCGATGTTTTCTGGTTTTTCGCCTTTGATCAGCATGTCGGAAGTGCAGATGGCAAATGTTTCAGGATTTACTTCCTGTCCGTAAAGTAAGAATGATGCTTTGCTGTCAGTTAACTGCTGGGCATAGTGTTCTGCTTCGGTTAGCATCCCGCCACTTCCGCAGGCAGGGTCATAAATCAAGTGAGTTCCTTTGGTGATTTTATCTTTTACCGGCAAGAACAAAATGTGCGTCATTAGTTTGATAATTTCCCTTGGTGTAAAATGTTCTCCTGCCTCTTCGTTGTTTTCTTCGTTAAATTTTCTGATCAGTTCTTCAAATACATAGCCCATTCCTAAATTTGTCAACGGGGGCATTTTTTCGCCTTTGCCGTTCAGGACTTCTAAGGGGCTTAGATTGATGTCTTTGGAAGCAAACTTTTCAATCAGCAAATAGGTGATTTCGTTTTCCCTCATGGTTTCCAACTGATTTCTCAGTTTGAACTTGCCGATTATCTGCTGCACATTTGGGCTGAATCCATCCAAATAAACTTCCAGATTGCTGTCTATGTTGTCAGCATCATTTAGTAAACTTTCAAAAGTGAATCTGGAAGTGTTCCAGAACGGAAATCCGGTTACGGCTTTAAGCGCTGATTTATCGTCAATCTTTTCTTTTGCCATAAACTCCACTGCTTCCAGTACTTTTTCTTTAGAAGGTACAAGCAAAGAGTCCAGTCTTCTCAATACAGTAAACGGCAAAATAATATCCCGGTATTTTCCTCTTACAAAAACATCTCTTAAAACATCATCTGCAATACTCCAGATGAAACTTACTATTCGGTTGTGTGATTTATTATTCATTTAATTTCTTTTATCCTTACTATTTATATAATTGTCATTTGTGCGCTGGCATAATTTGGCTCTTTTGTAAAGTTTTGGTTGTGTGCCGGCTCGTGCGACTTTACAAATGTGCCAAATGTGTGTTGGCAGAGAAATTAAAAAAAATGCAAAGTAAGGGCTTTTGGATTCCAGTCAATCAGTTTGTCTGTTCCTCTATTCCATAAGTCTCTTATTTCTGTTTCACTTCTTTTCAATGTTCAGTCTTTATTTTTTTTAGCATGGCATACAACGGATAGGTATAAATTTAGTGCGGATTTTAAGGCACTTATTTATCAAAATACAATTACTTTTCATATATTATATTTATTGCAAAGTTCAAACTTTCTCCGCATTAAATTTATACAATGTTATGCCCTGTTGCTTATATTTTCATTTTCTTGATTATTATCAAGTGGATTTTTTAGCCCCAAGTTTGCCTCTATTTAATAAAATGTCTTAATTTTATTTACTCCCGATTTCTGTTTAATAATTTTGGTTTTGATTTTTTTATTATTTTCACATATAAAATCATGATAAAGACAGTGTTAAAAATTTCATTAAGAAACGACCATACTTGCAACTGCGGAGCATGTATAGAGATTCCGAAGCTCTTAATAGAAGGAAATGATGCATCTTTGCTAAAGTTTCACCATTCCTGCAATTGCGAAGCGTGTGCTGCAAACTTGAATTCGTTGATTGAGAAAGATGAAATAGCCACTCTTCGTGAAGACCATACCTGTAATTGCAAAGCTTGTATTGAAAATCAAAAAAAACTTGCTGAATCTACTAACTAATAAAGAGTGGCAATTTAGGATTTTACTATTTACGTTTAGTCTTTTTTATATCACTAAGCGATTACTGCCCCCTTACTGTAGATATCTGGTGCACTGATAGTCAGTGACAACTACATTTAATCTGACAAAAGAGCATGCCAATGGACATCTTCGTTATTTTTGTCAAGTGGTTCCCCTGGCTGGCAATAATCCTATTTTTTTTGCGGCCCAAGCTACGGGAGCGCTTTAAAGAGGAACTCTTCCTCTCACTCGAGAAGTATAAGAAAAATCAAGACCAGAACCCAAACCGCACTCTCGACAAACTTGAGATCATTGAAAGGAGGCTTAACGTCAACCAGCGGGTACTGAGAATTGCCAGTAAGTACGGTGGTGTAAAAATTTGTTGCCCACCTTTAGGGCCAGAGCATTACGACCCCCAAGACTGCATATGGTGTTGGCAAAAGGTAACACCGGAAACGGACACGGGCCAGTGCCCATACTGCCCGCTGAATGTGAAGATATGGGACGCAGCGAAGAAGAAGTCAAAAACTTGATGACTATTAAAGTCGAGACACCAGCTAACACTGGTTGTTAATTCATAAATACCTTTCTGTTTTTTCATAAAAGTAATTGGGCATAACGTATATATAAAATGCACTGCATTTTATATATACTATGTTTTTAACATGCCTAATGTCTTGTTCTCCAGATCAAGGTTTTCAATAACTGCATCGAGTGGGCTGCGAATTTTTTCTAAACTGGTTCTGCCCGGATGCGTGTGTAATCCGTTGATTATTTCCAGGCTATGTCAGTGTTTAACGTGTGCCCAAGGCTGTAACTTACGGTCTAAGTTACAAAATCAAGTATTATGCAAAGATAAAGAGCAATCTCAGTTTATGTGCACATGGTGATCATGTGTTTTATTCGGCGAGTCATTTCGAACTGTGGAAGAATTGGCAAAGTAATCTCAAAATTCTGAATCTCTGAAATTTGAAGATCCAGATCAAAACTGCCATAATTGCGCGTTTTCTTCAATGGCATATAATTTGACCTACATGGGGTGTAATTAATCAATAAATAACCAGTTCGCAGTAAATGCGAACACAATTAATAGGAGGACCAAATTATGACACTAGTAAAATGGAGAAACGGAAAGGTGCCTGCTTTTAATTATTTGGTGGATGAGTTCTTTAATCGGAATTCATATCATCCTATAACGAGCGAGTACCAAAATTCAACACCTGCTGTAAACATTCAGGAAACCAACACCGACTTCTTGGTTGAAGTTGCTGCACCTGGTTTTCAAAAGAGTGATTTTACTGTAGAGGTCGACAACAATAAACTGATCATATCTTCAAATCGTGAGAACGCGAATGATGAATCTGGCATACACTTCACAAAAAGGGAGTTTAGCTATGGATCATTTCAGCGCACTTTCACACTGCCTGAATCGGTAAAGGGAGACAAGATCACAGGTAAATATGAGGATGGAATTCTCAAACTGAAACTACCAAAGCGTGAAGAAGCTTTGATAAAGCCGGCGAGAGAGATCAAAATCTCATAAAAGGTCTGCGAATTACGAACCTGCCCCAAGGCAGGATTTCGTAATTCGTTGGCCAACACAGTGTACCTTCTTAAGATCAAGGTGCTATTTAACAAATATTAACAGAAAATGGGGGCTCTTTAGCCCTCATTTTTTTATTTTTGCACTCCAAATCAAAACACACGCAATGCAATGACCATGACAGAAGAAGCAGTAGACTCAGTTGATATAAAAGCACTGAACGAAAAAATAGAAAAGGAGAGCGCCTTCGTGGATATCATCACCATGGAGATGAAGAAAGTTATCATTGGCCAGAAGCACATGGTGGAAAGGCTCATGATCGGATTGTTGTCCAACGGCCATATCTTATTAGAGGGCCTGCCAGGGTTGGCGAAAACACTTGCTATCAAATCATTGGCATCAATCATTGATGCAAAGTTCAGCAGGTTGCAATTTACCCCTGACCTGTTACCGGCTGATCTTATTGGAACCATGATCTACAGTCAGAAAAAGGAGGAGTTCAGCGTTAGAAAGGGTCCCATATTCGCCAATTTTATCCTGGCAGACGAGATAAACAGGTCTCCCGCCAAAGTGCAGAGCGCATTGCTCGAGGCCATGCAGGAACGGCAGGTTACGATCGGCTCGGAAACATTTAAACTCGATGAACCATTTTTGGTGCTCGCCACGCAAAACCCGATAGAGCAGGAGGGAACCTACCCTCTACCAGAGGCACAAGTCGATCGGTTCATGATGAAAATTGTGATTGGCTATCCAAATAAGGAAGAAGAACGGTTAATCATCAGGCAGAATATAGAAAGGCCGAACATAGAGCTGAAACCTATTCTGAAGACTGAAAGTATTCTCAAAGCCCGGAACTTGGTTAGGGAGGTGTACATGGATGAGAAGATCGAGAAATATATTATAGATATTGTTTTCGCAACCCGAAATCCCAAAGATTATAACCTCGACAGATTTACGGATATGATAAGTTTCGGCGGATCTCCAAGAGCGAGCATTAACCTTGCACTGGCCGCTAAGGCATATGCCTTCATCAAGAGAAGAGGATACGTTATTCCTGAGGATGTCAGAGCGATTTGCTTTGATGTGATGAGGCATCGCATTGGCCTCACCTATGAAGCAGAAGCCGAGAATGTAACTTCCGAAGATATTCTGAGTGAAATCCTCAATACAATTGAGGTACCATAGCGCCATCTTCCCTGAGTATAAATTAGTTACTAATCCTATAGTTTAAATCTAAAATCCAGTTCTATGGAAGCGGGTGAACTTCTAAAGAAGGTACGCAAAATCGAGATCAAGACCAGGGGATTGTCCGATCAGATCTTCTCTGGTGAATACCATACCGCTTTCAAGGGCAAGGGTATGACCTTCAGCGAAGTTCGGGAGTATCAATTCGGCGATGACATCCGGGCTATCGATTGGAATGTAACCGCCAGGTTCAACGCTCCTTTTATCAAGGTTTTTGAAGAAGAGAGAGAACTTACTGTGATGTTACTCATCGATGTTAGCGCGTCAAAAGAGTTCGGTACAATCTCCCAATTCAAACAGGACCTGGTTACAGAATTATCTGCGGTATTGGCCTTTTCAGCTATTCAAAACAATGATAAGATCGGGGTCATCTTCTTCAGTAATATCATTGAAAAGTTTATCCCGCCAAAAAAGGGGAAGTCTCACATACTTCGGATCATCAGGGAGTTGCTCACCTTTGAGCCAATCAATAAGGGAACAGACATATCTGAGGCGCTCAGGTATTTTACAAATGCAATAAAAAAGAGGAGCATTGCCTTTGTCATCAGTGATTTTATGGATATCAATTTCAATGAGAAGGGAGAAATAGGAGAAGAAGCCTTGAAAATTGCCAACAAAAAGCACGATATAGTTGCCATACGGGTGTACGACCAGAGAGAGCAAGAGATTCCCTCTATTGGCTTGGTTAAACTTCGTGATGCGGAAACTGGAAAATTCAGATGGATCGATACTTCAAGCAAACAGCTGCGGGAACATTTTCAGCATTACAATGAAAATCGGGCAGAGATCCTCAAAAAGCTTTTTGCCAGATGTGGAGTTGATGCAACATCAATACGAACAGATGAACCCTATGTGAAACCACTTATGGGTCTGTTTAAGAAGAGAGAGTCCAGACGATGACCATGACTATAACCATGACAAATAAAATGACGTGCAAAATGTTGCAAAAATTGGCAATTGCATGTCTGATTACATTTGCTTTGTCTGTGCCGATCAGAACGCAAGCCCAACAGGTTTATGCGGTAGCGGTCATGGACACCAATGAAATTCTGATTGGCGACCAGATACAGTTGTTATTGGTTGTGGAAGCATCTCCAGGGGTAACAGTTGCCCTGCCACAGTTCCTGGATACTCTTGTAGCTGGAATTGAAATTATTGCCCAATCAGAAGTAGATACTTCATATACCACTCCAGATAACAATACCAGGCTCAGGAAATCCTACACGATCACATCTTTTGATTCAGGATTCTATGCAATACGCCCTTTTCTTATCACATTACTCGGCGATTCTAATGTAATTGCTGAAACGGAGGCGCTATTATTGACTGTGCGAACTGTGGAAGTGGATACAACCCAGGCAATAAAGGATATAAAGGGGCCACTGGAGGCGCCATTAACATTGGATGAGATATTACCCTATGGTATCGCGATTCTGGCGATTATTCTGCTCGGAATGCTCGCTTATTATCTGTACAAAAAATACAAAGAAAGACAGACTGAACCTGAAATTCCCGTTGTTGTTATCCCGCCTCATATAAAGGCGATTGAAAATCTTAATAGGTTGAAAAACAAAAAGTTATGGCAAGAAAATAAAGTAAAGCTTTATCATACAGAATTAACAGAAATTGTCAGAACTTACATTGAAGAAAGCTTTGGAATTATCGCAATGGAAATGACCAGCGATGAAATCCTGGCTAGTATAGACCATGCGGGTATTGGAGGGGCAACGAAGACCAAATTAAGACAGATTCTCTCCCAAGCTGATATGGTAAAATTTGCCAGAGGCAAACCACTTGCGAGTGATCATGAATTGTGCCTGAGCAACGGTTATGACTTTGTAAATGAAACCAAGCCCACTGGCGGGATAGCTGAAGAACCAGAAGTAAAAGAAGAATCCAAAGAATTATCTAATGACCATGATGGAGCTGTTTAACAATATAACCTTCGCCAATCCGGAGTATCTCTATGGATTGCTATTATTGCCAGGAATAGCCATATGGTATGGATTCAAGAACAATGCTGGGAAAGCGGATATTCAGATGTCATCCCTTCAGGGATTCTCCGGATACAAAGGTAATTTCAAGACCCGTTCAAGGCACTCACTTATCTTTTTCAGGATTTTGGCATTGGCGGCCCTGATTGTTGCAGTTGCCAGGCCCCAATCCAGCACTAGCTGGCAAAATGTCACCACAGAGGGAATTGACATCATTATTTCCATCGATATATCTGGTAGTATGCTTGCGGAGGATTTTAAACCCAACCGGTTGGAAGCTTCTAAGGAGGTAGCGGATGAGTTTATCTCTGGAAGGCCAAATGACAGGATAGGATTGGTTGTATTCAGCGGTGAGAGTTTTACTCAATGTCCGCTCACAACCGATCATACAATTCTCCGGAACTTGTTTAAGGATATAAAGAGTGGCATGATAGAAGATGGCACGGCAATAGGAATGGGCCTGGCAACTGGAATAAACCGCCTTGAAAATAGTCAGGCAAAGAGCAAAGTGATCATTCTGCTCACCGATGGGGTCAACAACAGCGGGCTTATCGCACCCGCGACTGCTGCAGAAATAGCGAAGTCATTTGGAATAAGAGTATATACTATTGGCGTAGGTACTGAAGGAACGGCCCCTTATCCTTTTCAAACACCTTACGGAATAAAGTACCAGGAGATAGAAGTCAAAATTGACGAAGTGATGTTAAAGGAAATTGCCGACTTAACCGGAGGCCGGTATTTCCGGGCAGTCAATAAATCGAGCTTAGAAGATATTTATGAGGAAATAGATAAGCTCGAAAAATCCAAAATAGAGGTGACCGAGTTCAAAAAGAAAACGGAGCGGTTTTTGCCCTTGGCTATCTTTGCAGGATTTCTTGTATTGCTGGAGCTGTTATTTAGAAATACTTTATTCAGAAGCATACCTTGATCAAATAATGGAGAAACTAAGACTGGAAAATTTGGAATTACTGGAGGCAATTGAAATAATTGCCGGGCTGACTATTGTCCTTTGGATATTGTTTGCTCTGGCAATGCGTTGGAAACGAAGGGCATTGCAGAAATTTGGAGACCCGGAGCTCATTCAGGAATTGTTGCCATTTGCTTCAAAGGCACGTCCTGTATTAAAATTTGTATTGCTTCTGTTTGCGGTGATCGCAATCGTGATTGGTATTGCCAATCCGCAGATTGGATCGAAGATGGAAGAGGTGAAAAGGGAAGGGGTAGATCTTATTGTTGCGGTTGATCTTTCGAACAGCATGCTCGCAGAAGATATTAAACCAAATCGGCTGGAACGGGCAAAGCAAGCTATTTCAAAGCTTATCGATAAGCTCCAGGGAGACAGGATAGGACTGGTGGTTTTTGGTGGTGAGGCTTTTGTACAACTACCGATTACCACAGATTATTCAGCAGCCAAACTATTTCTCTCCACTATGAGCGTAGACATTATGCCCACCCAGGGTACGGCAATCGGTGATGCAATTGAGTTGTGTGTGAAGTCCTTCGGACAAGAAGAGAAGGAACTGACC
>JACZWC010000037.1 GCA_022572355.1 Bacteroidota bacterium | reverse complement strand
TCTGCCGTCCACTTTAGGCTTTGAGACATTAGTTCTTCGGTAGAATCTGCCAGTTCATCCACCATGCCCAGTTCTTGTGCCTGCTCAGGCCTGAGTCGCTTTCCCTCTAACAAGGGTTGCAACGCAGCTTGAATACCTATCAGCCTCGGTAAGCGTTGCGTACCACCTCCTCCGGGAAGTAGTCCAAGAGTCACTTCGGGCAATCCCACCCTCACTGATTTTCCTTTGGCCAGTATTCGATGGTGACAAGCTAAACACAACTCATATCCACCACCCAAAGCCGTTCCGTTGATTGCGGCCACAACCGGTTTGCCTCCAGTTTCCATTTTTCTTAGCACTGCATCCAGCTGATTTGCAATTTCTACTACGTCAGCCACATTCTTTGCAGCCATCAGGTGGTTGAGATCTCCACCGACCATAAAATCCTTTTTCGAAGAGGTAAGAATGATTCCTTTCACCAAATCATCAGCAAGCGCCTGATCCAGATTGGTATTCAATGATTCAATAAAGGGCTGATTGATCACATTCACCGATGCCTCAGGATTGTTCATGATCAATGAGGCAATGCCGTTTGAAACTTCGTAGTCTATCATGTTTAAACTCTTTCTATTATCGTTGCTATTCCCATACCTCCTCCAATGCAAAGACTAATTAATCCTGTGCTCTTATCCGTTCGTTCGAGTTCCTCCAGCAATGTTCCGAGCAACATGGCTCCGGTCGCGCCTAATGGGTGGCCCATGGCAATAGCGCCCCCATTAACATTGATTATATCGTGATTCACGCCCATCTCCTCCATAAATCGCAGCGGAACTACCGCGAACGCCTCGTTGATTTCAAACAAATCTATATCCGATACATCCATACCCGCTTTCGAAAGCGCCTTCCGGGAAGCTGGTGCAGGGCCTTCAAGCATAATTGTGGGCTCCGCTCCCACCACTCCAAAGGACACGACTTTGGCTCGAGGTTTGAGATTTAACTTGTCTCCAATTTCTTTATTACCAATCAGTACGACTGACGCACCGTCTACAATACCAGAAGAATTTCCCGCGTGGTGTACATGCTCGATGCGCTCAATTTCAGGATATCGCTGAATGGCCACAGAGTCAAAGCCGGCCATGGATCCCATTTGTTCAAAGGCAGGCTTTAATTCAGCGAGTATTTCCGTGGTGGTGTCCGGCCTGATCATCTCGTCCTTGTCGAGCATTACGGTTCCATTATCGTCGGTAACCGGTACAATGGTCTTTTCAAATCGCTTCTCCTCCCAGGCCTTTGCCGCCCTTTTGTGCGATTCCACCGCAAATTCATCCAGTGTTTTTCTATCATAGCCAAATTTTGTCGCTATCAAATCCGCCGAAATGCCCTGAGGTACGATATAATGAGAGGCGATCATGTCCGGATCTGTCATTAACGCAGAACCATCCGAACCCATAGGAACCCGTGACATTGATTCTACGCCTCCCGCCAGCATCAGGTCCAGTTGCCCAGACATCACATATGCTGATACCTGATTTACAGATTCCAATCCCGACCCGCAAAAGCGATTCAATGTCACGCCTGCCACATTGTTGTCGTAGCCCGCTTGCAATGCCGCAGCTTTTGCGATATCCCCACTTTGCTCCCAGCTCTGGGTTACACAACCAATGATTGCATCTTCCACAAAGCTGGTATCTAATTCATTTCTATCACGAACTGCCCTGAATGCCGTAGCCAATACATCTACTGCTTTTGTTTCGTAAAGAGAGCCATCTTTCTTCCCCTTTCCCCTGGGAGTTCTTACGGCGTCAAATATGAGTGCTTCAGCCATACTTATTGATCTTTTGATTATCGGTTAGCAACGCCCTTAATAAACGTCTGGTCTAAATGGCGTTTGTTTTTTGTTAAGTGTTGTTTAGTTTAAATTGTCATTAACATTAATCTGAAAAAAGTGATTCTTACGAAAAAGGACTTTTGATAATAAGCCATCATCTGTATAACTGTTTCCAAGAACAAATAAATTTTTATTCGAGATAAAAAAACCGTTCAACGCAGTGTGAAAGTAATCTGATTCTTTCAGGTATTCTAAAGAAGTTAAATTCCCATCGAGATCAATGCGCCCTAAAAAGCCATATGTTTTTTCATCGGTAAGCCAATATTTGTGAAGATATAAATGTGCGTGACCGGTAAAATAGATAGATTCATCATAATATTTCAGATCAAACTTATGCATTTGATCATTTGTTATTTCAATAATTTTCTCCCAATTTTTTTCAAAATTTTGAAGGTTGAAAGAAACTAAAAACAATTGATCACTGATGTCATTTGGATGTATATAGCCAAAAATAATTGTAGTATCATTAACAAATTCCATGCTTGGCAGACCAAAGGAATACCTATTGTTTCTTTCGAATACGTTCGTTGATTTAACTACAATCTTCGAATGAGCGTTCATCAAATTCATTGTATACTTAATTGCAAATCCATCTTCAAATTCGCATGTTGTAAATAAAAACAAAGAATCGGCATATTCCCTAAAATGTATAAAAACATGATTTTTAAATTCGTCCTGCAGCAGGACTAAACTGTCATTTGATTTCGTAAACCTGTTTAAAATAATGGCTTTTGGATACTTTTCAGCATTTCTTCCGAGCATTACAACCCGCTCATCATTCAGTGGCTCAATAGCTCTCAGAAATAAATGTATCGATATGGTGTCGGTAATATTTGTTTCTGGGATTACGATACTTGAAACAACCTTGTTAGTTGGATTTGAGCCAAGAATTGTATAGGCAAATACAGTATCATTTACTATAACAGGAATACTTAAATTTTGATGTTTATATATGTTCAAAAGCCCATTATCGCTTATTATATCAAAGTTATAGTTCCCATCTCTTCGATTGCAAATTAGGGTTGAGGATTCATCCAATGGATGCGTTGATGAGATTACCGCCTGCCCATTTACCAATTTTTTTGAATCTTTCAATAAACTGGTTTCCACATATTCATGGATTATTTTGTCTTTATGAAAAAGCCGTATATATGAATTATCGGCCAAAGGAGTTAGCAAGTTGTCATATAATAAGACTGAGGGAACAATTAGTAAAATCAGTTTGACAGTTGTTGTAATGGGATTTTTGAAAAAAATAATGCAGGCATAAAATAAATATGCAATTCCACAATAACGGATTATTACAAAAGGGATATGAAAATGAAAAGGATGAGAGATATCATCCAGAAACATAAGTGAAAACACGATGGTATTCATTATTCCCAATACATAGATCATCATTGCGAAGAAGGATTTAAACTCGACGCGCGCCTTTTTAAATAGCATGTAAGAAAAAACAAGGACAACCAGTCCTGATTTGATTAATTCTATGGATACCTCAAAATCCTGATTGAAATTGTCAAATGCACTTCGGAATTGTGCTAATCTGTCACTTACAGCACTGCTGTAATAAGTTACCTCAGAAAAGATAGAGTTGTAGAAATAGCCAAGAAATACCGTTGTACCAAATAACAATAAGGTGAATTGCCAATGACCTAAATACTCGGAGCTATTATTTTGAAAGACTCTTTGTGGATTAACAAATAAATCTTTAAATGTTCTTAAGAATTTATTTCTAAAAAATTTCATGGATTCATATACCACCAAGCACTTGGTCAAACACGCACCCCAATGATGAGTATATCATCCACCTGGTCATAATCACCTTTCCAACGGTAAAAAGCATCTTCAAACTTTTCCTTTTGCCCCCCCATGCTCAAGTCCTGAATAGAATGTATCAGCTTTCTGAGCCTCCTGTACTTGAACTTGGAACCGTGCTTGCCTCCAAATTGATCGGCAAAACCATCTGACATCAGGTACAACGTATCTCCTTTATCTAATTGAACCCTGTGGTTGGTGTACTCATCCGGTATGCCATCCTCATTGACACCAATAGGGTTTCTATTCGCTTTTACTTCTTTCAGCTCTCCTTTATTGAAATAATACAAGGGATTATAGGCGCCAGCATACTCGAGCACCCTGGTTTTGGTATTCAATGAACAAAGCGCAAGATCCATACCATCCTTAACACCGCTTTCATCACCTGTTTGCCTCAGTATCCTGTTCACTCCATCGTCTAAAAATGTCAAGATATCTGATGGTGTGGTCATGCCGCGCTCACGAACGGCCTGCTGAATAAATGTGAATCCGATCACGGATAACAATGCTCCCGGTACTCCATGACCAGTGCAATCAATTGCTCCGAAAACAACTATGTCATCTTGCTTTTTACCCACATAGTAGAAATCGCCACTCACCACATCCTTGGGCATATAGATGATGAAGCTGTCTTCCAGCCTTTCTTTTACAAGGTATTCTGGCTGCATCATCGCAATTTGAATGCGTTGCGCATAATTGATGCTGTCCGTTACCTCCTGGTGTTTTTCACTCAGTTGGTCATTTCGCTGTCCCAGCTCCCGAAAGGCGGTTTTTAGCTTTGCTTTAAGCATCGCATTCTCCTCCTGCAATTCATCCACACTTTTTACATTCGTCATCCTGATCTACATTATCATTTACATTGCTAATGTAGTTATAAAAGAATAGGACTGGTAATCGATTTAAAAAGCTGAGCATGCGCCGCTGGTAATATGCAATCATTAAAAATTCGGTATCTTTACTAACAACGGTTATACGCGATAAAATTAATTTTTCAATGCCCGATAACCGTTACACAGGGCTTTTTATCAGCAATAGTTAATCATATAGTTGCGCATATAAACAAGTTGTAAGTAATAGCGGGCGGAAAATTTTGTAGTAAAACCTTCGGACTATAAAAAAACGGACAGACCAGTACACTCTGACTGGCAAGTAACAACCTGAAAAGCAAGTACGATTCAAGTGCGGTTTCGGGGGACTTTAATAAAACGGTTGACCTGCACTCTGAAAGTTCAGTAGGATTTGACAAGACCGTAGCAACTTGAACGGTTTAACAGGACTACGGTAAGACTTCTGCTCCGTAGACAATTAAGTGGACAATACTCGATTTAGTTTTTTTGCCACCGCGCAAGAAAGGGTTTGGCATCAACACACCAAGTACATTTCAATTTTGCTTTGGAATCATTTAATTTTCAAAGGTCAAAACAAAATTGAAAAGAGCTTGGCTTCCACAACGCTCAAAAAATTCCGCTAATAGCTAATAAAGGACAACTTTTCGGGTGAGAATACTGTTATCAATTGAAATTTGCACAAAATATACTCCTTTGGAATAACCGTTTAAATCTATTTGTTGAGTATAGTTACCGATAACATTACCAATCACTTCTGAGTAGATCAGTTGGCCGGTGAAATGATAGAATTTAATATTTAACTTGGTTTCCTCTTGCAAATCCATTTCTAAGGTAAACTGGCCAGTGTTGGGATTGGGATAGATTTGCAGGTGATCACTCGCAGATTGTAAACCTTTTACCCCAACATTATTTACCACTACAATAATTGAAGTAGCTGTATCAGAGCATATTCCTGTATCTACAATTAATGTAACCGTATAAGTACCTACAGAATCGTAGGAATGAGTTGGATTTTGCATGGTTTCTGTATTCCCGTCTCCAAAATTCCAATTCCATTGTAAAGCATTGGTACTACTGTCTGTAAACTGCACTGCCCCTGAAACAGCAATATTCACTGTATCAGTGCTTTGAATAAAGTTGGCATTTAAAAAAGAACAATCCTTTATAACCACAACTGTTTTAACAGCAGCGCTTGAACAGGTATCTCTAAAGCCGGTTAAAGTAACCGTGTAAACACCCACACTGTCATAAGTGTGTAATGGATTTTGAGCGGTATCAGTTGTTCCGTCTCCAAAATCCCATAAAAAAGAATCTACTGCTGAAGTTTGAGAGGTGAATTGTATATCTCCTGAAACAGCCAAATTTACTGTATCTGCACTTTGAAAGTTAACACTAAGCGGATAGCAATTCCATATAACCACTACCGTTGAAATGGCAGAATTTGAGCAGGTGTCATTGGTAGTTGTTAAAGTTACTGTATAGGTTCCCTCTTGCCAGTAGGAATATGCAGGATTTTGAACCGTATCCGTTGCCCCGTCTCCAAAATCCCAAAACCAATTAACCGCATTTACGCTCTGGTCTGTAAAAATTACGTTTCCTGAAACTGCTAAATCCACTGTATCTGCGCTCTGGATGAAGCTGACACCTAAATTATCACAACCCCATTTTACAATACAATTTACAGTATCTCCTCCTGCGGTAATAAAACTACCACCTACGTAAAGTTCGTTATCCCATACTTTTAAGGCTCTAACCATGCCACCGGTAGGTGTGCCACTGGTTCCTGATCCCAACGACATCCATGAACTTCCATCCCAACTTGCAATATTATTAACAATATTTCCACCGGCAGTACTAAACCACCCCCCTACAATTAATTTATCATTCCAAACGGTAAGATAATCAACAATATTAGGACTTCCACCTACACCTGAATCAACCGGGTTCCAGTTTACACCATCCCAGCGGGCAATACTATTGGCGTTCACTCCATCCACTGAATCAAACCCACCCCCAATATAAAGCATACTATCATATCCTATTATTGCTGACACAGAAGATGTGTTGAAGGGTGTCAATTCCGATACAAAGGGATACCAGGTTGTTCCATCAAATCTTGCAATCCTGGCAGCCATACCATTAATAGTGTCAAATTGACCTGCCGCATACAACTCGTTATTATATACATATAATGCCAATATAGAATGATTAGTTGTTGCAGCTTTTGACCAGTTTGTTCCATCCCATTTCATAATACTATCATATACACCCACATATAATTCGCTATTAAATACAACCAGTTCATATACACCCCAACTGCCAGGTAACCCTGATCCTACAGCAGACCAGTTACTGCCATCCCACCTGGCAATATGAAAAGCACTTGTATCCCCTGCACTGGTGAAAGTTCCGCCGACATATAACTCATTGTTATAAACTTCAAGAGCTTCTACCATTGCAGTGTTAGCAGTCCACCAGTTTGTATCTATCATACCAGCGCCCAATGCATACCAATTCGTTCCATCCCATCTTGCAATTTTTATTGCACTGTCTCCGTCAGCAATATCAAAATAACCACCTGCATAAAGTTCATTTTGATATACCTCCAAAGTGAAAACTGTTCCCCCATCGGATCCATCCATACCTGTTCCTAAACTGCTCCATTGTTGGGTAACTGTAGTAATGTAATTGTTTTTAATAATCGTATCACTGCCATCGGTACTGGTGGCTATTAATGTCACATCATAAGTGCCAATATTGTTATAAGTTACCACAGGGTTTTGCGAAGTATCGGTTGAGGGATTGCCACCGGGAAAGCTCCACTCCCACGAAGTTGGGGTGTAATAAGAAAGATCTGTGAAAGTTACACTTTCACCAATATTGATCAACTTCTTATCTGAACTAAAATCAGCAATAGGAGCGCAGAAGGTAGGGGGAGGATCACAACCGGTGTTTTGTAAATTCTGCCAGGTTGCCAGATATGAAATATACGAAGAGGGATTATCTATCTTTTGATACATCCTTGTTTTCTGCCCTTCAGTAAACATATTGGCACAATTCAAGCTATAATCCATATAATTTTCTACCTGGTCAAGGGTGTCAGGGTTATCATTTGAGCAGGTGTTGGCTCCAGGAGGACAACTGCCAGGAGCAGCCACCGGGGGGGTGTCACAAACATAATCCCCGCTCGTAGCACAATCAGTACCGCAACCATCATTGAAAGTGTGATACAAACTTAACCAATGACCTACTTCATGGGTAACTCCCCTGCCATTGAAAGCACCATTGCGCCCAATAAGATTATACCGCACTTCTACCATCCACCCAACACCACCCAAACCCAAGTGACCAAAGTTTCTGCGAATCCATATATTCAAATACGACTTGGTTGAATCACCCCAAAAAATGATACTTCCAGGCCATAATGTACCTCCACATCCGGGATTGCTTAAATCTGTACATGGTGTGTCGGTACGGGTTATGCCGGTTGTTGGATTTCCGTCGGGATCTATCGTTGCAAGACAAAATTCAATTTCCGTATCTACTCCTGCTCCATCACCCGGAGTGCTGGTTAGCTTGCGAAAATCCTCGTTTAATATCTCAATCTGCTCATATATAAGCGAATCAGGGATGTTTTCAGGCCCGTTATCGTGAATAATGTGAAAAACAACCGGAACAATTTTGGTTATATCACAGAGCGCTTTTTTCTTATTTAGCGAGGCAGGTTGATTTTTCCAGTATGTTTTTAATTGCTCAAATTTTGCTATAGCCGCAGAGTCTGCATTTAATAAGATTTGATCTATCGAATCTGACCCGCACGTATATTGACTAAGAGAAATTGTGTAGTGAAGTAAGCAAATAGATAAGATTATGGTTGCTTTTTTCATTGATAAATAACTTTTTTGGTAATGACAACTCCATCAGTCACAACCTGCACATAATATATCCCTTTAGCATTTTTACTCAAATCTATCTGCTGAGTATAATTGCCGGTAACATTGCCGATTCCTTCTGAGTAGATTAGCTGGCCGGTAAAGTGATAGAGTTTGATGCCCAACTCGGTATTCTCTTGTAAATCTATCTCTAAAGTAAACTCTCCAGTATTTGGATTTGGATAGATTTGCAAATGCTCACTTGCGGATTGTAAACCCTCAACGCCAACATTACCTATTACCACAATAGTTGAGGTAGCAGAATTTGAACAGGTATCTTTAAAACCGGTAAGGGTAACGGTATATGTTCCGGATTGAGTGTATGTATGGGTAGGGTTTTCAGCAGTGTCGGTTATTCCATCGCCGAAATCCCAGATCATGGAATCAGCATAAACAACCTGAGAGAAAAACTCCACATCCCCTGAAACAGCCAAATCTACAGTATCTTTATTCTGATATAAACCAATACCAAGTGGGGAACAACCCCATGTAACCACAACGGTAGAAGTGTAGGAATTTGCACATACATCGTTGGTTGCAGTTAAAGTAACTGTATATGTTCCCTCCTGCCAATAGATGTGGACAGGGTTTTGAATTGTATCTGTTGCGCCATCTCCAAATTCCCAGTATATCGAAATAGCATTTATACTTTGATTTGTAAAGATTACATTACCTGAAACGGCTAAATCAACTATATTGTTACTTTGGGCAAAACCAACTGTTAAAGAATCACAACCCCATTTGGTTATGTAATTTACGGGTATACCGGCATAAGTAAACCATCCAGAGGCATATAGCTCATTGTTATATACTTTCAAACCTTTAACCATATTATTTACATCAGGTATAACGGCTGTCCAGGAAGTTCCATCCCACCTTGCAATATATCCTGCGCTTATACCTGCTACTGAAGATAATACACCCCCAACATATAATTTATTGTTCCATTCTTCAAGGGCGCGAACATGAGTTAATATTAATGAACTATCAAAACCTAAAGATGACCAGTTGGCTCCATCCCAGCGCGCAAGATCAAATGTCTGAACCCCACCTACTGTATCAAAATTCCCTCCCACATATAGCTCATTATTATATACGTGCATTACATAAGAAGTACCATTTATTCCAGAACCTACAGGATACCAATTAGTTCCATCAAATTTTGCTATGTTATTAACCGCTATACCATTGATTGTATCAAACACTCCACCAACGTATAGCTCATTGTTATATACAGCCATGGAATATATCTCCCCCCACCAATTATTCATAGTTATTACTCCTACCACAGAATCAGTAGTCCCATCCCATTTCATTACAATGCTATCCCCACCTATATACAATTCGTTATTAAACACGATCAGAGCATGTTGGCGCATCCACTGGATGTTAGTAAATTGAAAATGGCCAAGAGAATCCCAGTTGCTACCGTCCCATTTATAAATACCACGTAAATCTGAGGTTACATAAAGCTCATTTTTGTATACTTCCATATGATATACGTCAGTCACTGTCCCAGTTCCAACACTATCCCAATTTGTTCCGCTCCATTTTGTCATTTCCATATTAGGGGGACCAAACCCCAAACTCCCCCCTCCTCCAACATATAATTCATTATTATATATTTTTAGAGGGTATGGTTTAAAACTCAGAAGACCACCATCCAGAGTGCTGACATTTTTATTCAGAACTCTCATATAATTGGTAAAAGTTATGGAATCACTACCCGCAGCATTGGAAATTATTAAGGTTACAGTGTAATAACCTGCAGTATCATACCGAACCGTTGGGTTCTGAACAGTAGAAGTTGATGGAACTCCGCCTGGAAAACTCCATTGCCAGCTTGTAGGAGCGCGAACGGACAGGTCGGTAAAATTTACTGTATCCCCTATATATAAAAATGTTTTATCCGCTTTAAAATTGGCAAAAGGAGGACAAACTGCACTATCACATTGGCTACAGCCGGAAAGCATTAAATAAAGCTCTGATGATAAATTACGATTATCTATAGATAAGAGCATTTTCTCCTTTTGACCTTGTGTAAACATATTTTGACAAACATCATGGGTATAATCCATATAATTTTCTTTCTGGTCAGGTAAGTCCGGGGTATCGGTAGAGCAAGTGTTAGCCACTCCACAACCACTATTGGGGAAAGCAACAGGAGGCGTGTCACAAATATAATCGCCGCTTGTAGCGCAATCAGCAGTACCGCAGCCGCCTTCGAAAGTATGGTCTAACGTAAAAACATGGCCGGCCTCATGAACAACTACTCTGCCGTTAAGAAGACTATTTCTTCCAATGCAATCATATCTTACTTCTATATGATATGATGGGCCACCTAAACCCAAGTACCCAAAATTTTTCCTAATCCAGATATTCAGATAGAAGTTGCCATTATCGCCCCAAAAAATAATGTTCTTTGGCCATCCACCACAACCCGGTTGGGTAATGTCAGTACAAGGTGTTTGTGTTCGCGTAATGCCTGTAGTAGGATTACCGTTAGGGGCAAGCGTTGCCAAACAAAACTCTATTTTAGTATCCACCCCTGCACCATCACCAGGAGTACCGGAAATCTTACGAAAGCTCTCATTTAATATATCTACCTGTTCATAAATAAGGGAATCAGGGATGTTTTCCGGCCCGTTGTCATGTATTATGTGAAAAACCACAGGTATGATACGAGTAAAAGTATCTTGGGATACTTTTTTGAACTGAGAATTAAGATGATCTTGCCAGAGTGCAGCAATTTGCTCCGATTTTGCTTTGTATGCCTTATCTGTATTTAAGAGTGCCTGATGTAGTGAATCTCTACCACAGAAGTTTTGGCTATAGGAAGTAATACTGCTGAATAGAAAAGCACATAAGACAATGATGGCTTTTTTAATCATTTTTAATTAAGTTACATCTGAATTGCGTTATACGTAAATTTTACGCTTAGTGTTTTACAAATGAGTAATCTCTTATGCTTCGCTTGCATATACATTTGGCATTCGCTTTTTACCCGCCGAAGCTTCAGCGCCGGAGGGCAACGCCACCGGCCAAGCCCAAAATGCCAAAAGCAAATACAAGCCCATCCGCACAGAGAAATTCCGGTCATTTCCCCTCCTGAAAAAAACTAAATCTACATTGTGCTCCATAGAGGGTAATATATTCCGATGAAAAGAGCCGTAGAGTTGGCCCGCCACTTCTTACAACAATGAACTGTGCTGAAATCCTAGCTGAAGGAATGTTGTACCAAAAGCCCGGCAATCCACCACACAGCGAACAACCGGGCCTTTACAAACATGGGGATTTTTAATTCTGGCCGATCATTGTAAGTTTCTCAATGTCGTTGTTAACTGTGAGAATGAGAACAGAAACGGCTGTGCAAAATACAGGGCTTGTAATACAGTGATGTCCGTTCCAGCTACCATTGTTATTTTGAATACTCAGCAATCTGCCTGATACATTGTCGTACCAATTTTTCCAATCATTATCCTTATTTATTATCATTGATTCTCCGGTCTGCAGGAAGCTCAGGAACTCCTCACCTCCATTATTGCCAAAGCCGCGAATAACATTGCGATCCTGGGCCACCATTTTTGCGGAATTGTAAACCTGGTAAGAGGTGTTTGCCTTCATGGCTTTGTCCTTTGAGTATCCTATTCTGCTCAAAGTTTGTTCGTTCACTTCTTCATCCTCTGCAATTATTCCATTAGCCTTAGCCCTCGCAACATCTTCACGTACTTCTCTCGCATATTTTGCACTCGCTCTTACTGAACTTGAAACCGAGTACAAAACCACTCCAGCGCCATCCATTGTTTTCACATCACCAGATTCAGCGTCGAAATTTGAGTTTTGATAATCTCTTGATTTCTCCAAAATATCTAGGTCTACATTCGCTCCTTTGGTCTGAGCCGCCTCCAAGGCATTGTTCGCGAGGCCGGATTGTAAAACGCCTGCCCATCCTCCACCTTTCATCTTTCCATCTGAAGCCTGGAGGTTTTGGACCTTGTCTACGCATATATTGAGGCTATTCATCACCCTTTGCTTCAATACCTGATCGTGATCCAACTCATCAACTATATTGGTCAGGAATTGCAATGCCAAAACCGCATCGATATTGGCTCCCAACTTAATTTGAATCTGCGTGCCGGTTTCGTCGGTAATCCTGTTGTTGTTCTTAGAAGATCGCTCTACCTCTTTCAAAATATACTCCAGTGACCTTCTGAGCTCCGCCGAATATTTTCCAGATTCAATTGTGTTTCCGCTGCGCATTATTGCCATCGCTACCATTGCAGTTGTTGCAGGATCTGGGTTAACTGCATGGGGATCTCGTATATCTTGTCTGGAATGACTTCCAGCTCCCCAGCCTCCGCTCCTGTGCTGCGCCTTCGCTATCCATTCCAATCCATCATCTATGGAGGACTCAACCTTAGCAGGTGTTTTATAGGAGGAATAAAACTTTGATGATTCCAATCCAAATACTGTGTTAAATACACAGCCCTTGATTGAGGGGACCAGTGAAGCTTCGCTTCGATAATTAATATTGATTTCGTCGTTTGACGATTCTGTAAAATAGATTGCCGCACTTCCTATTAAAAAGGCAACAGATAATGTTCTTAGATTTTTCATTTTATTTAGTTTATGTCCTGTTTTCCGTTGGACTGGTTATTAACTGCACTATTGATGCAGACTCCTGACAAATTCCATAAACAACACCACAATATTTATGCAGTAAACCCGTACACCTATCTGGACACTAGCATTCAATCAATCTGTTAATAAATGTTTATTGCAGTTGAATTAAGACATCATTTGATAAATTTGTAACATGAATGCTATGATGATACGCAGGGTTGGTATTACAATGGTTTTGGTTCTTTTCAACTTCATTTCACATTCGCAGAGTCGCTATACCATTAGCGGGTACGTGAGAGATGCTCAGACCGGTGAAGATTTGATTGCTGCAACCATTTATATTGATGAAATCAAGAATGGCGTGCTCAGTAATATCTACGGTTTCTACTCTATTACATTGGATAGCGGCACCTACAATATCCAGATAAGCTACATGGGATACACGACCAAACCAATGACCATTAACCTCCATAAAAACATGAAGCTTCCCCTTGAGCTCGAACCGGCTTCAGAGGAGCTCAACATGATTGATATTACTGCAGAGCGATTAGACGAAAATGTCCGATCGACAGAAATGAGTACGGTTAAAATGGATGTGAATGAGATCAAGAACCTGCCTGTATTGTTTGGAGAAGTGGACATTTTAAAAACGCTCAGTCTCCTGCCCGGTATATCGACGAATGGAGATGGAGCTACCGGCCTTCACGTAAGGGGAGGAAGCCCCGATCAAAATCTTATATTGCTAGACGAGGCGCCCGTTTACAATGCCTCCCATTTATTGGGATTCTTTTCCGTATTTAACTCAGATGCAATAAAAAGCGTAAAGCTGATAAAAGGCGGTATTCCAGCTAACTACGGTGGAAAAATATCGTCGGTTCTGGATATTAAAATGAATGAGGGAAATTCGAAAAAGCTAAGCGCAACAGGTGGTATTGGACTCATCACATCGAGACTAACCGTCGAAGCCCCGATCATAAAGAACAAGAGTTCCTTCATAATTTCCGGAAGAAGAACCTATGCCGACCTCTTTTTGGTCTTTTCTGACGACGAAGAACTGAAGAAATCCAAGCTGTACTTCTATGACTTAAACTTAAAAGCAAATTATCGATTTTCTGATAAAGACAGGTTGTACCTATCGGGTTATTTTGGCAGGGATGTATTGGGATTCGGAGACCAATTTGAATTTGACTGGGGCAATACAACAGGCACCCTGCGCTGGAATCACTTGTTTAGCGACAAATTATTTATGAATACTATGTTTGTTTTTAGCGATTATAACTACAAATTCAGTGTTAAGTTCGATGAAGACGAGATATCTCTACAGTCTGGCATACAGGATTTTATCTTAAAAACGGATATGCAACTATTTCCCAATGTGCTGAACAACATAAAGTTCGGGATCAGCACTACATTTCATCGCTTCTCGCCACCCTCTTTTACATCCAATATTCCAGGATATGAAGAAATAACCATCCAAAAAAGATATGCGCTGGAAAGTGGAATTTATATTTTAAATGAGCAAACCTTCACAGACAAATTAAGCGCAAATTATGGATTGAGATATTCAATGTTCAATCTTATGGGGCCGGTAGATGATTTCACCTTTGATGAAGAGAGGGAAAATATAACAGATACTACCACCTATAGTACTGGAGAAATATTTAAGACATATGGAGGCCTCGAACCTCGATTGGCCGTTACCTATCTGCTCAATGAGAAAAGTTCTGTCAAGCTCTCCTACAACCGGATGAGGCAATACATTCATTTGCTTTCCAATACCGGAAGTTCAAGCCCCACAGATCTCTGGATCCCCAGCAGCTCAACTGTAAAGCCTCAGATAGGAGACCAGGTGGCAATGGGATACTTCAGGAATTTCAAAGAGAATATGTTTGAGACTTCCGTTGAGGTCTATTACAAATATTTACAAAATCAAATAGACTACAAACCGGGAGCCAACATCCAATTTAACCATGCCATCGAAACCGAATTGCTTTTTGGTACCGGACAGTCCTATGGTTTGGAATTGCTTGCCAAAAAAAGTCAAGGGAGATTTACAGGATGGGTCGCGTACACATTATCGAAGACAACCAAACATATAAAGGAAATAAACAAAGGCGAAAGTTATCCTGCACGCCACGACCGTACACATGATATCTCTATAGTCAGCAGCTACACATTATCAAAAAAGTGGAAAATAGCGGCAACTTGGGTATACTCCACCGGACTCGCGGTCACCTTTCCTGCTGGAAAGTATGAATACAAGGGGTACATCGTGAGTTATTATACAGAGCGCAACGGATACAGAATGCCTGATTATCACCGAATGGACATCTCCGCTACTTTCGACCGAAACAGAAAGGGTAAGAATTTCCAATCGAGCTGGAACTTCTCTATTTACAACGTTTATGCAAGGCAAAATGCTTATTCTATTGCCTTCAGGCCAACTGAAAATGATCCCAATAAGACCGAAGCTGTACAACTATCCCTATTCACCATAATTCCTTCTATCACCTGGAATTTCAAGTTTTAATTATGAGAAAATCATTGTTCTTTGTTTGTTTGTCCGCCACGTTGCTAATGGCATGTCAAAAAGTTATTGTTATTGACCTAAACTCTGCAGATCCCCAGGTCGTTGTAGAGGGTTTTGTCGAGGAAGGCGGACAGCCCTACGTCTATTTATCCTACACCGGCAATTATTTCGATTCAAATAATTTTCTAAAAGTCAAAGGTGCAATTGTCAGCATATCGGACGGAACAGGCCTTACAGTGTTGCTAGATGAAATAACCGACGGTGTTTACAGAAGCAAAACAACATTGGGAGTTACAGGGCGAACGTACACATTGAATATTCTCGCAGATGGACAGGAATATTCCGGGTCATCTGTAATGCCTGAACTCGCTACCATCGACTCTTTGACTTTTGTATACAGCCCTAAAACGCCTTTTACCGAAGCTGGAAAATATGTAACATTCTACTTTAGGGAACCTGCAGGAGTGGGCAACAACTACTTGTTTAGCTTCTATCAGAATGGAGTCATTCCTGAAGCGACAAACCACGCCGGTGAAGGGCCATTTTTTGTTTATGAGGATGAATTTTTCGATGGTTTGAATTTCGATTTTGTGTTTTATCCTTTTCCCACCTTTCCCGGTGATCTCATTACGATCGAATTGGTTTCTCTGGACGACGCGGGATTTGAGTTCTACAATACCCTAAACGCAACGCTTAACAGCAAAAGTGGTGGATTCTCCGAGCTACCACAAAATCCGGTGACGAATATGAGTGAAGGCGCTATTGGATACTTCGGTGCCGTTGCCATATCCAGGAAAACTATTATTATCTACTGAGTGTGCTCTTGTGAGAATATTCTAGTTTTGTGTTTGCTTTATCCGGTATGAAGTAACAACTCAATATGTTTAGAAAGAACATTCAGCTAAAGCCCTATCGCGGCATGAGTCCCTGGCGCAAGGTTGCACTCGCTACCTGGAGAAATTCAGAAGAGGCCAGTGTATATGGCTGGGTGGATTTTGACAGCAGCGGAATGAGAGTGGTAATGGAGCGCTTTAAAGCAGAAGGCAAAAGCTTATCGCCCACTACTATTGCAGCAAAAGGCCTCGCAACCGCTATTGCCAGCTATCCACGCATCAACAGCGTTATACGATTTGGCCGGATATACGAACGGCGGGATGTGGACATATTTCTGCAAGTGGCACCCGATGATAGCGGAGAAAATTTATCAGGGATGGTTGTCCGGCAATGCGATCAAAAATCCCTGGAAGAGATTAGTGAAGAGATACGTGACAAGGTAAGCAAGATCAAAAGTGGTAAAAAAGACGACTTCGCAAAAGTCACTAAAACGCTGAGCATGTCGCCTACCTTCCTCATTGGCTGGATATTGCGGCTGATGAAATTTCTCAACTACACACTGAATATCTGGATACCGGCGCTTGGCACACCTAGAGACGCTTTTGGCAGTGGAATGGTAACTTCCCTGGGTATGATGGGAATTCAGCGGGGCCTGGCTCCTATGTTGCCATTTTATCCCTGCCCTATCATCATTGCTGTTGGCAAGCTGGAGGACAAGGCCGTTGTGGTAAATGCAGAGGTTGTGGTTCAGGAGGTGTTACCTATTTGCGTCACTTTTGATCATAGGTTGGTCGACGGTGTGGGCGCTGCTAAGATGTTTAAGGCGTTGTCTGAATATATTGCCAATCCTACGTAGCAGCTTATCCGGGATTATTATTTATGGATTTGCGGAGTTATTGAGTACCGGCTCGCTCTTGTTAAGAGTGATAAAATAAAATACACTAAAGAGAGTAATTCTAACTTCAATGTACTTATCGAATTAATAGTTTACTTCTCTGGCCCATCTGCATAAATCCAACTCCAAAAGTTTTATCCTGTGCGATTCTGTTTTAAATGTAAAATATATTTCTTCTTCCTGAATAATATCAACAGCGACAAAAGACGCTTTTATGCACTTTTCTGGAAAAACTGATTTAGAAAAAACCTCAGCTGGATAATTGCCACTACCCTGGCAATCAAATGTCACCACTCTTGACTCTTTACCAAAATAAGGGGTTAATTTCTTCCATAATTCCTCGCCGGTACTATCCGTTTCAAATCCCTCATTTGAATATTCAAAAAGAGTTTTCGAGACATATTTTTCTGCTATTTTCTGCTCTCTTTGCAGAAACGAATCTCTATCATCCTTTGGTTGACTGAGCTGATTAGGCCATAAATCCAAGTGCAACCTCTTCACTTTCTCTGATCCCTTCTTAAAATTGAAATACATATATTTTTTTGTTAAAATTATTTTCTTAAAGTGTCCATTTCTAAGCTTTTCCGGCAAAACTGATCCAAAAAAATACCCTGAAGGATAATCAAGACCAACACCTGATAAACGATAATCTACCTGTACAACTGAAAGTCGGCTAAAATAAGGTGCTAATGCCTTCCATAATTCCTCACCAGCGCTATCCGTTTTCAATCCCACTTTGGCATACTCAGAAAGAGTTTTATAAACAAACTTTTTCACTTTCTGCCGCCTGGCTTCAATAATTGAATCGTAGGGCTCTTTTTGGATCAACTGATTCTGAGCTTCGTTAGAACGAATATCCCCCGGGCTAATGGAAATGACCTTATTTACTTTTATGTACTCTCCGGAATCCGGCAGGCTTTTTTCATCTTTACTTTTGTAAACTTCTTGGGCATCAGCTCCCTTTGCGAGAAACAAAATCAAACAAACGAAAAGAAGAAGCTTTTTCATTTTTATGTCTTCTTAGAATTATACCAAAATATCAGAAAAAATCAATCTTATTTGCTGTATAAGGCCCATTCATGGACAGAGATTTTACCGAAGAATTATTTTCTCATTGAAACGTCGCAAGTCTAAGCGTAATCCCTTTATTCTATCCGACCCCTCTTCGAAAACAAAGGATAGTTCTCCTTCTTTTATCATATCTACCGTTCCACGATGGGCAACTTTGCAATACTCTGAGAAATGTGATCCAAATAAATCCTCTGGTGAATACCAAACAGAACCATCCACAAACATTACCACCGTACCACACGGTGGTTCGGCAAAATAAGGAGCCAATTTCTTCCATAATTCACCGGTACTATCCGTTTCAAATTCCTTTTGTGAATATTCAACCAATGTTTTATGGAAAAACTCTTTCACTTTCTGCCGCTCGGCCTCTAGCGAATCGCTCTTCTCCTTCTGTGCTAACTGATTTTGGGCTTCCACGTAATTGATCGCTGAGTCTGTTGCTTTCTCATTGGTAGAAATAACGTTTTCTACTTTTGCATTCACTCCCAAATCAATGGGACTCTTTTCTGCTTTCGCTTTGCCGGCTGCTCCCGCCGCAAGAGTCAAGCTAACTACAGTACCAAGAATTAATTTTTTACTCATTTCAAAATCTAATAATCACGTCGTAAATCGATCACTAAATACTCGACCTTATCCGACCCCTTCTCAAAGGTAAAACTCAGATCATTTTTTGTTATGTCTATTGGATGATGCAAGCGAGCAGCTTCTGAATAACGCGATTTAAAAAGATTCTCTGGAAAGTAATAAGTATTTCCACCACTGAATTTCACTCCCACTCTTGATGATTTAGCAAAATAAGGGGCCAATTTGTTCCGTAATTTATTACTTAGTTCTTCGTCATCAAATTCAGTCTCTTGTCTCAAGTACTCAAAAAGAGTTTTATAGAAAAAATCCTTCACCTTCTGCCGCTCGGCCTCCAGCGAATCACCCTGCTCCTTTTTTGCCAGCTGATCTTGGGCTTCTTTATAATTGATCGCAGAGTCTATTGCCTTCTCATCAGCAGAAATGACGTTTTCTGCTTTTGCATTCACTCCCAAATCAATGGGGCTCTTCTCTGCCTTCGCTTTGTCGGATGTTCCAGTTATAAGAAGCACACAAAAAGCAAGCTTTGATCCGTTGCAAAGTAATTTCCTCTTACTCATTTTTTATTTCTATTATGACTATCCGACTTATGGTGAACCAACATTATAAGGCATATGAATCATGAAGGCCCGTATTTTATCTGATCCTAATGCGAACTCAAAAGTTATATCCTCATTTGCAATAGTTTTGCCCTTCATGCGACCGGATTCACAGTTTCCGGGGAAATTTCTGGTAAAGAAATACTCAGGAGCGGATGCACTCCCGCCTTTTTCATAACCTTGGCTCACCACCTGTGCCGATCCTGGAAAATAAGGGGACAAACGATTCCATAATTCCTCACCGTTGGGATCTGCTTTATATCCTCCGTTTGCATATTCAAGAAAAGTTTTGCTGACAAACTCTTTCACATTCAGCCGCCTGGCTTCAATAATTGAATCGTAGGGCTCTTTTTGGATCAACTGATTCTGAGCGTCGTTAGAACGAATATCCCCCGGGCTAATGGAAATGACTTTATTTACTTTTATGTACTCTCCGGAATCCGGCAGGCTTTTTTCATCTTTACTTTTGTAAACTTCTTGGGCATCAGCTCCCGTTGCGAGAAACAAAATCAAACAAACAAAAAGAAGAAATTCTTTCATCTAATATGAAGACAGGCCTTGTTATTTGTATTTCATTTACAGTTTAATTACCTTTAATTTTACCTGAGAAGATACTTCTCTGCTCCCATAAAGATAGAATTATATGCCTAAGGTAATTACATTAATTGTTGTCCTGATTTTTGTAATTACAGAATTATATCCTCAAGGAAGCAGCAGGGGTGCAAGTGTATCCGTAGCACCTGAAGTAAGTGGTACAATAAGAGCTGTTATCATAGGCATTTCTGATTATAAAAACTTACCGGAAAATAAACAGTTGGCCTATGCCGACGATGATGCCATGGAGTTTTACAACTTTTTAAGTGCCCGGGAAGAGATCGATCCAAAGAATCTTTATTTGTTCCTGAATGAAGAAGCCAGTAATGACATTATCCGGATCGCCTTGTTAAATACACTCATCAAGGATCCACAACCGAATGATTTCACTATTATTTACTTCGCCGGGCATGGAGATGTCGATTCTGATTTCGGTGATGGATACCTCTTGCTCCATGACGTCGCAAGCGATGGCGATTACGAAGCGAGTGATGCATTATTGATTGGAACTTTGCAAAGATATGTTTCACAGGCTACGGAGAACGGGGTAAAAGTTCTCGTAATTACCGATGCCTGTCGTTCCGGAAGGATAGTAGGTGAAGATTCAGGTGTTAAAAACACATTGACCGCTTTGAGCAGAGAATGGGAAAATACATTTAAGCTCGTTTCATGCCAACCCAATGAATTGTCATTTGAAGATGAAAAATGGGGAGGAGGCCACGGTGTTTTCACCTATTATTTATTAAAGGGACTGCACGGGATGGCATCTAAGAATGATGCAATCATCACTTTTGGTGAACTGTATAAATATGTTTGGAACAGTGTAGAGGAGGCAACCGAATCACAACAAAACCCTGTTGCAGTTGGCGACAAAACTTCTCCTTTGTTTGTGGTAAACAAAGATAAAAGTGGAGAGTTTCTTGCAAGTGCGAAGGGATCGGACGATAAATTTGCTGCTCGTAAGATTGAAACTTCAAAAACCAGCTATAAACGTAATGTACCAACAATTCCCTTATATTTTAGAAGTTTATATGATAAAGCATTAGAAAATGGCGACTACATCAATCCCGAAAAGGATCAAAAAATTCTTTCAAAAACGGAGAACGGAATTAGAATAAAAAAAACTACTGTTTATTCAAGCCTCCCATCGAAAATATCTTATGCCGTTACCTTTTCTCCGGATGGAAAAACCGTGATAACAGGAAGCGATAGTAAAAAGATTGACCTCTATTCTGTTCAAAATAAAATAGAGGATAAAAAGGCATGGGATCATCCGGGAGTTTTATGTCTTGAAACATCTTATAACGGGAATTTATTAGCAAGCGCCGGATGGAATAATAAGATCATGATTTGGAGTTTAGATGATGATCAATTGATTAAAACATTTGTTGCCCATAATACCGACATAAGATCACTGAAATTTACTCCCGATGGGAATTATCTAGTTAGTGGAGCTAATAATGGTTCGATAAAGATCTGGGACACACATGATTGGACATTAATTAAAACACTGAAAAAACACTCAAACAGGATAACATCATTATCGATTGACTGGGAGGGAAAGTTATTAATCTCAACAAGCTGGGATGGCCGGTTCATTGCCTGGGACCTCCATAATTATTCTGTAAAAAAGACAATGAATGTTGGGACAAAAATAAATGCCGGAATAATAACTGCGAATCAAAAATATTTTATCAGTGGGAATGCAAATGGAAAGATCATTGTGTGGGACCTTGCTACTTTAAGTCAAATAGAAAAATACACAACAGGATTATCAGCTCTCAATGATATTGAGACAGATTTTGAAGGCAGATACATTTTTGCTGCCGGAAAAGAATTTAAAATAATAATTATTGACAATGAGAAGAATAAAATTCTTCCGTTTAACATACAAACCAAACGCGGTATTTGTGATCTATCAATTAGCCCGGTAAATGACAAGCTATCAGCTGTAACTTATGGGGGTGAATTGTACCTGGTAGATTTAGACATACCAAAGAAAAATCTTAAATATGTTATTGATATAATAGACTATTTAGCCACTTATCCACAGTTCGAACACTTAAGTGAAAAATTAAAGGGCCTTCTTTGCGTTCACTTACAAAAATTTGCTCAATACATCATAGATTCCTTTTTAAAGGGTGAGGAAGTCCTTCCCGCAGAATCTGAAGTTAAAAAAGCGATCCTTGAACTTAAATTAGCTTATGATTTATACAAGGATGAAAAAGTTATTTCAGATAAAATACTAACACGTAAGTTGCTGCTGGAAACGTATTTAACCATTATGACAAATGATTATTCAAATTTTGATAAGGCTATAAGCAACATTAATAAAATAATAGAAATCGAACCCCATGCAGCCTATACGCAGAATACTTTGGCGGTAATCTATAAAAAGCTTAATGATGTATTGATGTCACAAAAAAGCGCCAAAAATGCAGGTGAAAAAATTCCAAACTGGACTGAACCCAAGTGTAACATGGGTAAAGCATTTTTAGCAGAGGGCAAATACGATCTCGCTATTGAGGAGTTTAACAAAATTGTATCACTACAACCTAAAATATCAAAGGGTTACTTAAATCTTGCTGAAGTATATGCACTGAAAGGTAATTTTATGGAGGCTGAGAAGAACTTTCTCACAGCCATCAAAGTTGACCCGCAAAACCCTTACCTATACTGTCGTTATGCAGAGTTAAAAGCAAAAACAGGCCAAATCAATGAGGCTCAAAAATTATTTGAAAAGAGCATCAGTATTGATGATAAATACCATTACAGTTATCTATGCCGGGGCAAAACGTTCCATTATGAGCACAAAACCTTATCAGGCAAGTCTCAAAAAAGTATGCTGTTACTTAAAAATGCTTTAAGAGATATTAACAAAGCGAAAGAGTTGGCGCCTAACGATCCTGCTGTTCTGTGTGAGTTGGCAGATTTATATATTACGCTCGTTGAAGCAGCAATACAAAACTTACACGGATCTTTTAGTGTATTAAAAAGCTTCAGTGAAAAAGAAGTATCCAACAAAAGGTCCATTTCCAAAACTCTTTTTGACTGCAGGAAATTAGCCTTAAAGGTGATCAAACTTGATCCGTATAATCCAAAGCCCTATGCCCTCGTGTGTATTGCTGGTTATCTATTGACGGAATACAGGGAAAAAGATAAAGACAAACAGGATGAAAAGCCCGATAGTTATTTGAAAAAAGTATTGGAAAAAGTGCCTGATGATCCCAATGCGCATTACTACTATGGGTTGTTTATCGAAAAATCAAGCAAGGCTAAAAAGGCCCGTGAATTTTATAAAAAAGCAATTGATCTAAATCCTTATTTTTTCCCGGCATATATAGCACTGTATAATTTATCTAAAGCTGATCAAAAAGGGGAGGTATCAAATTACAATGATATAATCAGCAATTTGGATTTGTTTTCAAATGATGAGTTAAGATCTGATTATTTATTGCTGCACTATTATTATTGAGACATACACCTACTTTGGTGCAATTTTAAATACGTAATCAAAAGTAGATCCGGAAGAACCCGAAGGCATACTTTCAGGTTTTGCTCCCCTTGTATTCTGATAAGAGCTTTGGAACAGCTTCTCCATGGGATGACTAGCACCTCTTGTTGAGCTGCCCCGGCTGGAAATTATAGGTTGCAGGTTAAGGGGCTGTTCTGTAATGAAAACTTTGAATACCTCGGTACCGCATGGCTCATAAAGGCTGACCCATAGATCAGGAATGATAAGCGTTTGCCCCTTTTTTATTTTGAGTTCTTTCCCGTCCTTGAACTTCTTGCCATCAGGTAGTATCGGATTGATGATACCGTTTGGCTGAATATCAATCACAGACACATAACAATCCTTATCTCCTGTATTTTTAAACCTGATCAATGCCTTATCCCCCACCCTAAATCTTGGAATAGTACCATTTTCCATAAAGTCTTTCATGTCAAGGGTATCGGTGATCTTCCCTTCGTTGTCAACCTTCACCGGAATAAGTTCCAGTTCAGCATTGTAGTTTTTATCAGTCATGCTGATCTTTTTGATGAACTTGCTTTGCGCATATTGTTTAATAATATCTATGCATTTGTCAATATCAGCGGGGCCATTGATCATAATGGGCTTTTCATTGACTTTCATATTTTCTCCGGCTGTTTTAATAAAGATGCCCCGGGAACCTTTGGCTGTCGTTTCCTCAATGACCAATTCAGCATTTTTTGCACTGATATCCACCAGGCTAAGATCTTTTAATGCCTTTTCAATCTGAGTTTTTAGTCCGTTGTTCTGCACATTGATATGAACACGTAAGCTGTACGAAGCTCCTGCATAATTTTTCTCAGTTACAAAAGCCCACTTTGACTTCAAATTGTACACTTCATGAGGTTTGTTGAATATGATCTCGGCACTAAAGTTATCCACCATCATCACTTTTCCTGTGTTATCTGCAGTCAGGTTCCTAGTATTTGCAGTCCCGCTGTTATATAATCCTATAAGGTCTCCTTGCATGATACCGGAAATGGCGCCTCCGTCAATTTTTAGGACATTTTCATTCACAAATTCAATAATATTGAAATAGGGCATCTGGCTAATAGTATTTCCATTAAAAACTTCATTGTCAATATCACCTTCTGCCACAGGAGTTTGATAGGGTACTATTTGCGCCATGGTGGTCATGACTTTTGCAAAAAGGCCTCTGTAAGAAGTTGGCCCATTGAGTTCTGAAAAAGCTTTGGACAAAGCGTAAGATAAAGATCCGACGGGTTTATAATTCTCATCATATGCCTCAAAATTAGATTCGTTGGAATTGGATGCGGCAAATAATACGAAACTGGCAAGCTCGGTGTTAGTTCCCCTGGATTTAGGGCCTGATTCAAACAGGCCGCTTCCAGTTTCTTTGCCCATTTCACCTGATTTATTTTGCTCTGCTCCCGCAATGATCAAGGGCTCTCTTCCTCCCCTTATCTTTTTGGTACCCCTGGTGGCAGTACCGGAATGGCAGGAATCAAGAAAAATTATTACATGTCCTGCTTTTCCGAGCTTTCGCCGCAAATCATTGATCAATTTTCCCAACAAATCATCACGAATATGATTTTCGCCGGTCACATTTTCCACATCATATGGTACAAGGCACTCATCCAGGTTATCAATTTCGTCGCCATTATCGTCAGATATTTGTTGTCCGTGGCCTGAGAAATGGATTACCACCATGTCTCCTTGTTTCACTTTGCGTGTCAGATCTTGTAACTTGGTTACGATATTCATTTTTGTCGCATCCTGATCTGTCAAAACAATAATGTTTTTCTCTTGAAACCCTTGTTTTATCAAAGTGCCCTTCATCAAAACAAGGTCATTGGCAGAACTCAAACTTCCCCATCCTGATTCTACAGGGTATTCGCCAATAGCAATAATGAGCGCATGTTTTACAGAGAGTTCATCATGCTGGAGATCATTTCCTTCAGTGTAGCCTCGTTGAGCAGTAAGTTCAACCTGCTGAGAATCACTTACTTCATCGGCATCTGAAATTGAATATTGGCTATTTTGAACTGATTGAGCATAAGCGCTAAATGTGCTTATGAGTGTTGCAGCCACTAAGAGATTGATCTTGATTATTTTATTCATAATGTCTCCCTTTTATCCTTTCAATTCACGAAACATGAAATTGCTCACCACACCCTAAAATCAAACTCTAAATGCTCTTTGCTGGAGGTTGAAAAAAACAGATTGGAATTTCAGTTATTTAAAAAACATGAGCCTAGATTGAATAAGACAAAAAACTCCCTTATTTCTAAGAGAGTTTTTTTATTCTAAGGCGAAGATCAATGTCACATTAGTTCGTAACCATCAGAATTCTAATATCATCACTTGAATTAATGTTTTTCACTACTATTCTGTATTTCTGTTTAGCAGGTGGAGTCCAGGTAACATACGTATAACTGTTACAATCTTTTGTCTTAATTGCAACACGTTTACCATCTTTATCATAAACTTCAACACCCACTCCAACTCCAAGATTATCAATAACTTTTAATTCGGCAGGTGTGGCTCCATTAAAAATCCAACTTCTTTCAATATGTTTCCCGCCAGCAATAAGCACTCTGGAGGCATTGTTCAAGTTAATGCCCGTTGGGCCTGTTGTTTTTCCCCTGGCTTTAAGATTCCTGGCACTTTTTACCGCAGTGATAAGACTGGCATCATTATTTGCAAATTGTTCAGCTTTAGCCAATATGGAGCCAACATCCACCCCCTCGATATTAAGATCGTTTAATTGGTACATTTCTACTGCACTGATAAGGCTCAAAGTTGATTTTTGTTTTATTCCATAATCATGAATGTAAAAAAATACCTTTTCTTCACTGGTAATTTCTGATTCAAGATCAGAAACAGCTTCATCCTGTGAAAAAACACCCGATGAAAAGAAAAAAAGGAATAATACGCTCGAAATTATTTTAACTGTTTTCATGATAGTAGAATATTAATTGGTGAATAAAAAACACTCCGAGTTTTCAGTACCCATATTTTTTATGATAATCGTATATACCCGTTTTTTAGACGGCTTCCACCTCACGCCAATTTCATTACACTCGTTAATTGCTTCAAAGTCAGGAATTTCATTCTTACCGTCAAAGATTTTTACCGCGACGTTTGAATTCACCTCGGCGGTCATAATTCTAACTTCAGCTTTGGCATTCGCATTAAATACTTTTCTTATTTCATAGACATCTTTAGGTTTCAATATAAAACGCTCATAGTAAAACTGATTGGTGTTAAACTTAGTAAAATCAATCTCCGCTACTTCAGGCGTACTTGCTTTTTCCAACTCGTCATATTCTTTTTGAAGCTTGTTGATTATGTCAATTAAATGCTTGTCGTCCCGTGCTTTTACAAATTGCAACGCTCTTACAAGTATTTTTTTGGGATTGATTGTTTCCGAAGTTGACTGAATAGCAAAAGGGTATTTCATTAATAATTCTGCTGCTGTTATCAATGGAATACTGGACTTTATATCAAGTCCAAATGTTACAAGTTCCTCTGCAACAGGTAACTCTTGCTTAAACTTTTGGTAGTTATTTTCAATTGCTTTAGTTTCTGGTTGTGAGAACAAGCTAATACTGAAAAAACAGAGCAATGTGAATACTCCAAGTGCTTTTAGATTCATCTGTGCAATTTTTAAAGAGTTAACGCTTCAAATATAATAATTTTATCCGCTTACCATTCCTTGAAGATCAGACTCCATATTTTCTCTCCTGAAAGTTGGCTTTTGTCTCCCATTAGTTGGTATTTCTACTTCTCTAATAGACGGCATATTTAAAATTGAGCATACCAATATATTAGTTGGCTTCCAATTTAGTTTTTAAGTAATTTTCACCGACCTATTTTTTAATTTTGCACATTGATATTCAAGAGACAATGAACATAAGATTCCTTAAATACCTGGCAATTTTCACCGGGCCCGCTATCGGGTACATATCATTAACACAGCTCGGTTGGTGGACATGGGCGCTTCCTATTTATGCATTCTTATTTATCCCCTTCGTAGAGTTGTTTGCCAAAGGCAGCGACGAGAACATGTCGGAAGCTGAGGAAGAGCTCACAAAGAATGATCGTCTGTACGATTACTTGCTCTATCTGCAAGTTCCTATTCAATATATTTTCATGGTAATTTTCCTGTTTTCTATCACAGAATCAGGACTTACCTTATTCGAATATGGCGGTAGAGTTCTGACATTTGGCATAGCCTGTGTATCTCTTGGAATCAATGTGGGACATGAACTGGGCCACCGTGCAAAACCCTATGAGCGATTTTTGGCAAAGGCCTTGTTGTTGAGCACCTTATACATGCATTTTATCATCGAACACAACAGGGGCCACCACAAGCGGGTTGGAACGGATGAAGACCCGGCAAGCGCTAAATACGGCGAGGTCATTTACGTCTTTATGGCACGATCCGTAATTTTCGGATATATTTCCGCATGGAAACTGGAGGCAGCCAGGTTAAAGGCAAAGGGATTCAGCTTTTGGTCATGGAGAAACGAAATGATCCGCTTTCAATTGATTCAGGCTGCTTTACTCGCGTTGATATATTATGGCTTTGGTTTGCTGGGAATGCTGAGTTTCACGATAGCCGCCATCTATGGCTTCTTGATGCTTGAAACTATTAACTATGTGGAACATTATGGCCTGAGGAGAAAGAAGGACAATGCAGGCAACTACGAAAAAATATTGCCTGCCCATTCCTGGAATTCCAATCACTACATCGGCAGGATCATGTTATTCGAAATTTCAAGGCATTCGGATCATCATTATAAAGCCAGCAGAAAATACCAGACCCTCCGACATTTCGACGAAGCATGCCAGATGCCAACCGGGTATCCAGGAATGATATTATTGGCCCTGTTCCCTCCTATTTGGTTTTTTGTAATGCACCGGCACATTGCCAAGCTGCAGGCTTTACATACCTAGTTTTCCTTCTGGAGGCGCTTTCTTAGCTTGCAGCAATACGCGCCAAATGTCACAAAGTAAAGCACAGCAAAGTAGCTGTACTCATAGGAGAATATTTTGAAGTACAGTTCTTTCATCAAGTGTCAAATATACATTCTACGACTTAAATCTAGTTGAGAAATTGAGCAGCCTGTGGCAACCATTCAGGTAGGGTAAACGTATATATAGTATCCACTTAGCATCTACATTATGAAATATTATAGAATTTGCCTGTTGCTTGCAGCAACGGTGATTGCCAATGTTGTATTTGCCCAGATTCCTACAGCACAATTCCAGGCTTTCAACACAACGGGCTGCGCACCGCTGACCGTTACTTTTCAGGATTCATCAACCAACACACCTACTTCGTGGTTCTGGGACTTTGGAAACGGCAATACTTCGGTCTTGCAAAACCCGGTTGCGGTCTATGTTGTTCCCGGATTCTACACGATTTCATTGACTGCAACAAATGGGAGTGGAAGTGATACGTTTACAGCGGTCAATTTAGTATTAGTTAGTGCCTCTACGACCGTCAATGCTGGCAATGACCAAAATGTTTGCGGCGGTGGAATAGTGAATTTATCTGGCACGGTCACAGGCGGTTCAACTACTGGCCTATGGATCACCCTTGGTTCAGGTGTATTCTCACCTGATGATTCCTCCTTATTCACTAATTATCTTCCCAGCTCTGCAGACACAACTGCAGGAGTTGTAACTATAATATTGGTCTCGACGAACAACGGATCCTGCCCTGCGGATACGGATACGACGATCATTTCATTTACCCCTTCTACGCTCACACTTCTAACGGATAGCATGGATGCATCCTGCGCTGGAGTATGCGATGGATCTGCCACCGCTCTGCTGTCAGGTGGCGTTCCTCCTTACACCTATTTGTGGCCGACCGGTCAGACCACGAGTACCGCCTCCAATTTATGTGCCGGTACCTATAATGTAACAGTGTATGATTCAACCGGCTGCTCATTATCTTCGAGCACCACAGTATTGGAGCCGCCTGCCATCACTATTGGTATGTTGCCAATCGATGTTTCCTGCTGGGGAACATGTGATGGTGTGGGAATTGCATTTATTAATGGGGGGATTCCACCGTATACTATGTTCTGGGATGATCCGGGTTTACAAACGGATAGCGTAGCCGTTGGTTTATGTGCAAATGTCTATACCATTTCAGTAACGGATGCTAACGGCTGTACAAACAATGCCAATACTACCATAAACGAACCCGCCTTACTTTTTTCTTCAACAACGCAAACCGACGCCAGCTGCGGAAACTGTGACGGCAGTGCAACGGTAATTTCCGCGGGCGGAGTTGCTCCCTACACCTACCTATGGAATACAATTCCCGTGCAAACCACATTTACATCGACTGGTCTGTGCCAAGGGGCGTACATGGTATCAGTAACGGATGGTAACGGATGTGTAGACTCTGGCCTTGTTAATATTTCGGCAGTGAGTCCCGTGGTTTTTAATATGAGCATTGTAAATTCTTCTTGTTCCACCTGCGATGGTTCTGCTACTCCTTCCCCTAGTAATGGAACACCACCTTTTACCTATCTATGGTCTGATTTCACCACGGGAACCACCTTGGACAGCGTGTGTGCTGGAACCTACAGCCTTCAGATAACGGATTCTTTGGGGTGTATGGCAGACACGACATTTTTTATCACCAATCTCGGCGGATTGACAGGTAGTGTTATAACAACAACTGATGTATCCTGTAATGGTGGTGCCGATGGATCGGCATCCGTAACAGTCAGTGGAGGAACGCCTCCCTATACACATCTGTGGAACGACCCTGGTAACCAAACATCATCCACGGCTATAAATCTGACACCGGGGGCCTATATTGATGTTATTACCGATAGTTTGGGATGCACAGTTTCGGTGATGGCAACCATTAACCAACCTTCTCTGTTGGTTTCAACTGTCAGTGCTACCGATGAAGGGTGTAACGGATTTGGTAATGGCACTGCGACAGTTGTCGTTTCCGGAGGAACACTGCCTTATAGTTTTTATTGGTCTAACGGAGACAGTACGCAAAACCTCACAGGACTCTCTTCCGGCACGTATATTTTAACCCTAACTGACTTTAACGGTTGTGTCAATACCGACAGCGCTGTCATCGCATTGGATTCTAACGGCCTCACGTTGAACGTAAATGCTTATTCCCCGTATTTCTGTGGCGGATATGGTCATGCCTACTACAGCGTATCTGGTGGAGCGGCCCCTTATACTTATCAATGGATTCCACAGGCATCGTACTCTAATACCTGGTCTACTTATGCAAGCCTGCTGCCCGGGACTTATTTCCTCTCCGTTCAAGGAATGGCTGGATGTGCAGATACAGTTGTAGTTATTATCTCCTCAATGTGTGCACCCAATACAGTTACCGGAACAGTATTTGATGATTTTAATTCCAACTGCACGCTGGATGTAGGAGATTACGGACTAGACGATTGGATCGTTCGAGCCGACCCTGGGCCGGTATTCGCGAATACCATGTCAGACGGGACTTATTCAATGTACCTGGATAGTGGGAGCTACACAATTTCCCTGATAAATAGTGATCCGGGTTTCAGAACACAGGTCTGTCCAGCTTCACCAGGTACTTATTCTCTGTCATTGGGTAGTTCTCCCAGCACAACCTCAAATGTTGATTTCAGCGTCCTGCCAGCGAACAATTGCCCCAATATGTCTGTTCACTTTTATCACACCGGATTTTCTCCTTGTTTTTGCAGTTGGTTCAGGGTATACTACCAGAATAATGGTACAGCCATCGCCACAAATGCATACATAGAAGTAGAATTTCCCTCTGACGTATATCCAGTGCTCACCTGTACGAACGGGAACTGGACTTCTACCTATGCAACACAGTGGGACAGTCAGAACGGTAATGTTTATACCTTCAATCTAGGAGATGTACCTCCGGGACCTGAAAATTATTTCTACATCCTCACCGAGACTTCATGCAATGCGGTACTGGGTGCGACGAAATGTGTTATAGCACATATCTATCCTGACAGCAGTTGTAATCCTATTGATACAATGTGGGATAAATCCAGCGTAAGCGTTGAAGGACGTTGTGTTGGAGACAGCCTTGCATGCTTTAATATCACCAATACAGGAGATGCCGTGGATGGTAATATGCAGGGTACATCTGAATACAGAATTTATGAGAACAATATCCTCGTGTCTGTAGGGACGTTTCAATTAAACGGTCAGGACAGCGTAATAATATGCTGGCCAGCAAATAGCAACACCATTCGTTTAGAAGCTGACCAGCGGCCAGGGCATCCGGGCAACAGCCATCCACAGGATAATATAGAACTATGCGGAACTCCTAGCTTCACAACCGGACAGATACTTTTGGTACCAGAGGATGATGAGGACGATTTTATCGATATAGTTTGTATGCCTGTTACATCATCCTGGGATCCTAACGACAAGACTGTTGTGCCCGAGGGGCTCACTATCAATCACTATATCGATTCAACAGATAACCTTGAGTATCGCATTCGGTTTCAGAATACGGGTACGGATACCGCATTCACTGTGGTTGTACGGGATACCATATCTTCAGCCTTGGACCTATCTACTTTTAGACCTGGGTCAGCAAGCCATCCATATAGAATTGAAATGCATGAAGACAACATCGTGCAATTTATTTTCGACAGCATCTTATTGCCAGATAGCAATATCAACGAACCAGAAAGCCATGGTTTTGTGAAATTCAAGATCAATCAAAAACCGGGTAACCCAATTGGAACAGTTATTGAAAATACGGTTGGAATTTATTTCGACTTCAACCCGCCTGTTATTACCAATACGGTTTTCAATACGATCGGAGACATTGATGCATTGACTACCGGTGTTCCAATCGTGTATGATAAAGACTACACAATTAGGGTGTATCCAAATCCGTTCAGTGAATACACAACTTTTGAATTAAAGAGAATGGAGACCAACCTCCTTATCACGTTTGGGCTTTATAATGTGCTTGGGAAGCAGGTAAGGCCGAACTCAATCGTTGTTGATAACAAATTGACTGTGTACCGGGGAAATTTACCAGATGGGGTATACATTTATAAGTTCTACACATCCACGGGCTTGGTGGCTGCCGGGAAGTTGGTTGTACGATAGGCGCGAAGCAACTGCCTGAGAATTATATTATCTTGGCCACATGAATAAAAAGTTGTTCATGGTTCTGTTCTTCGGTTGCTTCGGTATGGCTTCGGAGATATTTTTCGTGGCCTTCACACATGCCATCCATGGAGAAGGTATTTACAATGAACCCGTCTGGTCTTTAACAGGCAAGACCTATGTGTGGATGTTCCCTATCTATGCCTTGATTCCACTGATTGCTGGCCCTCTATTCCAAAAAGTTGGGTCTCTCCACGTTATACTGAGACTTCTAATTTATACAGCGCTGATCTTCACCGTTGAATTTAGTACGGGGCTCTTATTGGATCAGCTTACCGGCAAGTGCCCATGGGAATACACGACCGGCTGGCACATTATGGGATATATTCGGCTGGATTTCACCCCTGCCTGGATGTTCTTTTCCTTTGTGGTGGAATATCTATACAAGTTGATTGATAGGCGGTTTGCGTAAGGTGAGTTACCAGAATATATTCAGGTGCTACTCTATCATTCACAGACACCCTCCAATCAATTATACAAATAAGCACACAAGAATTTAACGTATTTTTAATGATCATGAACATTTAGCATGGTACGAGATTTGTCAAATAAAAATCTTAGCGTATGAAGCACATCCGAGTAATCATATTAGGCTTTTCCATTTTCACATTCATACAGTGTGCAAATGCTCAATTAGTATTTCAGAGATACTTAATTGGTGAAACTTCGGTAGAAATATATGACCTGGAACCAACTTCTGATGGAGGGTTTATTGGAGTAGGAACTGACTTTACTGGTTCATATTACAACATTCTTCTCGTGCGTTTTAATTCCACCGGCGACCCTGTGTGGACAAAATCCTATGGATATGCCAATAACAACCATGGAATTTCTGTTAAAGAGACTTTTGACAATGGATTCATTATTGCCAATGATGCTCCGATCAACACTTTCGATTTTGGACTTTTAAAAACGGATATAAATGGGAATCTAATTTGGGCAAAAAATTATGGAGGAAATGGCGCGGAACGGGTTTCTGATGTTCAGCAATGTACCGATAGTGGCTACGTGCTTACCGGGTATTCAACTAGCTATGGAGCAGGACTAAAAGACATATACGTTGTAAAAACAGATATCCTTGGGAATTTAGAATGGTCCAAGACATATGGAGGTACTGATGAAGATAAAGGAAATTCGATTCAACAAACTGCAGACGGCGGCTTCATAATTTGCGGCGATACAAGAAGCTTTGGTGCTGGCAGTGAAGATATTTACATCATAAAAACGGATGACATGGGTGACACCATTTGGACAAAAACATATGGGGGAATTTATGGTGAATTTGGAGTAGATATTGAGGTCACAGGTAATGGTAATTATGTAGTTACTGGCAGGACGGAAAGCTTTGGAACTCTTGGAACAGATTTATACTTAATAAAAATAGATTCGAACGGGAATCTGATCTGGGAAAAGACGTATGGAAGTTCGACCTCAATTGAGTACGCCAACGACGTTCTAGCCACAACAGATGGTGGATACATTACAGTTGGCCAAATAGGTTCACTTCCAGTATATGACTTTTTTATTGTAAAAACGGATTCTATTGGTGATACGTTGTGGACAAAACGCTTTGACTCAGGTTTTAACGACCAAAGGCCATCCGTACAACAAACTATTGATGGTGGCTATATTATACTAGGAAACGCGGTCGACGTAATTAACAGTAAGATCAGAAGTTATCTATATACCATTAAAGTTGACTCCAATGGCAATGGAGCGTGTAATAGCGTTATAACAAATACTGTCGTTAATAATGGATTCTCAAGTGTTTCTTCTGGATCATTTCTTGCATCAGGTGGCATAGAAAGCACTTTGGTTATGAATGAATACAATTTAGGCATGATCGATAGTATTATATGTGGAATAGTTAGCCTAAATGATATAAATATGGATATAATCAACCTAGAAATAATTCCAAACCCGTTTAATTATAAATCTACAATTCATTTTAAAAATATAAACAATGAAGTTCATCAGATCTTATTATTTGATATTCAAGGCCACCTTGTATACCAAATCTCAGATATCACTACAAGTAAAGTAGATATTTATAGGAATAACCTAAGTCCAGGAATTTACATAGCCCAATTATATAGCAAGGATAAAATAAAAGGCGTGTGTAAACTAATAATTGAGTAGCAGGGATGAGATTTACTTAGCGTATCAAAGTAACGTGGCCAACATATTGATGGGGCACATTATTTCCGGTGTCCCTGGTCTTAATTACCCAGATATAAACATCTTGTTGAGCAATTTTAGAGCCGCTATTCGCCCGTCCATCCCATGGTAAATTGTACTCATCAGTCTTGAAAATCAGATCGCCCCATCGGTCATAGATGAACATTTCAAACTCATCATTGTCTATTCCCACACCCTGAGGGAAGAAGTAATCGTTGTTGCCATCGCCATTGGGTGTAAAGGACGAAGGCACAAACAGTATGTACGTTCCTTCTATGATAATAATTTTAGTAATAGAGTCCTTACATCCGTTTGCATCCGTAACAACCAATTGAACAAAGAAAGTACCTGTATCTTCATAAATATGAATTGGATCGATCATGGTACTGCTGCTGCTATCTCCAAAGTCCCAGTCAGATCCAAGAACAAGCGGATCTGGTAGTGAGAGGTTGGTGAATGTAACTGCTGGATTGAACAAGTTCGTTGGATTGGGGTCAGCAGAAAAGTCCGCTATCGGCACGTTGGGGTTTGGTAATACTGTATAAGAGTCGCTATCCTGGCAGCCCGAAGCGCCAATAACAACTACCGAGAATGTTCCCTCGCATAATGCTACCGCCTCCGAAGTGGTTTGTCCATCTTGCCATAAATATGTGTAGGGCGGCGAAGAGATAGGTGAAGTTGTTACCACGGCAGTGCCGTCGCAAAATCCAATACACATTACCGTCGTGCCGGTAACTGAAACTATTATTTTGTCTGGTTCATTTACGTCAAAGGTTTCAGTAAACGTACAGTTATTGGAATCTGTCACCACCACATCATAGGTTCCATCACACAATCCAGCAGCTGAAAATCCAGCTTGGTTTGCCGGATCATTCCATGCATAGCCATAAGGAGTAGTACCACCTGAAACTATAATTGTAGCTATTCCATCACAATCGCTAAAACAGGTGGGATCGATTGTATCTGGCACAAATGTTAATTGAGCTGGTTCTGTTATATCATCACACACTTGAATCGTACAACCATTGGCATCCGTAATATCCACGCAACCGCCCACGACAGCGCCTGTAGCTGAAATTGCTGTAGTTGTCGCTCCAGTATACCACAGATAAGTATAAGCACCCGTGCCACCGGTAGCCGCTACTGACATACCACCATCGAGCATTCCAAAGCATGATATATCAGTAACCGTAACAATAGCAGTTATGGCAGGTGGCTCAGTAATTGTCACCGTATCAATAGCAAAACAACCATCATTATCCGTAATAGTAACTGTATAGAATCCCGCAATCAGATTGTAAGCCGTATCGGTGGTCTGCGTGTTTATATCATCCCATTGATAAGTGTAAGGAATAACACCATTCGCAGCTTCCACCCCTGCTTTGCCATCTGCCAAGCCAAAACAGCTCACGTTAACAACAGTTAGTATAATGGCTGTGGGCACTCCTGCATTAATAACCACAACAGATGCAGTATCCACACAACCGGCACTATCCATAACTGTCACCAGATAAGTTCCAGCCAATAAGTTTATGGCGGTATCCGTAGTTTGGGTTCCACCATCATTCCATAAATAAGTATATGGTGCATAACCACCTGCTACATTAACTGAAGCGCTTCCATTCGCTGCATTACACTGGGCATCTACACTTCCCATGGTAAGAACAAGTGCAGCTGGCTCAGTAATAGTCCCTCCCGTAATTACCGTACATGCATTTGCATCGGTAACAGTAACAATGTATGGACCGGCACATAAACCAGATGAGATAGCAGTTGAATCTGAATTGTCCCAGGCATATGTAAAGGCGCCTGTTCCACCTGAAGCAATAGCTTGTAGTGAACCATCACAAACGCCATTACAACTGGCATCTATTGTATCCGTAGTTGCGATAATTGCTGTAGGCTCGCCTATAGCTACTGAAGCGCTATCCAGACATCCGGCATTATCAGTTGAGTAAACAGTATAAAATCCAAAACAAAGTCCAGTTGCCTGGGCATTGGTTTGAGTTCCGGAATCATTCCATAAATAGGTATAAGGAGTAGATCCACCTGTAATAAGTGAAGTAGCGGTACCATCACACAAGCCATTACAGCTCGCATTGGTTAAAGCGGTGATTGTTACTGTTCCTCCAGGAATATCAGCTATTGTAACTGATACGCTATCTGAACAAGAATTTGAATCAGAAACTACCACCTGATAGACGCCCGTTAGCAAACTGTCAGCATTGGCTGTAGTTTGGGTTCCGACATCATCCCATAAATAGGTATATGCACCGGTTCCTCCGGTTACAAGTACTGCTGCTGTACCATCATTCTGCCCGCAATTGGCATCCGTGAAACTCGGCGTTAACACCAGCGCGGTCGGCTCTGTGATAATCTGAATAACCGTTGCAATACAACCAACACTATCTGTTATTGTGTTAACATATGTTCCGGCAATCAAGCCTACGGCAGTCGCATTTGTTTGAGTTCCTGAATCATCCCACAGATAAGTATAAGGACCAAGTCCACCTGAAGCTACAACCGTTGCACTGCCATCATTGCCTCCAAAACAACTGACATTATTGAATGCTGTTATGTTCACCGTTGGCGCCCCAGCATTGCTCACCGTTGCAGTTGCACTATCCACACATCCGGCCGAATCGGTTACGGTTACCACATATGCGCCCGCTCCAACAGCAAAGGCGGTATCTGTAATTTGGTTACCAGTATCATTCCAAGAGTATGTATATGATCCAGTACCGCCTGAGACAGTTACGAATGCCTTACCATCTGATGCACCACAAGAAGCATCTATGCTGCCCGTCACCAATATCATCGCTGTGGGCTCAGTAATTGTTACACTAGCCGAGTCTATACAGCTATTCAGATCTGTAATAGTTACGGTATAAGTTCCCTGAGAAAGAGAATCAATCGTTGCAGTTGCATCGCCGTTGCTCCAGGAGTAGGTATATGGTATTGTTCCACCAGACGGAGTAACTGTAGCTGTACCATCGTTTCCACCATTGCAATTTACATCGGTTTTTATTATAATATTCGATAATGCTACTGGCTCACTAATTAGAGCAGAATCCATTCCGCTACAGCCGTTCGAGTCAGAAACGGTTACATATACCATACCAGCAATGAGCGAATCTGCAGCGGTTGTTGTATCACCATTGGTCCAGGAATAAGTATACGGAGATGTTCCTCCCGAAATAGTAACAGTTGCCGTACCGTTATTTCCTCCAAAGCAACTTACATCAGTAAATGCCATTGCAGAACTCAATCCCAGGAGGGGTTCGATAATCACAACGGTATCAATTGTCATACATCCGGCCGAATCCGAAACCGTAACATAAAATGTTCCAACAGCCAAGGAATCTGCCATTGCAGTATTATCCCCGTTGCTCCATAAATAGGTGTAGGGCGTAATTCCGCCAGATCCTGTAGCAGTAGCAGTTCCGTCACTCATTCCCAAACAGCTAACATCAACAGTAGTAGTAGTAGCGGCTATACCCGGACTTGTAAGAATTACAACAGAATCTGTAGCTGTACAACCATTTGCATCTGTAACAGTCACAAATGCAATTCCGGTACACAATCCAGAATTATCCTGTGCGGTTTCAAAGTTTGACCAGTTGTAAGTGTATGCCATTGTACCTCCGGTAACCGTAAGGTCGGCCAACCCATCACAGGTACTATCACAGGATCCTGCAGTTGCGACTATACTCGTACTTGGTTCATCAAAAACTGTAATGATCTGTATGACCGTATCCGAACAGGTGCCATCCGTTACTATCTGAGAAACTGTGTAGGTTCCTGGTGTTGTGTACACATGAGTAGGGCTTGCATCCCCAGCCGTAGTTCCGGATTGTCCATTAGAATCACCGAAATCCCATGTGAACGTAGGACAGCCAGGGCCACAGACTCCTACAGCTGATCCGGAGTTGATAAAATTAAATACATTTCCCGTCAGGCACTGATCTCCGTCAAAACCGAAACCAGCCTTTATATCCACGCCAGTATTGACAATAATATTCGTAGAGTCAATGCAACCATTGATATCAGTTACTGTAACTGAATAGGATCCACCACACAAGGCCGAAAGATTTTGAGTTGATGAGCCATCACTCCATGCATATACTGCAATAGATGCACCTCCGGATGTAGACAGTGTAATTGTGCCGTCACAGGCATTAAAGCAAGATTCATCTACAACAACAAGACTAACTGTCGGAGCCTCATAAACCTCAACAATGGCAGTTGCAGTATCTGAACAACCTGCAGCATCAGTGACTACTTGCGTAACAGTATATGTACCAAATGCCCCATAACTGTGTGATGGGTTAGCAGCAGCTAAGTCTGTACCAGTTGTATTCGCTCCATCACCAAAATCCCACCAGTACAGCGGACAGTTTCCACCACAGCTTCCAGGTGCGTCACCCGTATTGGTGAAAGTAAAATTGTTGCCAAACAAACATTGATCCGGGCTGACAGTGAATCCTGCTACTACATCAATAAATGGATCCAATGTTACCGTATCTGTAACAGTACATCCTAGTGCATCCACAGTAGTTACTGAATAGAAACCGGCACAAACATCTATAACATCTTCCGTGGTTTGGCCTGTGTTCCAGGTATATGTATAAGGTATTGAGCCTCCGGTTACGGTGAAATCAACGGCACCATCACAACCTGCATTGCAACTTTCTTCTGTGCCAATTATGGTTGATATAGGATCTGAAATTTCAACAACTTGTGAAAAAGTAGATTGACATACGCTATCATCTACGATTTGTGTAACAATGTAGATACCACCAGAGCCATATACATGAGAGGGATTGGCAGCACCTGCGGTAGTACCAGAACTATTGGTCCCGTCACCAAAATCCCAGGTATACGTGGGGCATCCCGCACCACAACTATTCGGAAGGTCTCCTGTATTGTTGAAACTGATATTATTGGTTGATAGACATTGGTCGCCGGAAAATGTAAATCCAGCACCTGGATTTTGAACCGTTACTGTTACTGTGGTATCACCGCTAAAACATCCTGTCAATCCGGTTACTGTATACACTGTGGTAACTGTGGGGCTTGCAATAACTACTGTTCCTGTAGTATCACTCAAGCCCGTTGCCGGAGACCATGTATAGGTATCTGCCCCGCCTGCAGTTAGGGCAACTGACTCACCTAAACAAATAGTTGCAGGAATTACGGAAATGGCCAAATCCTGAGGATTACAGGTAATGCTCGCTGTGCCCCCAAATTCAAGTGGCACGTTTGTAGTAACCGAGCTCCAGTTAGAGAAGCAAATAATATACTTTTCACCACAAATCACCGGTAATGGCGGTTCATAATTTCCGGCAAATCCCCCAACAGGTATTGTAGATGCCAATCCTGTTCCCCCAGCAGGATCAGTATTCCAGTTACAACGCACAGGAGCGTAGTTGCCAGTAGGTATATCCGTACAAACATTAGGGTTCCAGGGATACATGATCCAGTCATAAAAACCAGACTGGGTTCCATTGCCTCCAAAAGTAAATTCAAGCAAGCCTGTGCCAACAATATTCACTATCATCCATGTACTGTTGTTCTCAGGTACACCTGGAGGGCCTGTCCTCAAACAACCCCAATTTCCACTGCCACCAGGATTGTTATTGTCAGGATTTCCAATGGTACCCAATGGTGGAATTTCTGATATCAACCCAAAACCGTCCGGCTGAATTTGAAAATCAGGAGTAGTACATACATTAACGGCCGAGTCGCAGTCACTCGCGGAAATAGGAGGACAAACCGGACAACATGGACCGCCACAGTCAAGGCCCGTCTCGGTGCAATCCCAAAGCCCATTCGAACAGCTTGGACAACCAACACCTCCACAACAATCTGCAGGTAAAGTAAATGTGGTTACTTCATCACATCCAAAAGTTCCGCCGGAAGCAAAGACATTAGCTCCACTACAACCTGTAACGGTGTATCCACCATTTCCAAATGCACAGCAAAGGCCATCCATTCCGGCATCAGAAATCGTGAATTGCAAGTTGTTTCCAGCAGGGAAACAAAGCGTCCAGGTATATGTTGTATTGGCTAGTAGTCCAGCAGTGTTATTACCTCCGTTACAATCTCCAAACGGGGCAATTCCACAACCAGGTATTCCGGTAGTAAGGTCTTCAATTAACCATGAAACTTCAGCGGGAAAGAGGTCAGTAGTAATTGAAATTATTATCTCAATATCACCACCCCCGCATGGTGGTGTGTTACACTGCCCAAATGATTTTTGAACGAACCCAGGGGAAAGCAAAGCCAATAGCATGACCAGGCCAGCAACATAAAGTTGTCGCCTTATTGAGTCTGTTCTATTATATGTGGCCTGCATCGACATCATTTTCTACTTTCTCCTTTGTTCTTAATTTGTTGGTTCAATTCAAGAATAAGCCGATCATACTTATAAGTTGGAGTGCCATTTTTTAACGCTTCCTTTCTCAACAATACAATCTGCTTTAACCGTTGTTCCTTTGTTACCACGCTGTGGGTGACCTTGGAGTTTATCACCGTGTGGTTTTGTTCACATTCCGCATTGTGAACTACATTTTCCAAACTCGCTTCTACCGGTGCATTGATCACTCTAACCGTAAAGTTTCGCAGTGTAAATCCAACCGTAGCCAATAAATCAGATAAAGTTACCTGATTGACATTGGAGCCCATCAAGGTAATAACCTGACATCGTCGTGAACTAAAATTTGCCCTCGCCCGATCTATTCCCCCATGATTGGCCAATGCATTTTCAACAATAATTGCGTCCTGGGCACTCAACATGCCGATCACATAAAAATCAAGGCAATTTTCTTCTTGGGGTTGCCTATTTCCAACCAGATCAACAGAACTAGAAACTGACTGGGCAAATCCTACAGTTATAGACATAGAAGAAACAACCACGAGAGTCAATACAAACCTCTGAAGCTTTTTATATGTCATTCTATTTATCATCGTCAATCTCATTTACTTTAATTCGATATTACCACTGTTGTTCCAATTACCACACAACCATTGGCATCCGTTACCGTGACCGCATATGAACCATCACATAAAGCCGATAAATATTTATCTGTATCCCCACTCGACCAAATTACACTATATGGCGGTGTTCCCCCGGCTGGAAAAACTCTTGCCACCCCAGCACAAGGACATGGACAAGGTGTTACTGAACCTGTTGTTGGGGCAGTTAGAGGTGGCGGCTGAGTAATATTCACAGCGGCAATAGCGGTACAATTATTTGCGTCAGTGACCGTAACCGTATAGCTTCCAGCACACATGGCTGTAGCCGTTGAAGTGGTTTGGCCACTGCTCCAGCTATAAGTGTAGGCTCCAGTTCCTCCGGTAGCTGCTACCGTTGCAGACCCATCACAGACTCCATTACACGATACATTGCTGCTATCCGTAATTGCAATATTGAACGGAGGCGGCTCCGTTAATTCGATCGACGTTGTAGATACACATCCATTGGCATCTGTAACTTTCATATTGTAGTTAAGAGCACATAACCCTGTTGCCGTAGTAGTTGTTTGATTCTGTGCGTCACTCCAAAGGTAGGTAAGCGGCGCAGCTCCACCTGATACGCTTGCAGTTACACTTCCATTGCAAATGCCATTACATAGTAAGTTTGTCGAAGCAGAGATAGATGCAACGGGCCCGCCAGTAGCCTGAATCCCAACGTTTCCAAATTGCGAACATCCATTGCCGTCCGTTACCATAACATTATACACACCTGCTGCTAATCCTGTAGCCAGGGCATTTGTTTGTAATGGTACTACGTTCCAGAAATAAGTATACGGCGCTCCAGCTCCTCCACTCGGAGTTACAGTAGCCGTGCCGTCAAATGCTCCGCAAGTTGCATCAGTAGAATCCATGGTAAGTACAATTTCGGTTTGCTGTGTAATGGTCACACTTGCTGTAGCTGTACATCCACTGGAATCTGTTACTGTAACATTATAAGAACCAGCACAAAACCTTATTGCAACAGCGGTAGTCTGAAGATCAGGATCATCCCACTGGTACGTAAATGGCAAAGACCCGCCTGTAACTGTGGCTGTTCCTGTTCCTCCACAAGATCCAAAACACCAGGTATTTTTCGATGTTGTAGAAACTGCCAAAACTCCAGGTTCAGTAATTGTTACACTCTCTACTGAAGTACAATTATTTGCATCCGTAATTGTTACGGTATAAATAGCAGGCCCTAATCCGGAAATACTGGCAGATGAACTCGAGTTGCTCCAAGCGTAAGTATACGGAGTTACACCGCCAGCTGCCGTTACAGTTGCAGAACCATCCGCTGCTCCAAAGCATGAGATGTTACTGCTGGCAGAAATAGCTGTGGTGTAACTGCTTGTCTCCACAACAGAAACCAGATCTATAGTTATACACCCATTGGCATCCGTAAGCGTAAGTGTATAAGTTCCCGCACACAATCCAGTGGCAGTTGACGTAACTTGGGTGCCCGGGTCATTCCAGGAATAAGTATAAGGAGCTAAACCAGTTAATGGAGTTGCAGTTGCAGTTCCACTGCACGTACAATTCACATTGGATCCTACCAGCAACACTGTAGGATTGGCGTTAACCGTTATATAACCAGTATTTAATAAAGTATCTGATCCTATTGTATTGGTTGCTACCAACGTTACATTGTAAACACCAGGTGTGTTGTAAACAATTACTGGATTTTGATTCAGGGAAGTTGCGGGTGTACCTCCTGGAAACGTCCATGACCAGAAATCCACATTGCCAGTACTGGCATCTGTAAATACAATTGTATCACCCTGGCATATTGACGTGTTATTCGCAGAATAATTGGCATTAGGTTGAATAGAAGTCACACAGAAGCTGTTGTTACTTACAGATGTAAATGAGCCACCAGTAACCAATGTATTGCCAAACTGATCCTGAAGCACAAATGAACCAGATCCATTGGTACAGCACATCCCATCTCCGAAATCATCATAAACTACTAAGCAATAACATGAGTCAACTAAACAAATTATTTCATTATATGTGGTATTGCCCGCATATGCAGGGTTATTCGACGGCGCAGTTACATTACCACCTCCAGGGGGCACCAGCGGATTTCCACCGGATCCGTAGACCGTTGAGCCGCAATCTGTAATTTCCCAGTACGTTTCATATCCGAAATTGTCAGTGGTAATTTTTAGCGTTACAGGGCTTCCTGCAACCGTTGTGAATGTACTTGATGAAGTATCATTGGCAAAATCCTGATCTGTTACACCATTTGGTAATGTCGTCCATGAAGTAAAGGTATGGTTACCAATTCCCACAGCAATGCAGGGTAGAGTAACAGTATCCGTATAATTCGGCGCTAACGAACCCGTCCAGGGGAAAGTATAATTTGTAACATCTACCTGATAGTTAATCGTCGCGCTCACCAAGGTATCAGAACCAAAATTCTTAATGATTACCTGAGGACATAAGGAATCCCCACAATCACTTCCAGTCGGCCCCAATATTTGAGTAATACCTGCATCGAGGGGTAAAAGAGGCGGGCATCCACAAGGTGGAACAAAAAGGCCAGCCCTCGGGCCGGCACATGCTGCTCTCATTCTATCTTTCTGATCTTGTGTGAACATATTTTGACAAACTTCGCCGGTATAGTCCATATAGTTGTTAACCGGTTGTGTTCCGCCACATTCCGGTGTACCGCAATTGGCATTTGCACCTGGATGAGGGGGTGTATCACAGCAGAGGTCACCCTGTGTAGCACAGAATGTCTCTGTACAAGAACCACCGTTGAAGGTGTGATACAAATCAAGCCCGTGCCCCATTTCGTGTGTCATCACCCGACCCAACCGTGTATAGTTTTTCAGGTTATATCCATTTCCACCACCAGGATCATTTCCGAAGGCATTGTATAAGACCACAGTTCCGTCTCGTGCTGCATTTGATCCGCAATTGCCAGGGAAATACGCATATCCCTGTGTGCCGGAACCTCCATTGTTTCCGTCGATCTCTGTTACCGTCCATATATTGTAATAGCAACAATTGTCCCATTTACTCAACGCTTTTACTGCGACTTCATTGGAACTGGTGATACCACTTGATGAGTAACCTGATACTGATGAACCGTTTACCCTATTTATTCCCTTTAAGCAAAACTGAATTTCTGTATCTACGCCAGCACCCTGTGCAATTCCTCCATCATCCGGAAGTCGGCGAAAGTCGCGCGTAAGAGCAGCAATTTGCGAATTGATTTGCGCAACAGAGATGTTTGCGCCGACTCCAATGGCTTGTCCCGTGTGAATGACATGAACAACAACAGGTATCAGGTATATGGTACCTGCCGGTTTGGCTAGTAAATTTGCATTTAAAATATTGCTAATCTGATTGAGAGCCGCAATACGTCCAAGCTTAAACGCTTGGTCAGAATTATATAGAGCATCATTTACCTGATCTGTCTTGCAGACCGGTGGAGTTTGCCCCTGTGAGAAAGCGGCAAATAGTAGGCAAGTACCAAGAAGAAATATTTTAAAAGTAAACGCTTTCAAAATATTGTTTGTTATTTAGGGTAGTAAAGGTACATTTATTATGTATTAAAAAGAATAGCAGATAAATTTGGTTAGCTACACAACTATATAGACTTAAAAAAGGTGAAATGGTTGTCTTTACTTCAAATAAAAAAAATGCAACAATCCTGGATAACATTATCCTCATAGATGCCAGATAGAGGATTGATCGGAAGATTGTACCAAGAAGTGTGCTAGAACATCCCTAAATGTTTATCTTAGTAGAATAAAATTAATGTTAATAAATAAATCCAAAGCAATGAAACTAAAATTATTTATCCTCCTGATATACGTATCCTGTATTTACCAGGTCAACGCTACTGTACATATAATCACCGCAGAGGGTACAACGATCCCTACCGACATTTTTATTCCATCAGTTACGAACGCTCTGGTTGGGGATACCATTCAATGGATATGGCTGAGCGGTATTCACACTACTGAGTCAATATCCCTGCCGGGAGGAGCGGCTTCATGGACTTCAGACCTAAACAGCACCACCACCACTTTCTCTTATGTAGTAACTGTTGCTGGAAGTTATGTATACGACTGCCATGCATCCACTCCGCATGGTATGGATGGTAGTATTGAAGTTAGCACACCTGTAGCTATAGCGATAACGTATAATACTGTCAAATCAGACTGTGGAATGTCAAACGGATCAGCCACTCTTGCAGTAACCGGTGGTGTACCGCCTTACACCTACCTTTGGGATGA
>JACZWC010000036.1 GCA_022572355.1 Bacteroidota bacterium | reverse complement strand
TGAAATACAGTCTATCAAGCTGCTTGAAAAGAAAGGTGGAAAATCTCAGTTCCGGAACAAGACAGAACTAAAACTCACGGCTGCAGTCATGGTGAGCTCAGACTCGGTATCGAAAGGAACCAAGGAGGATAGAGCGGGCGTGATCGTGAAAGAAAAGCTGGAAGAGATAGGTGTAGATGTGAAAGAATACATCGTTCTTCCTGATGAACCTGAACAGATTAGAGCCAAGACTGAGGAGTATTGCAATGCGGGAATCAACATGGTAGTGATAACGGGCGGTACGGGTTTGTCGCCCAGAGACAGTACTCCCGAAGCGCTGAAACCACTTATCGACAGGGAAATTCCAGGGGTTATGGAAGCGGCCCGCAGCTATGGACAGAACCGCACACCCTATGCCATGCTGTCAAGGGGTATTGCAGGCATGAAAGGAAATACCTTGATCCTCGCGGTGCCGGGGTCTACTAAAGGAGCAGCAGAAACCATCGATGCACTCTTTCCAGCAATTCTCCACATATTTGTGGTTCAGGACGCAGGGTTTAAGCATTAGTCTTAACGTCATTGCGAGGAGTTCCGAACATAAATATGTGCTGGGACGACGAAGCAATCTCCCGCTTGGTGTACACAAAGGGAGATTGCTTCGTCCGCAACACTGCGGACTCGCAATGACAATTTTGAAGTAACTTTTATGCCTATTTAACGTACTATTATTTAAAGAACTAAGACTCACAGCATGCCATACCTGGACGATAAAAGCGGAATGTGGAGAGAGGGAAGCAGAAAACGCTATTTAAACATGGATATGTTATCCCCTGGTAATCCACGCACAGCCAATCGTGGAATCCTCTTTTTTATTCTGGCAGCTGTTTTGTTCATAGGTGGATATATTGTTTCCTTTTACTTTTGAAACTCGGCAGCGAAGAGTGATTCTAGTTCATCCGCATGATAACTGCCTTCACGCTTGAGACAGCACCATTGACGTCCAGGAGAAAATAATAAATCCCATTTTTTACCTGAAGACCGTTCAAATCATTGCCATTCCATGTATAGGTTTGCAGTCCTTTGACCTGTCCGAACGAAACGGTTTTCACAGTTCTTCCCAGAATATCAATTATTGAGAGGCTAACTTCACTTTCCGCAGCTAAATAATATTCCAACGTCGTGCTATTGTTAAAAGGATTGGGATAAGACCTCAGATTTACATATTTATTCTCGGTGACATTGGTTTGCTCAATATTCAACTGTATGGAAAGTAAACTATCGAGATTGAGCAATTCATCACCGGGCTGGTACAACAAGTAATGGAAATAGACCAGGAACATTTCATCCGTAGTGGATTCACCCGCTGTTACCAGTTGGGGTGGGGTATTTGGATTGTTCGGGTTAGCCGTGGTATTATCATACACCGCATGTCCATAGAGTTTGGTACCGGCATTCAAGACCATTACCTTCTTGAAGTTATAAAAGCCCTGCCATTCAAAATCCCAATTATTAATTCTGACAAAGGGAAGGGTGTCGTTGGTAGCCGATACCGCATAGGCCTCAATACTTTTGCCCACTAAGTGCATATGAGGAAACACAGTGAGAAGCGAAAAACTTGAAGGCAGCGTACCCACTCCAGGTGGATATTGGGCATCGAAACTGATTATGGTATCGGCAGGTATAACCAGTGTCCAATTGCTCAGTATAGCTCCGGCACTAACCTCTCGTACATTCGTTACTGAATCCGGATAAAAGAACAGATTGACATAGGTGCTGTCTTTAAACCCCCCGGATCCATCCGGATAGTGGATCTGAAGAACGAGGTTGGAACCAGGCGACACGGTCATACCCATATTCATGCTTCCTGTACTGGGGAATATAGTCGGGCCCGCTCCCGGCGTAAAGCCAGTCATTAAGCTAGCACCGTTCAGCCCCAGGCAACCAGAAGTGTCTGTTTGAATGGTTCCGGTTTCATCGAGGTATGCAAGCGCGTGATGAACAATGGATCGATTTCCCGGAATCACCTCAATGGCCCTGATATATTTGGTTGTGGAGATGTTGATAGGTATTGAAAAGCATACATACTCGTCAAAGCCAGTAGCTTTACTGGTATATACCGGGATTTGTAACTTTAGATCAGGAGTTCCAATGGCAGAGCCCTCTATAAAAACCGGAGGATCAGGGGCCAGCCCAGGGTCGCCCTCAGGCGTTCCATTACCGACCCAGGTAACGATGTCGTCAATTTCCTGTTGGGTCAACAATCTTTCACCTGCATAATGCTGATAGGATGTGTCAGGAGGCCATGGTGGCATGATTCCGGCTTGAATGTAAAAAGGGATCTGACTGCTTTGAAACACCACCTCATTATAGGATGTCAATGCAAATGGAGCAATACCACCTGATCTGTGGCAGCTGGTACAATTGTTATATATAATGTTGGCAATATCCTCACTGAATGTAGGATTTTGGGCCATGGCAGGCGAAAATATTGAGCACAGCGCGAATAATGTGAGTACATTTTTCATTTTCGAGGAATTGAAACGATTCATGCTCAATAAAGATAGTGTTTTTAGTAATCAATTATTAATTAGCAACCTCACAATTTTCTTCCGTCTTTTGTTTTGTGATGCCAAGACTACTTTCACAAGCGACGATTCTGATTTGTATTATTCACTTAGTGAGCAATACTTATGCGCAGACGTATAGCGATCATGTAACGGATAAAGAAATTACCACCTTTTTTAAGCAGTTGTCAGCCAGCATGGATCAAAAAATTAAACGCATGGATGAGGAACTCATCGATTGGACCTACCCAGACTTGTATGGAGAGAGAGATACTTTATACCAGATGGGCTGGTTAACACGAGGAATATTTCAAAATGACACAGTTCTACACCTTTTTGATACAGAGGACTTGGGATTTATCAAGAAGCAATACGACGCAATCGCAGAATCAAACTGGCACGAAAAGCACTTTATGGCATTTGAGTTGGTCGACACCATTTTTTACCGAAAGATTTTGAGTCATAGTTACAACAATAGGAAAATTGGGAAGTGGTACGCTCATTCATTTTCCATGCCCCTGTTTTCGGTGGATAAGAAATATGTGATCATTCAACAGGAATACTACTGCGGATACATGTGCTCTGAGTATTGCGTGTATCTTTATGAGAGAGTACCTGATGATAAGAGATGGAAGCTACTTGCTAAATGGAAGTGTATAAAAATATAATCTACGAATATCGAATTTATACGAATTTGCGAATAGCACACTCAGGCAGTCTGGGGGGGAAATTCAAATTATTCGAAAAAATTCGTAATTCGCATTATTCGTTATTCGTTGATTTATAAACACGTATTAATTAATTTTCTTCTGCTGTCGATACTGGCAAGTCCTGGAAGTGCCAAGAGACATAAGGACATCAGCTATTTGGATGGTGGAACTGCTTATGAGCAAAAGAAACATTTGTTGGATGTATATACGCCGGAGAGGTCGGATATCAAAAATGAAGTACTGATTTTCATACATGGTGGTAGTTGGAAGAGCGGAAATAAAAATTTGTACAAGTGGCTGGGAAGAAGGTTATCGAAGAAGGGGAAGGTAGTTGTCATCATCAATTATCAATTACACCCACATGCCAGAATCACCCAGATGATCAGGGAGAGCGCGAGTGCGGTGAAATGGGTTTACGATAACATAGAGAACTATGGTGGCCTCAAAACCAAGTTGTATGTTGCTGGACATTCAGCAGGTGGATATTTGGCAGCATTGCTCTCGACGCAAAACGCATGGTTTGATAGTTTAAAGATGCCGAATCCAATAACCGGTTGCATTCTCATTGATGCTTTTGCTTTGGAAATGGATGACTACCTCGGAAAAATAGAATACAGCCCGAATAACACGTTATTTAAGACGTTTTCACAGAGTCAGGAAGTGTGGAAAAATCGGTCGCCAATAAATCATATTTCCACCAACACCCCTCCTACCCTCGTTTATACTGGATCGAAAACTCATAATTCCATATTAAGAAGTAGTATTGATTATTACAATAAATTGAAGGAGTTCAAGGTTCTAACCAAATACACCGAAATGCCAGGAAAGAAACACATAGCAATGATGTTTCAACTGTACTATAAAAAAAATTCATTATACGCAGAGTTCATTCAATTCATGGAGGAAAATGGGTAAGCTACTTTCAATTGCTGTAAAGAGGGATAAGCGCGGTGAAATGGTGGTTCTCGAAAGAGCCAGCATCAGCCTCGAAAATGGTGTAGATAATGACTCCCGCGGAAAATCCGGAGTCAGACAAGTGACTATTGTGAGCAACGAATCCTGGAAAGATACTTGTACCGAATTGGGTGTTGATGTTCCATGGACAGCGAGACGGGCCAATTTACTGATCGAGGGGATAGAACTGAAGGAAACAGCGGGAATGTTTCTGCATGTGGGTGACGCAGTAATTGAAATTACAAAGGAAACATCACCCTGCAAGGTAATGGAACAGGGCCATATAGGATTGATGAATGCCCTTGTACCAGATTGGCGAGGGGGAGTGCTGGGAAAAGTAATTGTAGAGGGTAATGTTGAAATAGGCGACGAAGTTTCTCTTAAAACAGAGAAGCGCTAGTGGGTCTATTTGTGACAATGGTAAATACAATGGGGAGACGATGGGTAAACAATGGGGAGACAATGGGTAAATAATGGTAAGATAATCGTATCACAACTGTCCTACACTGGTATTTCAAATTTGATCCTGTAATGTGTTCCACCTTCTGCCGAATTGAGTTCCATTTCACCATCAATTTGCATTACAAATGAATCAATTAGCACCAGTCCCAGGGCGCTCGGGTCATCTCTCTTTTTTTCAATGGAAAAGCCTACCCCATCATCACTGTAATTCAATTCAGCCTGATTTCCTTTTCTGATCTTTAAATTTAGCTTGATAATTCCCTCCTTATGCGTGGGATAGGCATGCTTGAGCGTATTGGTAACCAACTCATTGATAAGCAAGCCTATAGGCAACATCGTATCAATTTTAAAACTAACATCGGGTAGCTTTATCCTCAATTTAATCTTGTCTCTCAGATCGCCATTGGCTCTTATGCGATCGTTTATAAGTGGTTCCAAATAATCCTTAATGCTAATTTCAGAAAGCGACTCTTTCAAGTACAGGTTTTCATGAATAAAGGCCATTGCCTGGATCCTATCCTGGCTATCTTGAAATATCCTGGCTACTTTTTCATCATCAGCAGTAGCCGCCTGCATATTAAGCAGGCTAGACACAATTTGAAGATTGTTCTTCACCCGGTGATGCATCTCCTTCAGCAATGCCCTTATTTCGTCATTGGCTTTTTCTAATTCACCCGTTCTCTTCACCACGCGAACCTCCAATTCTTCATTCAATTCTATGATGCGCTGCTCAATTTGCTTTCTCTTTGATATATCCCTGATAATACCACTGAAATATTTCCCAGATTTCGTTTCCCAGCTCGACAAGTTGATCTCAATTGGAAAGATCTCACCAGATTTTCTCCTTCCCTCCATCTCTATAACCTGTCCGATATATTTCTTTTTACCGGTAGTTAAATGCCTGTTAAACCCCTTCAAATGATCATTTTCATATTCAGATGGCATTATAGTGGTTAGTGGTTTACCTATAATCTCCTTCTCTCCATACTTAAAGATAATCTCTGCTCCCTTGTTCCAGGATATAATATTGCCACTGCTATTAGCCACTACGATAGCATCGAATGCAGTTTCATTTAAATTTCTATAACGTTCTTCACTTTCAGCCAAAGCCTGTTTATCATGAACTTGCTCCGTAATATCTGTGACAATACCCATCGATCCGATTATTTTTCCTTTCTCATTCGTGAGAGGAGCACCGTTCATAGAGGCCCAAATCCACTCACCCGATTTTTTCTTAAATCGAACTTCATATTTAGAAGACCTTCCCTTCCTTCTCAACTCCATTTGCCTGGCTATCACCACTAACGATTCATCATCGTGTAATAAAATATCAGGAGCCTTATTGCCAATCAATTCTTTTTCTCTAAAACCTACTATTTGACAAAACCGCTTGTTAACATATTCTATTACCTCACCAGTATCCACTTGTATAATTCCCTCATTCATCTTCTCTACCAGGTCCCGGTATCGCTTCTCGCTCCTTGCCAGTTTTTCCTGTGCCTTTTTATCAATAGTCACATTTCTGAATATTCCCTGCGTTGCCACAAGGCCTCCTATTCGGCGTGATGATATACTTCCATTTACCTCCACTGATTCACCTTTCTTTGTTACAAATGTTGCTTCAATATTTTCAACGCGCTCACCTTTCATTACACGGCTAAAGATATTCGTACAATGATCCAGGGAGGAAGGGTGGATAATATCTACCATATTCATTTGGTTTGACTCCGCACGTGTGTATCCCAGGGTTTTTAACCAAGCGTTATTCACGAATAGGAAGTTGCCCTGAGGAGTAACGCTTTGAATGAGGTCATTGGCATTGTTGAAGAGGCTTTTAAATCTAACCTCTTCCTCTTCTCTTGCTCGTTCAGCGGCCTTCTTCTCAGTAATATCATTCATAGTTGCCATCTGTACAGTTCTGTTTTCAAAGTTGATGAGTGTACCTGTCACTTCTACCGTAATAACACTTCCGTCACTGCGGATAAACTGCTGCTCCATCAAAGGAGCGGGCTTGCCTGTACTCAAGGTTTGCTGAGTTCTCTTTTTTACTATTTCATGAAAATCAGGATGAACAAATTCAAAAATGGACGTTCCTATTATCTCCTTCGGTGATTTGAGCCTGAACAATTTTAAGGTAGCTGAATTCACATATAAGACCTGGCCTTGCTCATGAATAACTATCGGGTGTGGCAAGTACTCAACCAACTCCCTTAATTGCGCTTCACTTTCAATCAGTGCAGCTTCCGTCTTCTTTCTCACCGAAATATCTCTAATCGCCACTACCCTCGCTTTCTTGCCCATGTAATAGATCTTTTTACCACATACTTCAGACTCAAACGTAGTTCCATCTTTTCGCAAACCAATGGATGTGTATGGGCTCTCATCTCCATCTCGCATTTTTTGAAACAGAAGCTTAGTAACTTCCTTTGGTCCAAACTGTGTTATATGCTGCCCTACCATTTCCTTTCTTTTATATCCAAATAAATCGCACATAGCCTGATTGACTTCCACAATTATCCCATTATCATGAATACCTATAGCTTCAAAAGTTGCATTGGATAAGCCTTCAAATCGTTCCTGGCTTTGAGCCAACTCCTCTTTGGCGCTTAAAGAATCTGTGATATCCGTTACGATGCCCATAGATCCAACTACTTTCCCTTTATCATCATAAAGAGGCGTTCCGTTCATGTTTATCCATTTGGCCTTACCGGATTTGGTAATCACCTGAAGATTGTATTTTGATTTTATCCCGCGTTTGCGTTCCCGGATTGCTTTCTTAACTGCTTTTATGGAATTCTTGTCCTTTAACAGGAAATCATGTGCAATCTTTCCCAGAAGCTCTTTCTTAGAATATCCTACAATCTTGCAAAATTGCTTATTGACAAAAACAATCTTCTCATTGATATCAACACGCATGATCCCTTCAGTAAGGCTCTCAACCAAAAGTTTATAATCTTCAACTGTGGATATAGAATTGATTTTCATCTTTCTCTTAACGGTTGTCCTGTGTATAATAATCTATGATCTTTAAAAATCCATGTAATAATTGGATTTACAATGGAAATAATTGCACCACCGCGGATTTGAACGCTGGCGTGCGGCTACGTGAATCTACATTATTGGATATCAACACATTCGCTTCCGGAAAATAGCACATGATATTTCCCTCTTTAATATCGAAGGGCCTAATTTTGACTGCTGTCATCACACCTGTATCATTCTTGATATCCACCAGATCATTTTCCTTCATGTTCATCTTCTCAATATCGGAGCTATTCATGAGCACAACCCACCGCTCACTTTGGCCTCGAAAGAGATCTTTCTCCTCGTAAATAATGGTATTGAACTGCCCCTCGCTTCTAACGCTCATTAAGTTGAACGAATTCTCTTTTCCATTTAAATTGGAATTAGGAATGGCAATTATCTTGAAATTCGCCTTCTTATCGGGTGTCGCAAAAACAGGCTCGTGAAGTACCCGGCCATCTATTTGGAATTCTCTCTTTGTCTCATCCATGTCGGCTAATGCCTTGAAGCCAGGAATAGTGGCGGCTATGGCACTTCTAATATTGCTGTGATCTTTAAATTGGCCAAAATCCACTACTTGCACATCGATTAATTCTCGAGCTATTGAGCAAATTATATCAACCTCCGACTTAGCATTTTCCAATCGCACAGCGCCACCATCACTCATTCGCACAAAATTGAACATCGACTCCTGGGTCGTGCTCTGCTTTTCCTCATCCCGCGCAATGCAGGGTAATACAATTACTTCGTTTTCTACTCCATTGAAGTGACTTTCATTAAAAGTTGTATTCAGAAACACTTTAAATGGAATATTGTTCATTGCCCCTTCGGCGAAAACTCTATCAGGAGTAGCAGAGAGCAGGTTGCCTCCAAGAATAAATGCTGCCTTTATATCCCCAGTCTTGGCTGCCCGCATACATGACATGGTATCCATACCCTGTGTTTGAGGAAGTTTGATACCGAGATGACTTTCCAGGTTCTGAAAGACCTTCTCCTTGAGAGCAGGCGTTACGCCAATAGAGCCTATTCCCTGCACATTGCTATGTCCACGGAGTGGCAGCAAACCAGCGTACCTTTTGCCCAACATTCCGCGCAGCATGGCGAGGTTCACGATAGACTCAACATTCTCAACGCCATGCAAGTGATGCGTAATTCCCATAGACCAGGAAAACACCACATTTTTTGCCTCGCAATACAATTGGGCTATGTCCTCGATTGTTTCCCGGCTAAGGCCAGAAGACGCTTCAATTTCTTCCCACGTGGTGCTCTCTATCTGTCTCTGGTAGGCCTCATATTCATTTGTATATTTGATGATGAATTCATTGGCAGTTGCACCTCTTTCTAATACGCACTTGGCGATTCCCTGAATAAAGGCGATATCACCACCTATATTAGGTTGAATGTAATGTGAGGCAATCTCGGAGCCACCACTTATCATAGAGCGTAAGTCGCTCGGAATGGCGAACCTTACCAAGCCAGGCTCCTTCATCGGATTTACAATCACAACATTACCTCCCCGTCGTCGGCAGTGCATCAACTCAGTTAAAAATCGCGGATGATTTGATGATGGATTGGCGCCAAATACAAAGAACAGGTCTGACTTCTTTAGGTCCTCCAGCTCCAGCGTTGCTGTTCCTGAACCTATTGTCGAATTAAGGCCAACACCTGATGCCTGATGACAGTAAAAAGAGCAGTTATTTACATTGTTGGTACCGTAAAGCCGGGCAAAGAGCTGCAAGACAAAAGCGGCCTCATTGGATGATCGGCCCGAAGAATAAAAGAAAACTTCATCTGCATCAGCTTCTTTTAACTTCTCAATGATTTTTGAATAGGCATCATCCCAGGAGATCACAGTGTAATACTCATCGCCAGTTTTTTTATATACTGGATTGTTGAGCCTGCCAAGCATTTCAAGCTCCCGGGGTTTTAGACTCTTAATATCCTTGATGCTGTTTTCTGAATAGAACACAACAGGAATTCCCTTTTGAATATCCGTAAGCTGGGCCTGAATACTCTTCTTGCAGATTTCCAGGCCCGTACCCACTTCGTTGCGCATTCCTCCAGCCTGTCCGCCCATACCGTAGGCGCAAGTTTTGCAGGTGTTTTTAGATCTAATTGATTTCCAAAAGTTGGCGTATCCAACCTTATTGGCAACACTCAATGAGTACTTTATAGAAGATAATCCGCCGACCGACTTGCTCATGAACGCATCTTTATTTATCCGCCAATAAGAATCATGCTGCGGTTTTTTATCTCTCTGTCCGCATCAGTGAGATTCTGGATATTCTCAATCCCCCCATGCATAGCCTTTTTCACAAGTAAACACTGCAAAATAATGGGTTCAATATTTTCTCCATTTCTGAAAGGAGTTAGCAGATCCGCTTCCCCTTTTGAAAACAGACAATTCTTCATCTTGCCATTGGCAGTGAGCCTTAACCTATTGCAGCTTGCACAAAAGTTATCCGTCATGGAGCTGATCACCGCAAATGTGCCCTTGTATCCTTTAACCCGAAATGCCTTGGATGTGGAATGCGGTTTATCGTTCAGCTTCTCAACAGAGTGTATTGCCTTTACTCTATCTAATATATCCCTATAGGAAAATATGCTCTCTTTGTTCCACGAATTACCATCAAAAGGCATGAACTCAATAAAGCGTACATGTATATCTTCATTTTTAGTCCATTCAATGAAATCAAATATCTCTTCCTCGTTTACTCCTTTCTGAACCACCACATTTATCTTCACATGAAATCCCTCGGTTAGAAGCAAATCAATATTGTTTAGCACGGTTTCGAACTCATCTCTCTTAGTTATTTGTAAAAACTGATCCTTCTTCAGCGTGTCTAAACTGAGATTTACTGAGCCAATGCCGGCTTTCTTAAAAGTCTCTAAATAGCGATCAACCAAGATACCATTCGTGGTGATCGATAATTTAACAGGCAATACACTCAAATTTCGAATAATCTCCGCTGCATCTTTTCTAACCAGTGGTTCACCGCCTGTCAGCCTGATCTTGTCCACCCCCAACCTGGTGAAGATCTTTGCTATTTCGAAGATCTCGCTGGAGGTCATCAAATTATGCCTGGGTGTAAGGGGCACACCATGTTCAGGCATGCAATAGCTGCATCGCAGGTTACATCTTTCAGTCAAGGAAATCCTCAAATAATCATGTTGCCGTCCAAATTTATCCCTCATCTATCAAATCGAATAAAATCTTAATTTACATAAATTTAACCTGAAATTAGCATAAGCCAAATACATCTCACACGTTGCATACGAATTACGAATACTTGCGAATATACGAACGCCGACTTTATAGTTATGAAAAAACAAATTCGTATTATTCGTACTTGCCTGCCCGTCCGGCAGGCGGGTTCGTATTTCGTAGATAGTTAAACTAATCACGTCATTAAATCTAAAATCAGCTTAAATTTAGTACATTCTATAGGAAGTGGAAAGCATATATGAGAAAATAGCAGCTCTCGAAAAATCAGACAGCAAGGGAGCTTTGTGTACGATAGTAAGGTGCTCCGGTTCTACGCCAAGAAAAATTGGCACCAAGATGCTCGTGTATGAAGATGGTTCCATATTTGGCACTATCGGCGGAGGAGCCTTGGAAAAATCTATAATTAAAGATGCAATTGAAATTATTAAATCCCAACACGGAAGTACCTATGAGTACACTTTGGTTCAAGACCTGGGTATGTGTTGTGGCGGAACATTAACAGTCTTTATAGAACCCATTGTGAATAAGAAAAACCTATACATTTTTGGCGCAGGGCACATTGGCAAAGCGTTGGCCCGTTTTGCAAGTGAAGTTGACTTTTCGGTTACCGTTATAGACGAACGGCCTGCAGAACTAGCTCCACTCGAAAGCAACGGCACAACAGTTATCCAGAAAAAGTATAACAGAGCTTTTAAGGAACTGAATTTCAATCATAATACCTTTATCGCGGTGATAACTCATGATCATGCCTATGACAGGGATATTGTATCTTTCTGCGCAAATCAACCGCACCGGTATCTGGGAATGATTGGCAGTGTGCGCAAAATAGAAATTGCAAAAAAGACATTTAAGGCAGGAAAGAAGCTGACGGACAAACAGATGAAAGCAATAGACTGGCCAATGGGAATTGATATTGATGTCAATACGCCGGAAGAAATAGCCATTTCTATACTCGCTAAAATGATCGATGTACGTTCAAAAGCCACAGCTTAACTTGAATGAAGAATAAAAATTCGCATATCATTTCATTTGTACTGGATGGAGAAGTCGTTGATATAGACTTCTCCGGGGCACAGTCTCTAAGGCCTACTACTACTGTACTCAATTATTTGCGCAGTTTGCCCAATCACAAAGGCTGCAAGGAAGGGTGTGCAGAAGGTGACTGCGGAGCCTGTACGGTTGTCTTGGCTAAGTATGAACAAAAAAAGATCAGATATCAGGCAGTGGACGCCTGTCTGATTTTCCTTCCAATGTTGCATGGCAAGCAGCTTATCACTGTTGAAAATGTGGGTAGCAGCCATAAGCTTCATCCGGTGCAGGAAGCGATGGTGGATTTGGATGGCAGTCAGTGCGGGTTTTGCACTCCAGGCTTCATCATGGCCATGTTCGAACTCTACAAAAACACAAGCATACCAACAAACGATCAGATTGACGACGCACTAACTGGTAATTTGTGCAGATGCACAGGATATCGCTCTATCATCGATGCTGCACAAAGAGCCGGGGCAAAAAAGGCCAGGGATCATTTCAGTCAGCAAAAAGAGATTAAGAAGATGCTGGGGGGGATTCATACCAATAACATACAGTTATCGAACAAAAACCAAGTTTATCACAAACCATGTGATAAGCAAAGTGCGTTGAAATTGATACAACGACATCCTAAAGCAACCATTGTAGCCGGTGCAACAGATATAGCACTAAGAGTGACCAAAAATCATGAGAATATCCCTGAGATCATTGATATCGGGGATATTGAGGAGCTGAAAAAAATCAGTTCGAGCAAGAGTCATTACAAGATTGGTGCAGGTGCTTCACTTGAATCAGTAAAAGCTTTTAGCAAGGTTAGGCTCCCAGCGCTTCACAAAATGCTCGCAGTTTTTGGCTCAAAACAGATAAGACATCTCGCTACGTTGGGTGGTAATTTGGGATCTGCTTCACCAATTGGTGACACAACGCCAGTACTCATTGCGCTAAAGGCAATTATAGTAATCGAAGGTAAAAACGGAGCTCGAAAAGTTCCAATGAGCAAATTTATAACGGGTTATAGAAAATCGCAATGTAAAGCGGGCGAATTGATAACTGAAATTCAAATTCCCAGGGCACGCAATGGAGCACTTATCAGATCATACAAAATCTCAAAAAGAAAAGACCTTGATATTGCCACGGTGAGTGCCGGTTTTAGGGTATGCCTTGACAAATCAAATATACCCACAGATTTGATGCTGGTTTATGGAGGCATGGCAGAAATGACAAAAAGAGCGGTCAAAACCGAGGAGTTCTTATCAGGTAAGGTTTGGAACCGGAAAATGATAGAACAGGCATCGAATATGATCTCTGCCGATTTCAACCCTATATCGGATGCAAGGTCGGGTGCGAGAGCCCGTGAGGTTATGGCGAAAAACTTGCTAATGAAATTTTGGACTGAAACCACCAAGGCATGAGCAAACTGGCACATGAAAGCGCGAAGTTCCACGTAACGGGCGAGGCTGTATACATTGATGATATCCTGGTCAATGAACAGTTGCTACATGGACATGTGGTTTACAGTCCTTATGCCCACGCCAAAATTATATCCTACAACATAGAGGAAGCCGAAAACCTGGAGGGTGTTCAATGCATTCTAAGTTACAAAGACATCCCGGGAGAAAATCAAATGGGCCCTGTAATTCATGATGAATTGGTATTGGCCTCAGATACAGTAACGTTTATCGGACAAGCTATTTTCCTTATAGCCGCTGAATCAGAAGAAATAGCAAGGAACGCTGAGAAACTTATCAAAATCAAGTACAAAGAGTTAAAGCCCATATTGTCGATTGTCGATGCCATTAAATCAGGTGTGCTTATCCAGCCAAAGAGAAAGATTGAAAATGGAAACTTAAGAAAAGCCTTTAAAAAAGCTGCGAATATTATTGAAGGTGAACTTAAAACAGGGGCGCAGGAACAGTGGTATCTCGAAACGCAAATAGCGTTGGTATATCCGGGAGAGGGCAAGGACTTACTCGTCCATAGCTCAACACAGCACCCATCGGAAACGCAGGCTATTATTTCAGAAGTGCTGGGGATTCCCAAAAATGAGATTGAAGTGCAAGTGAGACGAATGGGTGGCGCTTTCGGCGGAAAAGAAACACAGGCGAATCACACCGCAGCCTGGGCTTCTCTTCTGGCACATCATACCAGAAGGCCGGTTAAGATCCGGTTGTTTCGCGATGATGACCAAAAAATGACTGGCAAGAGACACCGGTTCCTCACTTACTACAAAGCATCCTTTGACAAGAAAGGAGTAATCTCTGGCTTGGATTTGGAACAACACACAGATGCGGGTGCCGCAACTGACCTCACCATGGCCATATTGGAAAGAGCCATGATGCATGCGGACAATGCTTATTACATTCCCAACATAAGGATTTTGGGCTTTGCCTGGTTCACGAATCTGCCTTCTAATACTGCGTTCCGGGGCTTCGGCGGCCCACAGGGCATGGCCTGTATAGAAACAATAATAGATAAGATTGCAAGGCAGTTAAAAAAAGATCCGGCTGAGATAAGAAGGATAAACTTCTATCGCGGTGAGGAGCGTAGCGAAACTCCTTATGGGCAAATCGTTGAACACAATCGCCTGGATATTATCGACGAGCAACTCATGCAGTCTTCCAAATATATCGATCGAAGGGATAAAATCAAGCAGTTCAATGAGAAAAACGAATTTATTAAAAGGGGCATTGCTATAACTCCCGTTAAGTTTGGCATATCCTTTACCACGTCATTTTTGAATCAGGCAGGAGCGCTGGTGCATGTATATAAGGACGGTACTATATTGGCAAATCATGGGGGCACTGAAATGGGACAAGGGCTGCACACAAAAATTCAACAAATTACGGCCCTTGAATTTGGCGTGAGCACTGAGAGAATTAAAGTAAATGCCACCTCAACAGCTAAAGTGCCGAATACTTCAGCTACCGCTGCCTCGGCAGGAACAGATTTAAATGGAATGGCAATCAAAGATGCCGTGTTGAAATTAAAGAATCGAATAGCCATTGTTGTTGCTGAAGAATTCAACAAGAACATACCCAAATCAAAGTTGGAATCGGATGAGGAGGATATCATCTTCGTAAACGACAATATTTACGATAGTGAAAACACGACTAGAAAAATAAGTTTTAAGGATGCAGTCAACCTGGTATACTTGAATCAGGTGAGCCTCAGCGCTACAGGATTTTACAAAACACCGGATATTCATTTTGATCGCGAAAAGGGAAAGGGCCACCCCTACTTCTACTATTCCTTTGGAATGGCTGTGACGGAAATAGAGCTGGATACATTAACCGGTTTTTTCAAAAACCTGCGTACTGATATCCTTCACGATGTTGGGGAACCTCTCAACAAGCGCCTGGATATTGGACAAATAGAAGGTGGATATATTCAAGGCCAGGGATGGTGCACTACTGAAGAATGCAAATGGGATGATAAGGGCAACCTGTTGAACCACTCTCCTGACACGTACAAAATTCCCAATATTCAAGACATTCCAAAGGACTTCCGGGTGCAGCTACTGGAAGGATTTCCAAATTCAGCGAACACAATAAGGCGCAGCAAAACCGTGGCTGAGCCACCTTTGATGTTGGCATTATCCTGTTGGTTGGCAATAAAAGATGCCATCTCCGCCGTTGGTAATCACGAGATTGAACCTGAGTACTCTCTTCCTGCCACCAATGAAGTCATACTGCTATCCGTCGATAAAATCAGAAAGCAATTGGATTAAACAGAAATGGAAAAATCTGACAGCTCCAAAAACACTTACTGGAAAAAGAACCTGCAATATTTAGGCGTGCTGCTATGCGTATGGTTTGTCGTTTCCTACGGATGTGGAATTCTGTTTGTCGAACAACTTGACACAATTAGAATAGGCGGCTTTAAGCTGGGATTTTGGTTTGCCCAGCAAGGTTCAATTTACGTATTCGTTATTTTGATATTTGTCTATGTATACCTGATGAACAGGTTAGATAATAAACACGGTGCAGAGAAAGATTAGATTAGATTAGTTTAAGTGTCAGATGATCATAACAATCAATTTTCGTAATTCGCGTATTCGCGGGAATTCGTAATTCGCAAGTGGATATTCAAACCTGGACATACACGCTTGTCGGAATAACATTTGCCATCTACATCGGTATTGCCATCTGGTCGAGGGCCTCCACTACCAGTGAGTTTTACGTAGCCGGCTCAAAAGTCCATCCGTTGGCGAACGGGCTGGCTACCGCAGCAGACTGGATGTCGGCGGCTTCATTTATCTCCATGGCCGGACTCATCTCATTCCAGGGAAGAGATGGATCAGTCTATTTGATGGGCTGGACAGGAGGCTATGTGCTGCTCGCACTTTTATTGGCTCCTTACCTCAGAAAATTCGGCAAGTTTACCGTCCCAGACTTTGTTGGTGATAGATACTACTCTCAAACTGCAAGGATGGTGGCTGTAGTCTGCGCCATATTCGTTTCATTTACCTATGTGGCAGGGCAAATGCGCGGCGTGGGTATTGTCTTCTCGAGATTTCTTGAAGTTGAGATCACCACGGGAGTAATAATTGGCATGGGAATCGTATTTTTCTATGCTGTTTTGGGTGGGATGAAAGGTATCACCTATACACAGGTAGCGCAATATTGCGTGCTCATATTTGCATACCTGGTCCCAGCCATATTTATCTCAATTATCATGACGGGCAACCCGATTCCACAGCTTGGGTTTGGTAGCGAGCTGATAGATGAGCCTGGAACCTATTTACTAGATAAGCTGGATGGCCTCAATGAATCCTTAGGATTTAGTGCTTATACGGATGGGAACAAAGGAATGATTGATATGTTATTTATTACGGCCGCATTGATGGTAGGCACCGCGGGTTTGCCTCATGTTATTGTAAGGTTCTTCACTGTGCCGAAAGTCAGGGATGCAAGGCGATCTGCAGGCTACGCCTTATTCTTCATTGCAATCCTGTACACTACGGCTCCTGCAGTTGCAGCATTTGCGAGAACAAACATGATACAATCGTTGAGCGAAAAGCCGTATAGTGAGGCTCCTGACTGGTTCAAAAACTGGGAGTCGACAGGCTTAATTGTATTTGAGGATAAGAATGGAGATGGATTGATCCAATACCTGCAGGATCCAAATAAAAATGAACTTAGCATTGACCGTGATATAATGGTATTGGCCAATCCAGAAATTGCCAATCTGCCCAATTGGGTTATTGGCCTGGTAGCAGCCGGCGGACTCGCAGCCGCGCTTTCAACAGCTGCGGGGCTCTTGCTCGTTATTTCCACTTCCATAGCCCACGATCTGCTCAAAAAGACCATTATGACCGATATATCGGAAAAAGGCGAGCTTAGAGCGGCACGAATAGCAGCAGGATGTGCCGTGGTTGTGGCTGGGTATTTTGGGATCAATCCGCCGGGATTTGTAGCCGAGGTGGTGGCATTCGCCTTTGGGCTTGCAGCCGCCTCGTTTTTTCCGGCTATCATCATGGGCATATTCTCCAAGAGAATGAACAAAGAAGGCGCAATAAGCGGAATGATAACCGGTATAATCTTCACAGCTAGCTACATTGTCTATTTTAAGTTTATTAATCCCACATCCAACACGGTTGACCATTGGTTATTTGGAATTTCGCCGGAAGGAATTGGAACGCTGGGGATGTTGCTGAATTTTGTTGTTGCTTTTACAGTTTGCAAGTTTACAAAGGAACCACCTGAAGAAATTGTAGAACTGGTTGAGAATATCAGGACTCCGAATTAAAAAGAGATGCGGAAGAACCAATTACACAATTTGCCTGTAATGAAGAAGCAGCGTAGGGAGTTGAGAAAAAGATCCATGCCTGCTGAGAAATTGCTATGGGAAAAAATAAGAGGCAAGCAATTGAATGGTATAAAGTTCAGGAGACAACATAGCATTGGTTGCTTTATAGTGGATTTTTATTGTTCAGAGTATAGATTAATCATCGAAGTTGACGGAACGATTCACAACAGAACTGATATTAAAGAATACGATGAAGAGAGAACTGAATACATCGAAAATTTTGGGATGAAAGTAATTAGATTCACTAATGAAGAAGTATTGAAAAATATTGAGGAGGTGCTCGATAAAATAGCGACATCGTTTCAACCACACCCCTTACCCCTCTCCTAAAACCAGGAGAGGGGAACTCTCCCCCCTGTTTGTAGGGAGAGATGTCCGCAAGCTTGCGGACAGATGGGGTGCGGACAGAGGGGGTGGACGAAGAGTTAGCTTAATATTTTACTATTTTAGTACCAACACTCATCATGGCATTGGTAAAATTCACATCAGCATTAAAACGGTTTGAGCCAGAATTAACTGATATCAACTTGCCTGGAGATACGGTCGGTTCAATATTGAGCAAAGTCGCGGAAAGGTATCCTAAGCTCAACAGTTATATCATTGACGAAAAGGGTTCATTACGAAAACATGTAAATATATTCGTGCAGGGCAAAATGATTGCCGACAGGGAGAACTTGTCGGATCCAGTTGCGGAAAATGATGAACTATTTATTATACAGGCTTTGTCAGGTGGCTAACAATTAACGTTTAAAATATCTGAGTATGGCATCTAAAGGCAACTTATTATTGGGGACGAGAAAGGGCTTGGTCCTGTTGAGCGAGGGAGCTGACTCCGGGGCAATTAGTTCAACGCACTTTGAGGGAATTCCCGTTTCTTATGCCATGTGCGACGAACGAAATGGTACCTGGTGGGCTTGCCTCAGGAAAACTGCTTTGATATTGTGTACCGACATGGACTGGACATTACAGGTTCAACATTGGCTATTGGCAGCACGACCGGAAATCTATACATGTCTTCTGATAAAGGAGACTCTTGGAGTGCTATTTCGCAAAACCTTGCACAAATTTATTCTGTTAAGTTCGCTTCATGAGTAGAATGTCAGAGGCCTTTTCCTCGCCCACCATCTTTTATTTCCTTGCGGTTGTATTCGTGGCGCTGTTCATCATATTCATGCTGAGGGGAATCAAAAAACCAGAGCTTGAAGAGAGTGAAAATGAAGAGGAAAACTTCTACAATGAGAGGTTGGCCTCCATCTTTGGAGATGCCAGCTTAATAAGAAGGGTAACCATCATACTTTTAATTGGTTTTGTGCTCTTTTACTTTTCCTATTTTCAGATTAGGGGAACCATCATCGAAGGGCATGTGAAAGAATGGATGAACCTACTTGTCCGCTGGGCGCATGTAGTGGTGGGAATCATGTGGATAGGCGCTTCTTTCTATTTCATCTTCCTGGAAAACAGCCTTAACAGAACCAAAAATCTCCGTGATGAAATTGCCGGTGATCTCTGGGCCGTTCATGGAGGCGGATTCTACTTTGTCGAGAAGTATAAGCTGGCTCCAGACAAAATTCCAAAAAATCTTCATTGGTTTAAATACGAGGCTTACTTTACCTGGATCACTGGATTCGCATTGCTTTGGATTGTATATTATATGAATGCCAGTGTAACAATGGTGAACCCGGATGTGTTGGATATTGAACCCGGCCACGCAGTCATTTTTGGAATCGCTTCGCTCATCGTATCCTGGTTCGTATATGACATGCTCTGCAAATCGCCAATAGCAAAGAACAAGATTGTCTTTTCAATAGTGGGATTTGCAATACTCACATTGTTCTCCTGGGCCTTGTCTCAAGTATTGAGTCCGCGTGCAGCCTATATCCACGTCGGGGCACTTTTGGGTACAATAATGGTCGGCAATGTATTCCGGGTAATCATTCCCGCTCAGAAAGCAATGGTGGAAGCGGCGAAATCCGGGCGAGACCTGGACCCGGCACTGGGACAAAATGCGGGGCTCCGATCGTTGCACAACAACTACCTCACCCTGCCGGTAATCTTCATCATGATCAGCAATCATTTTCCAAGCACTTATGGAAATGAGTACAACTGGGCAATTCTGGCAGGGCTCACCATCGCCAGCGCGATTATCAAACATTATTGGAATTTACTGGAAGCAGGCAATAACCTCTACTGGATGTTGGTAGTTGGAGCTTCAGCGATACTGCTGATGATCTACTTATCTGCACCCGTATCACACGAACAGATGCTAAAAAATGCTGATCCGGTTTCTTACGCGGAAATACAAGAGATCTTTTCCGCGAGATGTATCACTTGCCACTCTGCCAATCCTACGGATGATGTGTGGAAAATTGCCCCCAATGGAGTTATGTTCGATTCACCTGATCAGATTGTGAAATTGACAGACAAAATATTGAACAGGGTTGTAATAACCAAGACTATGCCCCAGGCCAATAAATCAGGAATGTCGCAGGAAGAAAGGGATTTGATTGAGATATGGATTTATCAAGGAGCTTCAGTAAAATAGCCCTTACGGGTAGTATTTACCACAAACGCAGCGTGCAATTCAATCTCAAAATTCTAATTTTCACATGGTGCCTAATTAGCACCTTTCTTCATGCAAATTGTCAGCCATTAGATATTGACAGCTTAGAGCATGCAATAGAGAAGGAGGGTATTCACGATACCATTAGAATTAACACAATCATTGAGTTATGTAAACAACACAGACGCAAAAATCCCTATAAGGCACTTGAGGTTGCAGATCGGGGATTGAAATTGAGCTATAAGATCAACTTTCGGGCGGGTATTTCAAAAATACTGGCGTTTATCGGCAATATTCATACCGGCCAGGGAAATTACGACAGTGCGATAGACTTCTTAACCCAGGCTTTAAATATAAATTACGCAGACGGCCGAAAGATGGGCATTGCACTATGCCTGGGTAATATTGGTATTGTATTTCAAAATAGGGGGGACTATGAAAAATCCATCGATTATTACCTTCAATCGATCAGACTATATAAAGACCTGGATTATATGAAAGGTGTAGCCATCAATCTCAACAACCTCGGCAATGCATATGTTAGGCATAAAGAATATGAGATGGCTATAGAATATTTCGGAAAGTCTTTAAAGATTAAAGAGAAAATAAATGATAATAGAGGAATGGCATACACCTTCAACAATATTGGAGCAGTTTATTATCACATGCGTAAATATGATGACGCGATAGACTATTTCAACCGTTCACTTGAGATACACAATGAGCAAGGAGATAAAGCCGGTATAGCGAGCGGTACTCAGAATATTGGCGACTGTTATTTTGAAAAAGAAGAGTATGCCAGGGCTTTTGAACAATATGAGAAGGCGCTCGTAATTGCAGAAGAAATTGGAGATAAAAGGCACATTGCTCAGTTGTTACTCAACACAGGACAACTGTACTGGAAGAATGACCAAGCTTCAAAGGGAATGGAGTATCTTGAGAAAAGCATGAAAATCGCGAAAGCTATTGGAGCCAAAGAAGACATCAAGAACGCCTATAAGATACTTTCAGAATTTCATGAAGAGTTAAAAATATACAAGAAGGCACATACATATTTCAAACTTTACTCCCAGACTAAAGACAGCATCTTCAATGAAGATAAATCGAAGGAAATTGGAAAATTAGAAGCCAGATACGAATTTGAGAGATCGCAGGAAGAACGAAAAAGACTTGAAGAAAATGAGAGAGCCGCGTCCGCCATAGCGGAGCGACGGCGGAATAATCTACAATATTCTGGTATATTGATCTTTATCGTATTGCTTTTCGCCACTGTTTTTGGCCTTGGCAGGTTGTCGCTTCCAGTTCGGGCGGCTGAGGGGATTGTCTTCTTTGCCTTCCTGTTGTTCTTTGAGTTTACACTGGTTTTATTGGATCCATATATTGAGGAGTACAGCGCTGGAGGACCGGCAATAAAGCTGGCCTTTAACGCGGTGTTGGCGGCAATGATTTTTCCACTACATTCATTTTTTGAAACTAAACTAAAAAGCAAACTAGCAAAACACGAATGAACAAACGAACACGCGAACATCCGAAACCCGACAACCCGAACACCGACACCCGAACAACTGAACATCCCGATAGCTATCGGGAGAACAAGCGAACATTAGAACATCCCGATAGCTATCGGGAGAATGTTGAACCCGCCTGTCCGGCAGGCAGGCTGAGAAGTATCCGGTGGGTAATTCACTATCCTGTATTCGTCATTCTTAATTCGCTTGTTCTCCCGATAGCTATCGGGATGTTCTTCTGTTCTGTTGGATTATCCCAATCAAGTAAGATAGATTCTCTTCAAGCCCTCCTTCAAACAAACATCCACGACACCACCCGCATCAACACCCTCAACCGGCTTGGCTGGGCATTGAGGCATCAAATCCCGGACACAGCGATTGTCCTGGGAAAGAAAGCATTGGAGCTTGCGGTAAAGAACGGGGACTCGAAGGGGCAGGGCAATTCCAACAGTGTTCTCGGTGTTTATTATTGGTTGAAAAGAGACTACCCCCTTTCTCTATCCCATCACTTCAAAGCGCTTGAAGCAAGGAAACAACGCAACGACAAAAAAGGCGTCTCCGTCTCCGTCGGCAACATCGGACTTGTTTATCACAATCAAGGCGATTACCCCAAAGCATTAGAATATTATTTCAAGGCATTGAAAATGCGTGAAGAACTTGGAGCAAAAAACTTAATTGCAACGGTACTCGGCAACATCGGAGTTGTCTATATGGATCAAGGCGATTACCCCAAAGCAACGGAATATTATTTTAAGGCATTGAAAATGGCAGAAGAAATTGGGGATAAAAATAGAATCGCTATTTGGCTCGGTAACATCGGAAGTGTCTATCGGAATCAAGGCGATTCCACCGTTGCTGCTGGCGATACCGCCCTTGCTATGGCGGACAAGTACCCCAAAGCATTGGAATATTATTTTAGGGCATTGAAAATGAGTGAAGAATTAGGCAACAAAAGTCATATTGCTTCATGGCTCGGCAATATCGGCTCGCTTTACACCCGGACAGGCCGTTTTGCAGAAGCTGAAGTGTATTTAGACAGTGCGCTGGCCTTGTGTGAAAGTATTGGTGCATTGAATTACACCATGCAGGTTGAAAAAAGCATCAGCTCTCTCTACGACACCACCGGCCGCTACCAACTTGCGCTCGAACACTACAAAAAATACAGCGCCGCCAAAGATTCTCTGTTCAATGAAGAAAAGAGCAAAGACCTGGGCAAGCTCGAAGCCAAACACGAGTTTGAAACAGCCGAAGCTGAGCGCAAGCGCATTGAGGAAGAGCAAGCCAAACAAGCCGCCGCCGAAAAATCGCGGAGAGATAATCTTCAATACTCAGGCATACTGATATTTTTGGTAATACTCGGCGCCGGGCTCCTGGCACTGGGTAAATTAAATATCCCTGTCAGGCTCGCGGAGGGAATGATATTCTTTGCCTTTCTGCTGTTCTTCGAATTCACCCTGGTACTTCTTGACCCGTTCATTGAGCAATACAGTTCAGGCGCACCTGCCATTAAACTCGCTTTTAACGCGGTGCTGGCGGGGTTGATATTTCCATTACACTCGTTTTTCGAAGCCAAACTCAAAAAGAATTTAGTAAAGCGCCAATGAACAATAGAATATTCGAACATCCCGATAGCTATCGGGAGAATGTTGAACTGAGAAGTATCCGGTGGGTAATTCACTATCCTGTATTCGTCATTCTCAATTCGCTGGTTCTCCCGATAGCTATCGGGATGTTCTGCTGTTCAATTACCTTTTCCCAAACGTCCAAAATTGACTCCCTCCAAAACCTCCTCAAAACCAACATTGCTGACACCACAAAGGTAAATACGCTCAATGCCCTGTTCGTGGAATACATTTCCACCGTTCCCGATTCTGCCCTGCTGTTTGCAGAACAAGCCCTTGCCCTTGCGAAAACAGTTACCCTGAGCGGAGTCGAAGGGTGGCAAAAAGGCGCAGGCAATGCACACCACAGCATGGGCCATTATTATTTTATACAGGGCGATTACCCCAAATGCCTTGAACACTGGCTGAAAGCCCTTGCCATCCGGAAATCCCTCAGCGAGTCCGGCTCCGAAGCTTCAGCGAAGGAGGCCCGCAAAGGCATCTCCGCCTCCCACGGCAACATCGGAAATGTCTATTATTCTCAAGGCGATTATCCTAAAGCATTGGAATATTATTTTAAGGCATTGAAAATGGATGAAGAAATGGGTAATAGAACAGAAATTGCAATCAAAACCGGCAACATCGGAGTTGTCTATTCGAATCAAGGCGATTACCCTAAAGCACTGGAATATTATTTTAAGGCATTGAAAATTGCGGAAGAAATTGGAGATAAAAATCTAATTGCTATTTGGCTCGGCAACATCGGAGTTGTCTATAAAAATCAAGGCGATTCCGCCGTCGCTGCGGGCGATACCGTCCTTGCTATGGCGGACACGTACCCCAAAGCATTGGCATCGTCTGCCGACCGCGTGTCGCCTTCAGCTTTAGCGGTGGCACAAGCATTTTATGCGAAGGCACTGGAATATTATTTTAAGGCATTGAAAATGGATGAAGAACTTGGAAATAAAAACGGGATTGCAAGACATCTCGGCAACATCGGCTCTCTTTATATTTCAACAAAAGAATATGCCAAGGCGGAAGAATACCTGTTGAGGGCCTTGGAGATTGCTGAAGAAATAGGCGCATTGAATGAAGAAAGACAGTTTGAGGAAATCATCAGCAACCTCTACGCCCAAACCAACCGCTACCGGCTCGCCTGCGAGCACCACAAAGCATACGGCATGGCAAAAGATTCACTGTTCAACGAAGAAAAGAGCAAAGACCTGGGCAAGCTGGAAGCCAAACACGAGTTTGAAACGGCTGAGATAGAGCGCAAGCGCATAGAAGAAGAACAAGCCAAGCAAGCCGCTGCGGCAAGGTCCCGCAGAGATAATCTTCAGTACTCCGGTATTTTGATATTTATTGTGTTCCTGGGCGCTGGCCTTTTCGCCATATCGGTCAGACCGCTCGAAGCGGTCAGGCCGATTTACCTCCGGTTGGCGGAAGGCATGATATTTTTTACATTCCTTCTCTTCTTTGAGTTTACATTGGTCTTGTTAGACCCCTATATAGAACAATACAGTTCGGGCGCACCTGCCGTTAAACTCGGTTTTAATGCGGTGCTGGCCGGATTGATATTTCCTTTACACAGTTTTTTTGAGACCAAGCTGAAAAAGAGAATTACAAGCAGAACAAAAGATGAATAGACACGCAATCCATAGCAACAGAACCGTTACCCCGCGAGGAATCTTCGATACAACGCTCCTGATCGAAGATGGCCTGATCACCATGATGGTTGATGACTATACCGATGACTTTGACTGCCCGGTCGAAGATGTAGGTGATCTGGTACTAATGCCTGGCATCGTAGATTCTCATGTACACATCAACGACCCTGGAACTAATTGGGAAGGATTTGACACAGCCACAAAAGCCGCAGCCGCCGGCGGTATCACTACGCTCATCGATATGCCCCTGAACTCGTTGCCCGTTACGACTGATGTAGATGCATTTAAGAGTAAGATAGATGCCTCCACAGGAAAACTAAATGTGGATTGCGGATTTTGGGGAGGTATTGTACCGGATAACGCAGACAAGCTGGCAGATTTACTTCAATCAGGAGTTTTGGGTATCAAGGCCTTTCTCATCGACTCTGGATTGAAGGAGTTTCCAGGTGTGAATGAGTCGGACTTGAGAAAGGGAATGAAGGCAATAGCTGAATCAGGCCTGCCACTGCTAGTTCATAGTGAGCTGAATACAGGAAATGAAACAGCAATCGTCAACAATTATCCGGAGCTCCTTGCATCCAGGCCCAGAAAATGGGAGAATGACGCCATTGCCTTACTCATTCAGCTCTGTGAGGAATACAACTGCAAAACACATATTGTGCATCTCTCCTCATCAGAATCCATTGAACAGATTGCAGCCGCCAAATCGCGGGGATTACCCTTAACGGCAGAGACCTGTCCGCACTATCTGTATTTTAATTCAGAAGACATTCCAGCAGATGATACCGCATTCAAATGTGCGCCGCCAATTAGAGAGAAAGAAAACAATGAGTTACTATGGGAAGCTATCAAAGAGGAAATTATAGACCTTGTAGTTACCGACCACTCCCCTGCCCCACCGGAGTTAAAAGCAAAAAGCTACAATGAAGCCTGGGGAGGAATAGCGAGCCTGCAATTCTCCCTGCCAATATTTTGGACGGTAGCAGAAAAACACGGACTCACCCTTGAAAATGTGAGCGCTTTGATGTGTGAAAAACCAGCTGTATTGGCTGGTGTTGGAAACAGGAAAGGTAAAATTGGTGTTGGTTATCAGGCAGATTTTTGCATTTGGGATCCGGATGGAGAATTCACGGTCAATGAATCGATGATTGAACACCGACATAAGATCACACCCTATTTGGGCGAAAAGCTTAGGGGTGTGGTTAAACAAACTTATTTAAGAGGTGAGAAGATTTATGATAATGGGGCTTTTGTATCTTTGGCTCAAGGAGAAATAATACTTGCTGAAAATTCATGAAACTGAAGATAGCACACACATTGCTGATTGCGGCGATGATTATTCTTGGCCCACCAACCGCCTTCTCGCAAACAACGTCGATTAAAAATCCTGAGTTCGAAGCCCTGGCCAAGAAGATGCTAAAGGCCTTGAAAAAAATGGATCAAGGAAAGTTTCTTGAGTGTTTCACAAATAGGGCTGAGTATGATGCTATGCTCAGAGTATCAGATAAAAAAATCGCACCCGACGCGTCAGACGACGAGTCCACCGAAGCGAAAGCGAAGGAGGAAGCTTCAGCGAAGTCTGAAGAGGTGGAGACAGCCTATATGAAAACCTCAAGGAAGTATGCAGATAATTTTTTCCTCTTCGCTAAAAAGAATGACAACGATAATTTTGATTGGGCGGAAATGAAATTGGATTCTTTGAAATACCTGATCATAAAGAATAAGAATGGAATATCATCAACAGATGTATTTCTCTATACATCCATACAGGATCAACCATATAAAATTTCTCTCAACAGGTTGATGAAAGTAGGAGATCTCCCCTGGAAAATAACTGAGAATTGCCGCATGGAAAAAATACCTACTAAAGCGGAGCGGCAGCAAATAAGAGCCGCCGAAGAATCAAAACTGGGAGATATCAACCAAACCATTCGCACGATTCTCAAGTCATTCAGGTCAGGCAATAGAGAAAATTTTATAGCGTTGGCAGGTACCGAAGCCGACCAGCGAGCTCTGGTGGAAAAGATGAAAATTCCAGGTGCCTCAGATGAGCAAATGGAACAGCTGAAGCGAAAAATGGGTCCTTTGGTTAATGGAAAACATGAACAGAAAATCAAGGTTCTAAGAGATGCATTTGACCAAAGCATTGTATTAATAAAGAAGAAGAACGCCATTTTATCAGAGGCTGAGATTGTTTGGAATCTACCCATCCACTCTATACAGTTGGGGATGGAAATTGTTGAGGCAAATGGTTTCATTCGCGATCACAGTGTTTATTTTACATTTCTGATTAACCTTGTAAAAGTAAATGGCCGATGGATCATCAACCATACGACGTCCATTAGCTTTGTCACTCAAAATTCGAGTGCAGCAACTATAATCAACGATATCTTGGATTCAGATAAGTTCTACAAAAAACTGTGATTGGATGGTGAACAAACCAGGCTTTGTCAAATTAGAAGAGCTTTCGTCGGAAGCAAACGGTGGAAAAGCTATTGCATGTAGCGATGATTTCTTTGCCAGCATGGACAACCTGTGCAAGCCGGGCAGAGGGATATTCATAGACGATAAATACACCGACAAGGGAAAGTGGATGGATGGTTGGGAATCGAGGAGAAAACGGGGGCCGGACAATGACTGGTGTATTGTGGAACTCGGATTGCCGGGAGTAATTGCTGGAGTGGATATAGATACAAACTACTTCTTAGGCAACCACCCACCCCATGCATCTTTGGACGGAATTAATACAAATGGAGAAGAAATCGATCTTTCTGGAGAGCTGGAATGGACAGAGTTGCTTGCAAAGTCTTCGCTGGAACCTGGCAGTCAGCACTTTTTTGAGATAACAAATAACAGTACATGGTCTCATGTACGCCTAAGCATTTATCCTGATGGCGGAGTGGCACGGCTGAAAGTATACGGAGATGCGGACGCAAGTTTTAGAAGAGGAGATGATGAGTTAACGGATTTGATCGCTCATGAGAATGAAGGTACAGCTGTATCATGTAATGATATGTTTTTCAGTCACATGCAAAACCTGCTCAAACCCGGCCGGGGATTCGATATGAGTGATGGCTGGGAAACGAAGAGAAACAGGAATCCAGATAATGTAGATTGGGTTATTATCAAAGCGGGTAAAAAGGGATCTATTAAAAAGATCATTGTGGACACGAAGCACTTCAAGGGTAATTTTCCGGATGAATGTTCCATTGAAGGTTGCACGGTAACTGACGACAAAGAGTTAGAGAACTCAGCATTGGAATGGATAGAAGTTCTACCCAAAACAAAACTCTCCGCTGATTCAGAGCATGAATTTGAAGGGGAAATAATAAACTCCGGGCCTTTCACTCATTTTAAATTGAACATTTATCCAGATGGCGGGGTGAGCAGGCTGAGAATATTCGGAATTAAATCGGCCTGACCGCTTAGAGCGGTCTTTTTTGGTCATTAAAATTATTACAAGCGGATTTCATGAAAACAAAAAACACCATACTCCTACTACTGCTCTTTCTTTTTGCTTCCCAGATCCTTTTTGGACAGGATACAAGGAGAAAACTATCCATTACCCAACTTATCGATGAGATCAATGCTTCGACAGGAACGGGTTACACGTTATCAAATGCAATAATATCACCGACAGATGAAGATTCAGTTTTAGGTTACAATATTTATAGCATTAATAATATAAGTGAAAAGTATACTCTCTATGGTTTAGAAAATATTAAAGACAAAGGACTGACTTTTAAGGATTGCAAGTTCATTTTTCCCGATAATTCAATATTTGTTATTTACAGATCTGTTCTTTATTGGTTGAATTTTCAAAACTGTGAGTTCCAGGCAGGCTTGGACTTATGGCAATGTGAGTTTGTAATACACCCGCGTGGCAGCTCCACTAACATTCGCATTGATAGTACCTTGTTTAAAGGTTCATTTAGTTTTCGACTTGATGGGGATACCAAATCCGAAGCTTTAACATATATGAGAATCAGTAATTGTGAATTCGATCAATATGTAGTAATCAGCGGAGATGTAAAACAAATTAGGATTAGCAAGTCTGATTTCACAATTAAATCAATTCCCAATGAGTATAAGGGCAACCCCCTTGATCAGCTTTCCATTGAGGAGTCTAATCATGACGAAATAAGAATATGGGATTGCACATTCAACAGCAATGGGTTTGAAAATGTCCATTCAATAGAGATAGAAAGCACAATCGGTACAATTAGCCTTTCAGGTAATGTTATTGAATCAATTGATTTTCAGGGATCCACCATCACTAAATCAATATCAATAAATTCAGAGATAAAAAGTGATTTCGGTGTACAGCTCTTTGATTTTCCTTTTGTCAATACCAATATCCCCTGGCGCTACATTTCAGGAGAAAAATTCTCTTTAGACTTAAAATATAGTACCAAAAAACAACCGCCTTATAAAGCAAAAACAGAAAAGCAATTATCATTCGAAAACAGGTACAATGACCTGATCGCAGCCTACAAAAAGTTCCACAGCATGTACCTTACCCGTGGCGATATGAGATCAGCAAATGCGTGCTATGTAGAAATGAAAAATATTGAGACCAGGAGAAACAAATATTTGAATAAGGTCGCCCCCAGCCTTGAAAATTATCTGAATTACAACCTCAATGTATTTTTAAGATTCTTCTCCGCTTACGGCACCAGCCCGGTAAGGTCGCTGATTGTTTCACTCTATGTGGTGTTGATCTTTGCTTCTTTCTATTTCTTTTTCTATTCCGAATGGGACAAGATTGACAGAAGGTACCTGATGAAAAAGCACAGGATCTTAGTGGAATACCTCAATTCCGAGCAAAGCCTGGAAGACTTCTATACACAAGAATACAAAGAAGACTTTCAATCATACGAAGATTTTAAGGACTATATCAATAGCGCAAAAAAGAATATTCCCTTTTTAGTCGATGCTTTGGGCCAGCCCTTGTATCGCTTGTCTAAATTAAAGCACAACATAATGAGTTGGCTCTACAGAAGGACCGAGATACTCCAGGGACGCTGGTCAGACTTAAATTCCCGCAGGAAATGGCTCGTTGGCAGTACGCTCTTCACTGGAGTCACGATTTACCTGGTGTACATATTGTTACTGAGGGTATTGAATTCAGTTGTTTTAAGCTTGAATACTTTCTCGACCCTCGGCTTTGGCGATATCCCTGTAAAAGGAATATCGAGGTACCTGGCAATTATTGAGGGATTTATAGGCTGGTTTTTGCTGACCTTGTTCAGTGTTTCGCTTATCAGTCAAATTCTACAGAGTTGAAAAAGATGAGAATTTATATCATGAAGATCAAAAACACCCTATTCTTCCTTTTACTCTTTTTATTGGCCTCTCAAATCCTTTTTGGACAGGATACAAGGAGAAAACTATCCATTACCCAACTTATCGACGAGATCAATGCCACTACCACCGGCACAACGTACAGGTTGACCAATGCAGAAATATCGCCTGTCGATGGGGATCCTATTTTAGGTACTTTGACTAATAGCATTAACAATATAAAAAACACATATACTGAATATGGTTTAGAAAACATTAAAGATAAATCACTGAGCTTTAAGAATTGCAAGTTCATTTTTCCAGAAGATTCAAGATTTGCTATTTACACATCTATTTTCTATTCATTGAGATTTCAAAATTGTGAGTTCTCAACAGGTTTGCGGTTATGGAGATGTGAGTTTGTAATGCACCCGCGTGGAAGTTCCACCAGCATCAACATTGATAGTACCTTGTTTAAAGGTTCATTTATTTTTTGGCTTGAAGCGGAAACCAAATCCGAAGCTTTAACATATATGAGAATTAGTAATTGTGAATTCAATCAATATGTAGTAATCAGAGGAGATGTAAAACAAATTAGGATTAATAATTCTGATTTCACAATTAAAACAATTCCAAATGAGTATAAGGGCAACTCCCTCAATCAGCTTACAATTGAGAGGTCTCATCATGACGAAATAAGAATATGGAATTGCACATTCAACAGCAATGGTTTTGAAAATGTCCATTCAATAGCAATAGAAAGCACGATCGGCACCATAAGCCTTTCAAAAAATATTATTGAGTCAATTGATTTTCGGGGATCGACCATTTCTAAATCAATATCAATAAATTCAGAGATAAAAACGGATTTTGGTGTAGAACTCTTTGATTTTCCTTTTGTCAATACCAATATCCCCTGGCGCGTCATTGCTGGAGAAAAATTCTCTTTGGACTTAAAATACAGCAATAGTTTTAAAAAACATCCACCTTATAAGGCAAAGACAGAAGAGCAATTATCAAACGAAAACAGTTACAATGACCTGATCGCTGCCTACAAAAAGTTCCACAGCATGTACCTTACCCGTGGCGATATGAGATCAGCAAATGCGTGCTATGTAGAAATGAAAAATATTGAGACCAGGAGAAACAAATATTTGAATAAGGTCGACCCCAGCCTTGAAAATTATTTGAATTACAACCTCAATGTATTTTTAAGATTCTTCTCCGCTTATGGCACCAGCCCGGTAAGATCGCTTATAGTTTCACTTTATGTGGTGTTGATCTTTGCTTCTTTCTACTTCTTTTTCTATTCCGAATGGGACAAGATTGACAGAAGATACCTGATGAAAAAGCACAAAATCCTGGTAGAATATCTCAGGTCTGAGCAAAGCCTCGAAGACTTCTACACACAAGAATACAAAGAAGACTTCCAATCATTTGAAGATTTTAAAAACTACGTCAAAGACGCTAAAAAGAGTATACCCTTTTTCGTCGATACGTTGGGACAGCCATTGTATCGCTTGTCTAAATTAAAGCACAACCTAATGAGTTGGCTCTACAGAAGGACAGAGATACTCCAGGGACGCTGGACAGACTTAAATTCCCGCAGGAAATTGATCATAGGAAGCACCCTATTCACCGGAATCATGTTTTACTTAGTCTACATATTGTTACTGAGGGTATTAAATTCAGTTGTTTTGAGCTTGAATACTTTCTCAACCCTTGGCTTTGGCGATATCCCTGTAAAAGGAATATCGAGGTACCTGGCAATTATTGAAGGATTTATCGGCTGGTTTTTGCTTACCCTATTCAGCGTTTCGCTTATCAGTCAAATTTTACAAAGCTGATCAAAACACACATGTATTCATTCAAATGAATTTTTTACTATTTCTATTTACTTAGGTTGTCCGTGGTTTAAACTACGGACAGACCAATACACACATGAACTCAACCAAGTGTATTTTTTTACTATCTCTAATTACCACAATCTCAAGTTGCTCCATGGAAGAAACACCGAATAAAGACACCGACTGGATCAAAACGCTTCCAAAGGTTCATTTTCATCTTCATCTGGATGGCAGCGTGAGGCTCAACACCATCTGGGATATAGCGCTTAAAGACAATATCGACCTGGGCGTTCAGTCCATCGAGGAGCTAAAAAAGATTTGCCAGATAACGGAGCCAATGAGCAGTCTTCAGGAGGTCTTGGATGTCTTTTGGGTGCATCAAAAAGTACTGAACTCCTATGCCAACATTAAACGGGTTACTATTGAAAACATCGAAGATGCCTTCAAAGATGAAGTTGTGCTCCTTGAGCTTCGCTTTGCCCCTACTTTTATTGCTGCCGGCAAGCAAAACTTATCGAATGAAGATATTATACGTGGTGTATTGGATGGTGTACAGGAAGGAATGCAAAAATACCCAGTGGAAGTTGGGTTGATTGCCATTGCTGTACGTGGATTAGATCATGAAGCAAATAAGCGTGCGCTGAACGACATTATCAAATTCAAGGATGGCTCTCATGCCTGTGCCAATCGTCTGGTGGGATTTGATCTCGCCGCAGGAGAATCAGGTACTCAGGCCGAGGACTTTTTGGACTTGGTTACAACTGCACGTGAAGCAGGGTTGCATATCACCGTTCACAGTGGTGAGGACACAGATGCAGAACATGTGAGACAAACAATTGAAGTATTGGGAGCGGAACGCATTGGCCACGGCATTCGAAGTTGGAATGATGACGAGGTAATCCAGTTGATCAAAGATCGAAATATACACCTTGAAATCTCTTTATCATCCAACTGGCTAACCAAAACAGTACCCAGCATTGCAGAACACCCGATTGGGAAGTTTTATGAAGCAGGCGTTTCTATTTCTATAAATACTGATGATGCTCACCTTATGGGAATTGACCTCATTCATGAATATGAGTTGATCGCGGAAAATCATGGATTAACCAGGGAAGACTTCATAAAAATCAACAAAGACGCATTGGAGCATTCCTTCTTGCCCGAGGATATAAAGGGAAAGGTTCGAGATCAATATTTTAAGTAGGCCTCACCCAAGCGCGCAAAAGGGTTTTTGGCAAAGAGGTGAGCATTTTGAACCATCTGGAGATTCTACACGTAGAATATTGACCATGTGCTTAAGTACCTCTATAAGAACCTCTCTATTTGCTCCTCTGCTGTTTTTTTTGTTTTTCAGTCATTTCTCAATAGCACAAGAAAAGGCTACAAATGAAAAAAAACTCAGCAGAAAGGCTGTTGTGCTCGTTCAACATAAAAAGTTAGAGAAAGCCCTTCCTTTATTTAAGCGGCTTTACAAGATCAACCCCTTGAGCCCTGAATACAATTACTACTTAGGCTTTATTTATCTAAGCATTGCCACAGACAAATCCTTGGCCATACCCTATCTGCAAGTGGCCTATGCGCACCAGGATGACTGGCCCAGGGTAACCCGTTACCTGGCGCGTACTTATCATCTCCTGTATCAATTTGATGAAGCAATTGTGTTCTATGAGGAATACATGACACGATTACCAACTGAAGAATTACAAGATGGTATTAGACATAGAATACAAAAATGCCTCAACGGGAAATTGTTGGTACAGGATACCATAGAGGCTGAGATTTCCAACTTAGGCAGCGCAATCAACACCATTTACCCGGATTATGCTCCCATAATATCATCAGATGACCAGCTTTTGATCTTCACTTCCAGAAGGCCCACAACAACGGGCGGCGGAAAAGATTTCGATCAATTATTTTTTGAAGATATTTATATGTCAGTGAAAAAGAAGGGTGTATGGCAAGCGGCGGAAGACGTGGGTGAGAATGTAAATACGAAGCTACATGATGCCAGTATTGGCCTGTCTGCAGATGCACAACAAATGTTTGTGTATCATGGAGAGAACATCTTTATCACAACACTCGATGGGGACGTATGGTCTGTCCCGAAAAAGATTGGCTCAAATATCAATACCAAGTCTTGGGAAACACATGCCTGTATCTCTCTCGATCAGCAAGTCCTGTATTTCACTAGCGACAGGGAAGGTGGATATGGAGGCATGGACATTTACAAGGCGCTTAAACTGCCTAGCGGGAAGTGGGCATTAGTACAGAATTTAGGACCTGCAATAAACACACCCCATGATGAAAAAGCGCCCTTCATTCACCCCGCCGATAAAACCCTGTATTTTAGCTCTAAGGGGCATCATAACATGGGTGGGTTTGATATTTTCAAGTCGTCTTTTATTAAAAATGGATGGACAACTCCCGAAAATCTAGGGCATCCCATCAACACGCCGGGAGACGACGTATTTTTTGTAGTATCCGCTAACAGCAAACACACCTATTTTTCCTCTGATTTGAGAGAGGATAATTTAGGAGGACAAGATATTTATCAGCTAGCGATGCCCGACACGGGTAGAATTAAAATAGCGGTTATTAAAGGTAGAATATACGGAACAGATCAAGAACCGATTGCTGCAAGTTTTCTGGTTTCGGATTCGGAAACAAACAAGGTCGTAGGAGTTTTTAATTCAAATGCCAAAACAGGCAAATATTTATTGGTTTTCCCAACAGGTAAAAGCTATAATATGGTAATTAAACCCGAGGGGTTTACGCCACACAAAGAAAGCCTAACAATCCCGGAACAGGAATACGCTTATAATATGTATCAGGAGATAGGGTTTTCTCATGTGCGTAGAAACGATTCAATAATAGGACAAAAAATTATTTTCAGGAATTCCTTTTGTGATATTGAAACTGCAGTTAAGGCGGGCAGTTCATTGTATGATGATCATAATTCTGAAGAAGCCGCCTTCTCTGAATTTCTGCGCAACCTGGAAGATCCCGAAAAAAAGGAGGGCTTATTAACCAAGCTAAAGAACCTGGATGGCCCGGAAAGGAACAATATTTACAGATGTTTATATGATTATCTTCCCATGAGCCAAATCCATTTATTTGACACGGCGAACACCAATAACCTGGAAGCCACCATTATTGAGTTTGAAAAAGATACGGTTGTATTAGAGAGAGATACAATTTTTAAGAAAGAGATCATTTATACAACATCATCTACTTCCCTTTCTAAGATTGAATTAACGGCACTTGACACCACAGTAGAAGTTGTGTTTGAGGAGTTTGAAATGGAAATAAATTCACCAAAATTTCACATTGAAACACCAGGCCCTTCCAAAGAAACTGATCTGATTGATATGAAATCAATAACTGTGCCTGATTCTTCTTCAGGGCCGGAACCGGATGTACATCCGATAGATATCAAATCTGAATCTGAACCAATGCCGGAAGCGTCCCACAACATATTGTTTGGATTTGACAGATCAACGATACCGACAGGCTCTACCGGCAGGTTGGACAAATTGATAGAGCGTATGAAAACAAATAAGTCTCTTAAAGCAGAGGTAAATGGCCATACGGATCACATTGGGCCAACGGCCTATAACAATATGCTTTCCATAAGAAGAGCTAATGCCGTTGCTGAATACATAAAATCCAAAGGCATTGCTGCGGATCGGTTGATTATAAAGGGATACGGCGAATCCAAACCAATAGCTCCCAATACACATCCGGATGGATCTGATAATCCATCGGGCAGAAGCAAGAATAGAAGAACTGAGGTACGTTTGGTAAAGTAACCTATAAATCTCTGGGTTGTCCGTAGTTTAAAACTACGAACAGGATTTCGACCGGCACCCGAGAATTGAATTATTGAAAAATAATTTTCCGTGTGATTATAGAATTATCCGTTCGAGCTTGCACATAATATATTCCCTTAGCATACCCGCTCAAATCCATCTGCTGTATATAGTTTCCATTAACCTTTCCGATTTCTTCTGATTGGATCAGCTGTCCGGTAAAGTTATAGAGATAGATAGACAAATTGGTATTCTCAGGTAAATTCATATCCAAAATAAATTCCCCTGTATTAGGATTTGGATATACCTTTAATTGATTCTGCCAGCTGGCGGATTGATCGTCGATTCCTACTGGGCCTATGGTAACGATCAGGGTAACGGGGTCCCCGGTACACCCTATGCTGTCTGTTTCAACAACGGTTATTTGCCCGAGACCTGATGAATCCCATTGAACTGTGATGAAATTGGTTTGGCCTCCGCTCGTTTGGTTGCCGCCAATAATTGTCCAGTTATAGGTTGAACCACTGTTAAATGTAACAGAATAATTCCCTGTTGCCGATGCGTTCACATTGACAGGCCCGGTTATAGAGCCGGTTTGCGGATTTACACTACAATCCAATACAACTATTTGTAGTGCTTTTTGCCCAACACACCCTGAACTATTGGTAACCGTTAATACAACCGTGTACGTACCTGGTAAGACATAATCATGGAAGGTGTTTTGACTGGACGAAGAGAACCCATCTCCAAAATCCCAATCCCAGGTAGTTGCTCCGGGGCTATTATCCGTAAAGATCACATTCTCTCCTGTATCAACAGTATCCTCACTCACAGTAAAATCTGCCGTGAGCGAGCTTATTACAATTTGCTGGGTGACCGTATCTGTTCCATACGGGTTGGTTACAATTAAAGTAACCGTGTAAGTGCCAGCTGTACTATAAGTATAGAACGGATTTTGTGCAATCGATATTCCGATACCGTCGCCAAAATCCCAACTCCATGATGTTGGATTGTACAATGACTGATCCGTAAAATTTATGATACCCTGGCACATATCCAAGACGGTATAGCTCAGGATTGCCTGTGGCGGGATAGTGTTTGGCAAGACAATAACCGTATAATCTTCAAATTGTCCGTATTCGACATTGGTGCAGGGCTGCGGCGACGTATTGATGTAATAGTCAGAACCTACACGCATTCGCAAAGGTGTGTTTATCATTGCTGACGAAGGGATGGTTATGGTGCCAGAATGATTTGTTAATGAATCATCAGATACCAAAACAAGCTCAGTAGCAGGGTTGTCGTCAAATACACCGTCATTATTGTAGTCGATCCATACCCTCACATCTTCTTCCAGCCCAGTACCGGTTTGTACAGAAATAGCATAAGACTGATTTATGATCACATTTGTCCCGTCTGTGCAACTGTAATCCTGGTATCCCTCGATGCCATCCGGCGTAGTATTGTTGATGGTATTAAACGTTACATTATAAATCCCCATGCCACAGCAGTAGCCAAAAGTAGCAGGCGCACAAGAAGGTGAAATCGGCCCCGTACCTACCGTGATCAAAACTGAATCCATATCCGAGCAGGATCCGGATATCCCGGTAACATAATACGTCGTTGTTGAAGATGGGTTGGCAGATGGATTAGGGCAACTCGTACAGCTCAATCCTGTAGCAGGGCTCCAGGAATAGGAAGTACCGCTAATATTAGATAGGCCGCTTAGCTGCGCTGTATCTCCGGTACAAATAAGAGGAGTGCTTGAAAGTGCATCCACGTCAAGGGGTGTAGTTACAATTGTAACGGTATCCGATGCGGAACAACCGCCTCCTGAAGCCACAACAACATAGGATGTGGTCACGGTAGGGCTGGCTATTGGATTGGCAATACCTGGATCAGATAATCCAGTGGTAGGCGTCCAGGAATAAGACAAAGTCGTATCAATTCCGTTACAGGGTGAGCCTATAATAAATTCATCATAGTACGCAGTGATGCCAAAGTCAAAATTGAATAAGTGGATTTGTGAAATGAATGTAGATGCCGTGGCATTAAATGGAACATTTGATTGAATCAGACTATTATCGATATAATAATCAAAAACCTGACTGGAGAAGTCAACATTTTTGTACTCCACATGATACCATTGGCCTGGATTGAACGCTGTGATAATGCCGTTCATATTAAAGGAGCCGGTCCATTCTGCATAGAAAAACATGACACCGCCATTAGTCGTTGTATTATCGTCGCCAATTACCACATTGGCATCATTAAAAAAGATGGGCATTGATGCGTTCACATAAAAACCAACGTAATCAGGAGTACCAGGAGTAAACGAGGTATTGACTCCATCAAATTGCGCAAAATTACCTCCAGTTAACGACAGCGAATAATTTCCAACGGCAGCCGTTGAGGTTGTAGCCGTTATGACATATCCACCACCGGCATCGGTCCATTGGTTGTAAGTACCATCTTCAAATCCATCTTCAAATAGAGGTAGAGTGCAGGAATATGCAAACAATTGAGAAGTGTCGCCAGCACAAATCGAATCTCTTGAACTGGCAGCAATTATAGGCCCGCCACCCACACTAACCGTCACACTATCTATAGGAGCACAACCAGAAGGGGTGGTAACATAATATATTGTCGTAGCAGTGGGACTTGCATAAGGGCTTTGGCAGTTTGTACAGCTTAAATTCGTGGAAGGGCTCCATAGATAAACACCGCTTCCAGTGGCCGTTAATTGCACACTATCTCCCAGGCAAATAGCTGTGTTAGGACTGGCTGACATGAAATTTACCGTGTCCACGAAGATCGAAACTGTATCATAAACCGTACATCCCCCTTTTGTTGCACTTACAATATATGATGTTGTAATAACCGGATATGCCAGAGGATTGGTAATCGTTGAGTCTGATAAGTTCACCCCCGGCGACCAAATATGCGAATATGAGCTATCCGTGCCCCAAACCTGTAATTGTGCCGTATCACCGACGCAAATGGTGTCATTACTGGTGGTTGCAGTAAAGGAACTTCCGACAATATCAAAACTGACATCATCATTATCATAGTGTCTTCCAGTAGCTGGATCAGTTCCGGCAGCGTCATTTGCACACACAATTCCGACGGCGAATTGGTCTGTGCTGCCCGCTCTGTCTATGAGCATTGCTCTAATTTGATGTGTGCCAACAGGAGAACCCATAGGCACTGTAAAATCGAACTCATCAATCTGATACACGTCTATCGTAAAACCAGTTGGAGTCATAAGATTTGAATAAATATCGGTCCAGGTAGTTCCATCATAATGCAGCGCTTTTAAATGAATTCCACTCGCCGTAGTAAAACCTCCAGTACTCGCGGGAAACCACCTTATCCTAACATGTATTTTAGTGGGGTTCACCGAGCTGAGCTCGACCCAATCAATATGATCATCTCCGGTCAATGTCCCGCATGCGTCAAATGTTCCAGAATTCTGTTTGGGATCAGGGCTAAAGAAATATACAGGATTTGGTGACGGCCCATTAACGGTAACCGTTACGCTGTCCGTATTTACACATCCGTTACCGTCAGTGGCTACCACTGTATAGGTGGTGGTGGCTATGGGGCTTGCAATTGGGTTTGAAATTGTGCTATCGCTTAAACCGGCACCTGCAATCCATAAATAGGAAACACCACCTGATGCATTTAACTGTGCGTCATCACCCGCACAAATAGCGGTATCCAGACCGGCATTCACAGTAGGTAACGGATTAACAAGCACAGTTACAGTATCAACATCACTTCCACAGGCATTAGATACGATTACTTCATAATTGGTCGTTGAAACAGGACTGGCAGTTGGATTTGCAATATTAGGGTCGCTCAGCGTACCCCCAGGACTCCATGAATAATAAGTACCACCTGTAGCATTTAATTGAACACTTCCGGCTATACAGATACTGAGATCCGGCCCTGCGCTGGCAATCGGAGGAGCCGAAAAAACTGTAATCGTTACAAAAGCAGAATCCTCTGCACCAACAGAATCTCTTACCGTTACAGTATAGGTAGTGGTAGAGGTCGGAGATGCACTGGGGCTTTGACAGGAAGTACAACTCAATCCCGCTGCAGGGCTCCAACTAATAATGTAAGGTGGTATTAATGCACCTGAATCAAGTACCAATACACTTAAGTTAACGGAATCTCCAAAGCAAATGCTTGTGTCATTAGTAACTTCAATGAATGTAGCTGGTAGACATTTTGCAAATATTGTAGCACTATAACCACCTACGGCCATACTTAACCCATTCTGTACCACACCAAGTGTATTCGTATCACTCCAATTGGCGTTTATTAATGCAGTGTCAGTGATGGTGTAACTGAGGGGATAGGTAGAAGGACCGCAAATACATTCACCTAGAAAATCTGTATAAGTACCGATTTGTACACCATTAAGGGATAAATTAAAATCGGTACCAAATCCACAATCAGTATAATATAAATGGAAGATTATGGAATCTACATATTGAGCAGCTATAGTGAATGGGGGCGATGTAATCGGCGTTAAATCCCCATACAAATAACCATCAGCACATACATCATTGGTGAAATTACAATTGTAATTAAATGCGCCGGACGTATCAATAAAGTCGATAATACAAACATTTTCAATAAGCTGGTCAGTATTAACCTGATAGTTTGTCACGCTATCATTGAAAGGGTTTAAATCAGCTGACAGAGATGTCCAGGCATCAAAAACATATGATCCCGGCGTTGAAAGATCAGCCGTAGCTGTAAATGTGTAGCTTATTGTGCCACCCGCAACTAGCGGTACGCCAATTGATTCTGTAATGATACCTCCACCATTTATCTGGTATGAAACAGGAATATTGCCTTGAGTATTTGTTCCAAAGTTTTCAACTATGATATTCACGGTTTCTGATGAAGATAATCCACAGGCGGAGGTTGGAGCATTGATAGAAATTACCCCCACATCATCTGGCACAGGACCTGAAATATCCAATATATAATTGCCGCAGCCACCACCCCACCCCTCAACTGAAACATAATATGTTCCTGTTGAAATTGTTGCAGTTATTTCAGATTGCAGTCCACAAAAATCATCGACGCTGCCTATATCATTGGCACAAACACTTGTTCCAACTTCAAGCCAGGTATCATAAGATGAGCCAGTGCACAATGAAAATGTCCAGTTGCCAGTAGTGGGAATATTTACTTCATAAACGTGATCTTCTGAAGCCAGAATGCTACAATCGTTTACCGCGCCACAAGTAGTTCTGCTTGGGCTCGTATATGGTGCACCTACTGTGTAGTCAACTTGTGCAAAAACATTATTTACAACAAGTACAGTAACAACGAGTGTTGTTAATTTCAACATTTCCTGCCAATTAACGGCCATACAAGTTAGCACAAATTAATTAACATGTCAAGTAAATATCGCGAAACTGAGCCCATTCACCTGGTACAGGATATATATTGAGATGTGATTTATTCTATGACTATTTTTTCGGCGCTCTTATCTGAATCAGCAATAAACTGTACATTGTATGATTCAGAATTCTTCAAATTAATTTCTATAGTAAGAATTGGTCCTTGATTTACGATTTTATGTTATCAATTCGCAGTTAGATAGATTCTTAAGAAGAATGATAATTAATTAGCATGCGAATTTATCTAACACACTGCACCGGCATCAAAGATAATCTGATCAAAGAAACAGGGGAGAAAATTGTACCGGATAAATTCTATCAATCAGCTCCCATTCAACGATTTTTTAGCAGGTGCAAAACACAGAAAGTAGCATGGGCGGTACTCTCCGACAAGCATGGAGTCTGGTTTCCAGACATAAAGCATAGCTGGTACGACAAGCATCCGGATAGTGTGTCCATTGAGGAATTGGATGCGTTGGTCGAAAACTTTGATGATAATCTCAACAATTTTACTGAGATTTGGTTCTATAACAACCCGTCTTGGTTTCATGAGCTTTACAAAAAGGTATTAAAGCGATCGTCATTGAAAGAAAGGATAAGATTGTTCTCACACCTGAAAGAGATAATTTAAAATTTAGAACATTTGACTTTATCGGAACTCAATAAATTATCAGCTGATCAGCTGAAAGGTGAATTGATAAAGTGCTGCGGCTCAACAAGCTGGGTTGGTAAAATGACAGCATTGCATCCGTTCGTCAGCGAAGATCAATTATTCAACATGGCGGAGAGAATTTGGCATGAATGCGGTAAAGAAGATTGGAAAGAGGCATTTTCGCATCACCCCAAACTCGGTGACCTGGAAAGCCTCAAGGAAAAATATGCCAACACAAAAGATTGGGCAACTGATGAGCAAGCTGCTGCGAAAGAGTCATCACCAGAAGTATTGGAAGAATTGGCATACAACAATAAGGTCTATGAGGAAAAATTCGGATTTATATACATCCTGTTTGCCACTGGGAAAACGGCCAAAGTTATTCTGTCAATCTTGCGGATCAGGCTCAATAATGATCTGGAAACTGAGCTTATAATGTCTATGGTGGAGCAGAATAAAATTACCAAACTACGTTTAGAAAAATTGTTATCATGAGTCAGATTACCACACACATTTTGGACACCTCAAAGGGAAAGCCGGCTAAAAAGGTCACCGTGCATTTAGAGAAACCAAATAAAGATGACAGCTGGGAAAACATATCATCCGGTTTGACTGACAAAGATGGCAGAATAACTAACTTTTTACCAGATGATGAAATTCTCGAACCTGGAATATACAGGCTTGTTTTTGAAACGAGCAGTTATTTTTCTAAGCAAGGTGTCTGGGGTTTCTATCCATCAATTACTATTATTTTTGAAATTAGAGACTCACAGCATTATCACGTACCTCTTCTCTTGAATCCATACGGGTATTCAACTTACAGAGGCACATAAGGAAATTTATGAAGTTGTCAATCTCCGAGAAGACGAAGGATCTAGTATTAGAAGATCTGAATAAAGCGAACAGCAATTTTCAGGCCCACTACCCCGGCGACCGCCCGGACCGACAACCTGTTCACACAGTGTACGGAGGTGCTCAATTGTTTAAATCAGATACAATTCAAAAAATGGGCGCCTCTGCAATGGCTCATTTTGTGGAATATGCGGAAAGCGAGAAGGTAATTGAAGAAGTATTTGGTATAACACGAGATAAGGATATTGCGTCCCAGGTTTACAATAAAATAGTTGAAAAACTGAATAGCGAAGCTGTTGAAGATTTCAGAATCGACTTTGAGGACGGTTTTGGGAACAGGCCTGATGACGAAGAAGATGAAACCGCAGAGTTCACAGCCGGCCAGCTCGCCGTTGGAATGAAGCAACAGACGATCTCCCCATTCATTGGAATTAGAATTAAACCCTTTTCAGAAGACTTGAAATCCAGGGCGATCAGAACGCTGGATATCTTCATAAGTACATTGACAGAACATACGTCGGGTAGGCTCCCAAACAATTTCGTGGTCACCCTGCCGAAAGTTACTATTCCAGAGCAGGTGAGCGCCTTGGTAGATCTTTTTGAGGAGTTGGAAAAGAACATCTCCCTCGATTCAGGTTCCCTGAAAATGGAGATCATGATTGAAACTACACAGTCTATCCTTGACGTAAATGGAGCTGTCCCCTTGAGGGCAATGATCAATGCCAGTAAAGGCAGGTGTATATCTGCACACTTTGGAACCTATGATTACACAGCTTCATGCAACATCACAGCCAGATACCAAACCATGGCACACCCTGTGTGTGACTTTGCCCACCACATGATGAAAGTAGCTTTGGCTGGAACGGGAATCTGGCTTTCTGACGGGGCAACGAATGTTATGCCATTGGGACCACATCGGGGAGATAAGCTGACTGAAGATCAGAAAAAAGAAAACAGAAAAATTGTTCACAATGCCTGGAAACTCAGTTATGACCACATTCGGCATTCATTGCTTCATGGATTTTATCAGGGGTGGGACCTTCATCCGGCACAACTCACTGCACGATATGCCGCAGTGTATAGCTTCTTTTTAGAGAGTTATGAAGAAGCCGCAGTGCGACTAAAGAACTTCATCGATAAAGCAGCGCAAGCCACACTGGTAGGCGACGTATTTGATGATGCTGCCACAGGCCAGGGATTACTCAACTTCTTTCTTATTGCCACAAATTGCGGAGCTATCTCGGAAAAGGAGGTGATGGTAGCCGGATTGACAATGGAAGAACTGAGGAGTAGGTCGTTTTTGAAGATTTTGGAAGGTAGAAGAGGGTAAAGAGACGCTTCGGCTCCGCTCAGCGTCCTATAAAAGGAGCTTTAAGCGTACCTTGAGCGGAGCCGAAGGGTGACCAAAAGAAGCTTACAAAGACAACCATTCCACACAAATCCCGTCTGATACACGTTAATAATACTATTATTCACAAACCAATTGTTCATAAGTGAATAAGGATATACTGACAAATAATGCATATCTTTGATCAACTTTGTACGAAATTTATACCTATGAAAACATTGAAAAACATTCTTACGCTGGTAGTGTTGGCGATTTTTATAGCCGGCTGTGCCCCTGCGCAAACAAATTGTGGTACTAAAAAAGATCATAAAGCGCGCATGGCAAAGACCAAGAGAATGGCGCCATCAATGTCAGGTGGAAGATAAAACACTTATCGGCCTGTCTATTTTCAAGCCAACACTTCTTTTGGCTTGTGTTTACACGTATTAAAGCTTAAATTCGGTTTCACCTTCTGTTTCTAATCATTCGACGCAGTTCGATGGGTGATGTGGTGATATATTTGGGCCGGATATTGAAATCCTTCTCAGCTGGTGTTCTGAACAAAAAATGATGATTCGCATACTCAGTATTTCTTTCCTCCTCTTAGCTAGTGTTGCTTGTTTGGGCCAATGCATATCGACAGTGGATTTCAATACTTGGGTACAGGAAGGGCCACCCGGAAATGGCAACTGGGTTGTAGGCGGTGGTGGAACAAACGTAAATCAAAGCATCAACGGGGAGCCCACTTTTTTTGTAAGTCCCGATACATTTATAAATGTGGTAATTCAAGGGAGCATTACCGTTGGTAGCGGCGATGATGATTGGGTAGGATTTGTTTTCGGCTTTCAACAGCCCATTGGCAACTCAACTGTTTACGATTGTTATTTGTTCGACTGGAAGCAATCTAACCAGGGTGCGGCTTTTGAGGGCTTCACCTTAAATAAAATCTCAGGGAATATACCTACAGCTTCTAACGGCACCTATTTCTGGGATCATACCAACGATCCGCTATTTCAAGTCCTCGCTACTGATTACGGAGCGGGCAAAGGCTGGGTAGACAATGTCACACACCTGGTAGAACTCATATATACTTCAAGTCAGATAACCATATTTGTCGACGGTAATCTCATTTTTGATATTCCCGGTTGTTTTGACCCAGGACGCTTTGGTTTTTACAATTACTCCCAGGCCAACGTGACCTATGCAGATTTTGACTATCAAATATTCGCTCAGTACAATTTACTGACGCCATTAATATGCAAAAATGACACGGGTCTTTTTCAATTTGTAGACACCACCTGCTCTGGCATACCACTAAACATAGCCTCCTGGAGCTGGGATTTTGGAGACGGCAACAGCAGCACGGCCATGAATCCTTTTCATTCCTATGCCTCCTCTGGAAGTTATCCTGTAAAAATGGTTATCACTGATGGTTTTGGCTGTTCTGATTCTGTTACAAAAACCATCCTTGTTCAAGCTGAGCCAATTGCAAATTTCGGGAGCACCCAGGTTTGTTTTGGAAATGCAACAAGTTTTACTGACAGTACAATACTCGTCGGTGGAGGCAGTATTGCTTCCTGGTCCTGGGATTTCGGGGATGCGAATACATCCACTGTTCAAAACCCGACCAATTTTTATAACAGTGATGGTGTGTACAACGTGTTATTAACGGTAGTTACTGATAGCGGCTGTATCGACACTACCACAATTGCTATACCTGTGTATGCCGTTCCGCTAGCGGGATTTACAGGCAGCGATGTATGCTTGTACGACACGGTATTCTTCACAAGCACTTCAACAATAAGTAGTGGAACCATTTCCTGGGCATGGGATTTTGACGACTCGAATATATCAGCTCTTGAAAACCCATTTCACGTCTACGGTATGGATGGCAGCTATAATGTAACACTGCTCGTTACATCAGATAACAATTGCACAGATACAGTAATACAGTCGGTCCAAATATACCCCGCACCTATCGCCAGTTTTACCATTCCATCGGTATGTTTTGGCAACTCCAGCTTCTTTAGCGACCAATCCAGTATCAGCAATGATATTATAAGCAATTGGGCCTGGATTTTCGGAGATGGAACTCCAGTAAGTAATATTGCCAGTCCAACTCATGCCTATACAAATCCGCTCGCTTTTTCGTACAATGCAACGCTGATCGTTACGTCAAGCAGCGGATGTAGTGATGATACGACCATAACCGTTTTAGTACACCCGCTACCTGTGGCGAGTTTT
>JACZWC010000035.1 GCA_022572355.1 Bacteroidota bacterium | reverse complement strand
GTACTTCAGTTATGATTAATGAACTACCTCGATGGCTCTGCCTCGAGGTAGTTCATTGTTAGGTCAAATCAATAAAACCTCCTCATCTATAGATTATAAAACAAAAGTTGAGGGCGCCTTCGCTTCCTCCTAGGCTAAAGCTTCGGCGAATTAAAAAAAGAAAGGGCAAAGAGCAAAGAGCAAAGAGCAAAGAGCAAAAGGCAAAGGGCAAAGGGGAAAAGGCAAAAGGCAAAAGGCAAAAGGCAAAAGGCAAAATAGATAAGGTATAGGCCAAAGTCTGGAATCCCTATATTAGCACAATGGGGAAACGAACCTTTATAGTGCTGCTTACGGTGCTCTTGTCAATAGCAAGCCTTTTCCCGAAATGGTCCACAGCTGCTGAGGTTACCTCGCCTGCCGGGAGGCAGGACCGAACCATTGACTCCTTAAAGTCACTCATTGCGGCATCTGAACAAGATACTTCTGTTTGCACTGCTTATCTGGACTGGGCTGACCAGATTTATCTACACAGCCTCGATTCGGCGCTGATTCTTTGGCAGATAGCACATGATCTGGCAGAAGAGAATCTCATGCATCAAAATAAGCTATCCCACCGTGAAGAAAAAAAGTTTCGGCTCCTACTCGCTACCTCCCTGCACAATTTAGGGTTTGGCTATAAATACAAAGGGAATGTGGAAAAAGCCCTGGAGTACTACTATAAAGGCCTTGTGATTCAAGAAGAAATTGAAGATAAACTGGGAATAGCCGTCTCATACAACAATATTGGAACCCTTTACTTTGATCAGGGAAACGTTCAAAAAGCGCTGGCACAGCAATTCAAAAGCTTGAAGATTCATGAAGAAATTGGGAACGTGCTAGGGATCTCTACCGCATTGAATAATATTGGGAATATCTATGATTCTCAAGGTGATCTTGAAAGCGCACTGGATTTCTATACACAGTGCATAAAACTATGCGAAGAAGAAGAATCCCTTAAAGGTGAATTGGGGGATACCTATTGGAACGCCTCAGAATTGTATAAGGATCTAAACGACTCATTAAATCACATACTGTATCTGGAGAAAGCTGCAGCGGCTTATTTTAAACACAACACTTTATTCGGAGATGCATCGGCCTTTTATACCAAAGGCGACATTGCAAATGCACTCAATCACCCCGACTCCGCCATCTATTATTATCGAAAAGCCATACCACTGTATAAAAAAATTGAACGTCAGGATTATGTTTCCTGGTCGTACCGAGAAGTTAGCGCATGCCTTATTAAAAAAGGTGAGTTTCACAACGCCCAATATTATGCGGATAGCAGCTTAAATATCGCGAGAAACCTGGGTGCTGTTGAGGATCAAGCAAAATCAGCGGCTTTGCTCACCAAAATTTATAAACACCAGCACAATTTTGAAGGTGCCTTGTCCATGTATGAGCTGGAAGTAAAGATGAACGACAGCCTAAAGAATGAAGCGACGCAGAAATCGACTATTCGTCAACAGACAAAGTATGAGTTTGAAAAGGCACAGTTGGTTAAAGAGCAGGAAGAACGAGAACTTGCCAGAATTGAGGCAGAAAAGACTTCCAGACGCGATAACCTGCAGTATTCTGTGGTGTTAATTTGTTTATTGGTAATTGGTGTATTGGTGGCTATGCTGGGCAGGCTTTCGCTTCCAGAGCGGGTTGCGGAGGGTATCATATTCTTTGCCTTTCTCATTCTTTTTGAATTCCTGCTTGTGTTGGCGGATCCATATATCGATGAGTGGTCTGGAGGAGCGCCGGGGTTTAAGCTCTTGTTTAATGCTGGGATTGCGGCTTTGATATTCCCAATGCACTCTCTGTTCGAAACTAAACTAAAAGGTCGCCTGGTTAAATCATGATATGTATAAGCAGCATTAGGTAACATTTTCATTTTACTTACGTTATAATATTAAATATATTTTATATTTTAAACTATATTTGTGATTTATATTTTATATTATGGCTAAAAAGAAACATTTACTGCTGCCTGTGTCAGCACGCATTCTTAAGGAATTGGGTGAAAACGTGAAACTCGCCAGGCTGAGAAGAAAGCTGAGTGGAGCGCGGGTAGCTGAAAGGGCCAATATCAGTCTGCCCACATTGTGGTCATTGGAAAGAGGTTCAGCAGGCGTGAGCATCGGAACATACCTGCTCGTATTGACTGCCCTGGGGCTTGAAAATGACTTGCTATTGTTGGCCAGGGATGATATACTCGGACGAAAATTGCAGGATGCCAGCCTCATCACCAGGCAGCGAGCGCCGAAAAGAAATCGAGAAGCATGAAGAAAGAAGACAACAGACGCAATATATATGTGTTCGCACATTGGTGTGGAATGGAAGAGGCCATGCTCATGGGAATTCTTTACACCGAATTATTGCGGGGGAAAGAGATATTTTCCTTTGAGTACGACGAACAGTGGCTGCAGTCTGCACATGCGCAGGCATTAGATCCCGATCTGCAATTATACACTGGAATGCACTATTTGAATAACGAGAACAAGAAGAACTTCGGGTTGTTTTTGGATTCGTCACCAGACCGATGGGGCCGCAAACTCATGGATAGACACGAAGCAGCAATTGCGAGAATGAATAATACACCTGTGAAGAATCTATTTGAAACAGATTATTTATTGGGCCTCTTTGATGGCCAGCGCATGGGCGCATTGAGATTCAAAGTGGAATTGGATGGACCCTTTCTAAACGACAATAAGGAAATGGCAACTCCTCCCTGGGCATCCATCCGGGAATTGGAAGCCATTAGCTTGCGCCTGGAAGAGGATGACATTATAAATGATCCTGAATACATGAAATGGCTAACCATGCTTGTCAATCCGGGATCTTCACTCGGCGGGGCACGTCCGAAGGCGGGAATAGTTGATACGGACGGCAACTTATGGATTGCCAAATTCCCAAGTAGTCATGATGATTCGGATATTGGAGCATGGGAAATGCTCACGCATGAGCTGGCCATAGATGCGGGAATTAACATGGCTGAGTGTCAGGCCAGGAAATTCTCTACACCGCACCACACTTTTCTAACCAAACGCTTTGACAGAAATGCCAACAATGAGCGAATCCACTTCGCATCGGCAATGACTCTCCTGGGATATACGGATGGTCAGGATCATCACGATGGCGCCGGTTATCTGGAACTTGTAGGATTTATTATGAGATCTGGAGCCAATGTTAACGCTGATCTTGAACAACTATGGCGACGCATCGTTTTTAGCATCTGTGTTTCCAATACCGATGATCACCTGCGAAATCACGGTTTCCTTTTGACCGCGGAGGGATGGGTGCTCTCACCTGCTTATGATATTAATCCGGTAGAAACAGGTACGGGATTAAAACTCAATATCTCTGAAACCGATAACGAATTGAGCCTGGGCCTTGCCAGACAAGTGAGAGGGCATTTTCGTGTAGAAGAGCAGCATGGAGAACAAATTATTAAAGAGGTTCTGGAGAGTGTTTCCAACTGGGAAGAATTGGCCAATAAATATGGTATTTCCAGAGTCCAACAGGAATTGAAAGCAGCAGCTTTTCAGAAAGGATTCGTCCGTTAAATCAGCAGCGTAAAGGCCAAAGACTTCACCTGATGCGATGGCCAAGATGAAAGGGCGGATTTCTGGTTAGAAGTGCCCCCTGCGTATACGTCATTGCGAGGAGCAGAGCGACGAAGCAATCTCCCAGATATTAACGCAGAGATTGCTTCGGGCTTTCAGCCTTCGCAATGACGTTGTCAAGGACACCGCCCCCTCATTATCCTAATTTGATGTACTCGCATACGTGGTTTTCACGTGCGATATTATATCTTCAATGAGATCTGCAAGGCAAATGTCCGCGGGGATTCTATTTTAAGGGCCCGTAATGAATAGCTAAGATTAAATACATTATTAACCACAATGGCGAATTTGAGTTGCTTTGTAACATTCACTCCTATCCGGGCATCAATTATTTGAGTGCCATTATTATTATTTTTCCTGTATTCTATAATGCCACTTTTCATAGTGCTTTCAAATTCGTGAAATGACCTGTCAATATTTTGCACAAAACTATAATAGCGCCAACTTCCGCCAATTGAAAATATCTTGTAAGTCAACTGAACGTCTATTTTGGCAATGTGCTGAAAACGGTATTTTAAAATATTATTTGTTGAATCCGTACCACTGGAAACATAGGTCATTTCACTTGGATTGCTATCGACGAAGAATACTTCATTGGGATTAACAGCCTGAGGCAACACATAGGTATAGCCGCCAAGGATATCAACCTTGAATTCTTTTAAAATTTTCCCTGTACCATTTACCGAAACTTCAAATCCCCGTACACGGGTATCCCCGGTATTTATGTACTTAAATCCCGTAGATGTACTGTCATTGCCAAACTGATCTTTGTTTTTATCCCATACACCAAGGGTAAATTCAATGGTATTATCATACTCTTGCCAAAATATGGCTACATCAATATACCCCACAAATCTATTTTGTTTAAATCCTTGCTTAAAACCTATTTCCGTGTTCCAACTCGATTCAGGTTGCAAATCAGGATTTGCGAAAATTGGAAATACTACAAATTTCGTTTCTATATACTTTTCTGTGATGGAGGGGAAGCGATATCCCTGTCCATAAGAATAACGCAGAAAGCTGGCCTTTGCCAATTTTAAATTTAATCCCGACCGGAAAATCGGCTTTCCAACGGCCTTTTCATCATTCATTTTGAAGCTTTCATATCTAAAACCGATCGATGCATTTAATACTTTCCACAATTTTTTATCCAGTTGAATATAAGTTGCCAAATTCTGAAGATTATTCTTAGGTTTAATTTTATCGGTCGATATTCCCGACCGGGAATCTACCAGATTCATAATAACACCACCTGTGATGTTTAATCCCCGAAGAGACTTTAGTTCTTTTATGACCTGATATTCGCTATAAAGAACATCGGTTTCATTTGATGGATTGCCTTCAACATCATTCTTCGTATAAAAATAACGGGCACGCAAACTGTGTTTGAATCCACCATTTGTGGCATAATTAATAAAAGGGTCAATATATAGCATAGTTTGCCTCTGAAACGTCATCGTATGCGGAAATGCCCTGTAAATACCTGAGCTATCATTACCCCATATCAACGATGTATTATTCGAGGATCTCATAAAGTTGCCATTGATCCCATAATTCAATCCGAGAATATTTTTGGGCCGGTAACGTAAATTAAAATTTAATCGCCCTGTTTTTTCACTAACATCATTTTCCCCTATTGATATTGTATCATTAAAAGAACCTAAATTCGGATGATAACCGGGCGGGCCAATAAAACCATGGTCATAAATTTCCATGCCCCCGATTACCAGGTCTAATTGTCCATATTTTTGTGAATGCAAAAAACTTGCGCCGGAAAAATTTGCAGTTCCCGTCCACCATTTTGCACCCTTAACAGAAGGGGAATCATATATACCGGAATATATTGTCACTTTTGTTAGCGGTTTATCTTTGGGATAAGCAGTCCGAATATTGATACTTCCACTCAGGGCAGATGAACCATAGGTTACGGATGAAGCGCCTTTAATCACTTCAATTTGTTCGACATTCTCAACGGGAATAAAATTCCACTCGGGACGGCCGCCATCTCCGGCCAAAGCGGGCAATCCATCAATCAATATGGCTACGCGGCTTCCAATGCCAAAATTAAATCCGCTGCCACCCCTGATTTGCGGTTCACCATCTAAAATATTCAAACCGGGAGTTTGCTCCAATACCCCTTTGATATTCGTCGCATTTTTATTCTCGATCAGGGTGGGCTTTATTACCTCCATCGAAACGGTAATTTCTTCTAATTTTTGCTCATACCTACCCGCAGAGACCACCATCGTTTGCAGTTGGGTGATGGTAGATTCCAACAGAATATTGTGCTCTGTATCCTTCACTGAATCGATGAGAACAAAAAACGTATCTGATTTCATACTGATAAATGAACAGATGATCTTGTGTTCTCCAATACTTAAGCGCAACTCATATTTCCCATCCATGTCGCTGGTGGACCCCATCATATTATCACTGGCGCTGTAGATATTTGCTCCCGGAATAGCTTGATTGTTGGCCGCATCAGTTACAGTCCCTTTAAGAACTCCGGTGCTCTGTGCGTGTAAGGGCACCGTATATAGAATCGGAAAAAGGGCGAGAAGGAAACAGAGGGTTCTTTTCCGTAGCATACTTTTCAGCTATAACTAGCAATCAAAAATAATGAGCGTATTATTTTAATATAAAAAGTCTGCTGATTTTAGTTTGATTATCAAGGCCGGTCAGGCTTACTACATACATACCTGGGTCACAATCGCCAAGATTCATCTGTTTTGAATATTGACCGCTGAAATCTGTTACTATTTCCTGATAAATCAATTGTCCGAGAACATTTCTAAACTCCAATTTATAGGTTGTATTGAATGGAGCATTAAACGAAACATTAAACGCTCCCGCACTCGGATTCGGATAAATAGTAAAGAAGATTTCTTTACCCACCTGGTCAATTCCTGTAAGGGTAATATTCACAGGCGCCGATGCTGCAGAAGAGCAACCATTCACCGTTACCACCACCGTATAGGCCCCATCTTGTGTTGCAGTATGCGTTGTGCCTGTCGCACCTCCAATAGGTGATCCATCCAGATACCATTGGTTTCCTGTTGCAGCACTTGATGTTAACAACGTTCCGGCTTCAGAAATGCTGGGTGTAGCGGGAATGGCATTAACCGTTATGGTGTCGCCACTTGAAGTTGCAGAGCCCGGGCTTGCGCATCCGGAGCTGCTCGTCATAATACAAGTTATAACCTGTCCGTCCGCTAAACTGCTGGTGGTATAGTCCGAACTATTCGTTCCCGCATTTCCTCCATCTACCTGCCATTGATAGCTCGGTGTTGAACCGCCATTTGTCGGCGTTGCAGAAAATGTAACACTTTGTCCGGCACAGGTTGGGTTGGTTCCGGAACTAAGCGCAATCACAACCGCAGGTACAACTGTAGAGGTTACCGTTATTATTATTGCCGTTGAAGTATCCGGTGAGCCGCTTACACACGATAGAGATGAAGTCATGATACAGGTAACAGCATTGCCATCATTCAAGGCTGTACTCGAATAGGTAGAAGAATTTGTTCCGACATTGATCCCGTTAACCTGCCATTGATAAATTGGTGTTCCACCATTGGCCGGAGTGGCTGTAAAGTCCACATTATCACCCGAACAAATCGTAGTAGCGCTTGCTGATACAGTAACATTTGCCACCGCAGGCGCATTTACCGTCAATACCACTGTATTGGAAGTTGCAGGTGAGCCGGTAGCACAAGACAAAGACGAAGTCATGATACAGGTAACAGTATCTCCATCACTCAATGCAGTCGTTGAATAGGTAGCAGAATTTGTTCCGGCATTTGTTCCATTTACCTGCCATAGATAGTTCGGTGTACCACCATTGGTCGGAGCAGCTGTAAAGGTTACATTATCTCCGGCACAAATTGTATTGGCGCTTGCAGATATTGAAACACTTGCCACCAGTGAACCAACAACCGATATGACAATATTATTGGATGTGGCCGGTGAACCGGTTGCACAACTAAATGATGAGTTGAGGATACATGTAATCGTATCTCCATCATTCAATGCATTAGTTGAATAGGTAGTTGAATTTGTTCCAAAATTGGCTCCATTTACCTGCCATTGATAAGCGGGCGTTCCGCCTCCATTTACAGGAGTAGCTGTAAAGATCACATTGTCGCCTGTACATATTGAATCGGAGCTTGCAGCAATACTCACACTTGCTGCCAGGGCGCCACTAACTGTCATAACGATGGTGTTGGATGTAGCGGGAGATCCGCTAACACATGTCAGCGAAGAGGTCATGATACAGGTTACAATGTCTCCATCGTTTAATGCAGTAGTTGAATAGGTAGTTAAATTTGTTCCCACATTGCCTCCATTCACTTGCCATTGGTAAACAGGTGAGCCGCCCTCATTCACGGGCGTAGCAGTAAAGGTTGCATTATCGCCTGTACATATTGGGTTGAAGTCTTCCAATATTGTAACACTTGCAGGTACCGGCGTATTCACGGTCATAACAACAGCGTTGGATGTATCGAGGGAGCTGGTTACACATGTCAATGATGTGGTCATGACGCAGGTAACCGTATTCCCATCACTGAGTGTGGTAGTTGAGTAGGTAGAAGAATTGGTTCCCACACTTACTCCATTCAGCAGCCATTGATAAGTTGGTGCACCTCCATTCGTAGGTGTAGCGGTGAATATAACGGATGCTCCGGAACATGTTGGGTTACTACCTGTTGTAATTGCAATATTGACACTGGGAGTAACAGGGGCATCGATTGCCACTACTGTAGTTCCCGCAGTGCTTGTACAGCCATTCACCGTGATACTAACACTATAGGTTCCAGCCATTGCTGAGGTTGCAGTAGAGATAGTTGGGTTTTGTGATGCTGAAGTAAACGCATTGGGGCCGGTCCAGCTATATGTTGCACCCGACACCGTTGCAGTTGATAAATTAATAGTTGCTCCTTCACAAACGGGTGTATTGCTACTTGCTGATGGCGTAGCAGGAAATGCATTTACAGTCATCGTTATCCCATTGGAAGTCGCTGGGTTGCCGATTACTCCAGGCTCGTTGGATGTCATGATACAAGTCACTATTTGTCCATCGGTAAGTGTGGTGGTTGTATAGGTGGGGCTGTCGGTTCCCACATTACTTCCATCTACCTGCCATTGATAGCTCGGTGAGGTGCCACCATTGGTTGGGGTTGCCGTAAATGTTATTGATTCACCCGTACACAGTGGATTTGTGCCGGTTGTCAGGGCTACACTAACTCCTGCCACAAGAGGATTAATAATTAGTTCTATATCATCAAAGTAAGCTGTACTGCCAACTTGCAGACTCACATCACTATTGCTTGAACCCAGAAGCCACATAGAGTTAGCAACAGCATTGGTAGAATAATAAACCAACGGAGCCGAAAACCGTGTGTAGGTTCCAACGGTTGTTGTGGGTGTATTAAAACGAGCTTCAGCGATAGTATCTGCATTGTTAGCCGCCGAACCGAACAGCGTAATTTCCGCAAAACCATTGTCTCCTCCCTGAGGAGAGTATTTATACCATCCCACAATGCTGTCAGGCCTTAATGTATAAGGGATTCCACCTGTAATCGGGTCACCTGCTGATGTTGGTAAAGTGCCGGTAGTCACTACACCAGGGACGTCATTACCGAAGATATTTTTAGTGATCAATTTTACGGCAGCGCTTCCACTATGTACATCTGCACCGGTTGCTTTTTCAACGGAAAAAATGCCCGTAAGTTCTGTTTGAGGATTTGCATTGTCCCAATCATCAGGAGTATCATAATCTCCAAAGAAGTTACTGTGAAACGTCCAGTTTTCGAAACCGGCATTGGGTGTTGCCTGAGCCCAGAGATTACCGGTAGAAACTAAAACTATTGAAATGAGAACAAATAATTTTTTCATGGGGGTTATTTTAAATTGTGAGAAAGTGTGATTGTAATGGGTAAAGTGATTGCATTACAAATGTAAAAAAAATACGGCGTTTCCCTTACCTTTCACAGCAGAACTTTCCGTCCAGCCTGGCGGGCGCTCAGGGACCGTTTTGGAAATATCACGCCAATTTGCAACGTGTAAACAGGATTCTGATCGCCCGCCCGGCTGACGCCGTTCGGACGGGGAGTCTAAAGGGCCTTATTAAAAAATGCCTAAATTGAAATAATGATTCGGCACCTCATATCCATCTCCCTCTTCTTTTGCTTGACTCAAGCCACAATGGGGTTAGAGAAGCTTGATTCTCTGAAGCGCACCCTGCAGTCCGCAACCGTGGATACCAGCAAGATTGATATCTATATTCTTCTCGCCGAAGAAATCAGAGAACAGGATAGAAATGCTTCGATTGAGTACCTGGAGAACGGGATTACATTGGCAAAACAAATATCTTCAAAACGAAGATTGTTGAAATGTTATGATCAGCTGTGCATTAACTATAGGTTGGGCCTGCAATACATCAAACTACCGTCGATCCAGAAAAAAATGGCTGATTTGGCCTCCGACCTTGGAGAATGGGGTATGTGCTCTAAGTACCTCGGTGATGTAGGGTATAACTATATGCTCCTTTCAGATTTTCCGGCGGCCATTGAATATCATATGAAATCACTAAGGATTGCTGAAGAACACGAGTTACGCATGGGTATTGCAGCCAGCAACATCAATATTGGAATGGTATATTATAGACTTGAAGATTACAACCGTTCTCTGGAATATTATGAATCCGCACTGCAAAATTACCTTGCGGTCGACTCCAAGCCCGGCGTTGCCGGTGCTCTGTTATGGATTGCAAATATTCGCGCTGCCAACAATGAAAATATACTGGCAATCGAGAAATACCAAGAATGTCTCCAGATGTTTCAGAGATTAGGGCGTGAGTTGGAGGTGGGGATATGCTACTGCAATATCGGTCTTGTTCTGAGTGATCAGGGAAAGATGCGAGAGGCACATGAATATCAATTGCGCGGATTGGCGATTTATAGGCAATTGAACGAAAATCAATACGTACTTGGAGCTTTGCACGACGTATCTGAATCTTATTTAGTCTTGAACCAACCTGATTCAGCGCTCAAGTACATCACTGAGGGCATAGATCTGGCCAGAAAATTTGAAAACAAGGACGGTGAAGCCATTGCCCTAAAAATAAGAGCGGCCATCTATGCGGAACAGGAACAATGGGAAAAGTCCTTTACAGACTATAAACAGCATCGCGTACTTGTGGACATCATGTTTAATGAAGGCAAAAGTAAGGACATTGGAAAGCTTGAAGCAAAACACGAATTTGAAACAGCCGAAATAGAACGCAAACGATTAGAGATTGAAGAATTAAGATTACAGAATGAACAAAAGAGCAGAAGAGATAATCTTCAATATTCTGGCATCCTCATATTCTTAGTACTGGTTTTTGCGGGGGTATTTATGCTGGGAAGGGTTTCCATTCCCATTCGATTGGCTGAGGGAATGATCTTCTTTGCCTTCCTGCTGTTTTTTGAGTTCACCCTTGTTTTGCTCGATCCTTACATCGAGGAGTATAGTTCTGGTGCGCCAGCTATCAAACTGGCTTTCAATGCTGTTTTAGCAGGCCTTATTTTTCCCCTGCATAGTTTCTTTGAAGAACGTTTGAAAGGGAGGATTGTGAAGTAAGGACGCTGCCCTACGAAAGGAATTGCATCACAACTGTCTGACTGGAAATGTGCCAAATACAGCTCTCCTGAATGCTATCTGGAGAGCCGGTTTTTTGCGCAATGGTTCTTATATGTATCATGATTTCACCTATCGTCCCTTAAGTTTTGCTTCAAAAAATGTGTGAACCGGATAAATTATTAGGGAATCAGAAAATTGATGGTCACACTCACATTGGGAGATCCGGAATCCGTTAAGGTAAAAGGCACATCAAAAGAGCTGTTCATGTAATCTCCACTCGAAAAGTTATAGTCACCGTTGCTGTCGTAAATGGCATTGATGTAGTAATCGCCAGGATGCATATAGTTGAAATTATACCCCGTTGGCGTGGCTGCCCCCACAAATACGTAGCGCGACCTGTACTTCAAATTTGCAATGTCAAACATGTTCCCGGGTAGCAGGGGTTGCGTGGTAATGATGATCAGTACTTTCTTCAACGGATCGATCGTGACCGGATTGGTTATAATTATATTCACGTTAGAAGTCCCCAAATACGGCTGGTCGGTTTCAGGATAGGGATCGTCATTCGCGGAGTAGAAAACAGCCTCTGACAATCCATCAAATGTCGTGGTGAAGTCTTTCGTCAGCTGCTTTTGAGGATATGCAAAAGTTGATATGGCATTCTGTGCCGAAGTTGTGTCACGGCTGCTCGCCGTCCAGAGCATATGTGTTACGGGGTCTGAAAGGGTGTTGTATTGGTTGGTGTAAACGTGCATAATAAGACTGTCCTGCACAAATGTTATATCGGCATACACGCGTTTACCCCCGGAAACAGGGTCGACAAACCTGTAAAAGGACAGCCCACCAACCTCGCTAACACTGTCAATAATCATATAGGAATTACGGACCGAACCTGCAAAGCCGCCACCGTTTCTGAACACCATTTTATAGGAGCAATCGTACTTGGCAATAAAGAAGCTCATGAAAATGTCGTTGAGGGAATCCAATTCATTCTTTGCAGATATTTGAGAGGCTGAATTGGGCCTGAAGTCTACGATCCACTCAGGATAGCCACCAAGCGGGGTAGATGAAGTGACGGGGCCGTTCCAGATACCCGGCAGCACACTGAGAATGTTATAACCCTCTACAGTTGAAGAGCTGGAGATGGAGGGCAAGGTACATCCGGTGTTTACAGGTGGTGGTTCGGTTGTGCTACCGTCGTCATCTTTTTTGCAATAAACAAGGGTCATCGCCATGAGTCCCATGATCATTGCGTTCCGCAATAGACTTTTTCTTTTCATGTTTTATTTGTTTGAGCTTCCAGACAGGTGTAGAGCCTGGGGTGAATAACTAGTTGAATATCTAAGGAAAATATCTGTAAATATCCTTCCGGTGAACAACACGTGCAAATTGAACCTTATTTCCCGATACAAAAACTCCTATTCTATAATCTCCCACTCTAATCCTGAAAGCAGATTTATGCCCGGTTAGTTTTTTACTATTTGAAATGGACTTGAAGCTCTTAGCCTTTTCAATGGCCAGAATTACCTTGAGGATAGATTTTTTAACAGGTCCAAGCTTAATTTTATTCAAATCACGATTGAAGCTTGCCAGAAATTCAACATGCACTACTTCTTCAAATTTCTTAGCACCGTATCTCTCGATACCTTTCTCTTTCGATCAACTTGCTTCATCAATACAGAAAGGCCAATATCTTCCTTGTCCTCTTCGGATAAAACCCTTGACGAAATCTTGAGTTTGCTCAATAATTCAAAAACAAACTTAAGTTCGGATCGACTTTTCGGTGATATTACGATTGATTCCATGATTGAATTATAACTAAACAAAAATAGGAAAAATTGTGTTGGTGCTAACGGTTACCTACCTAAATCTCCCCTCTCTCTATCAACAACACTATATCCTCGATCATCTGGTCTTCCTCCTGCCCATCATAGGTACTCTTGAGGTTGAGGTGAAACAATCTTGCAATAGCCTGAAAGAAAAAGGCTGTAAATCCGCCGCGGAGATCTTTTACCAGTGCGTATCCCGTCTCTCCAGTTTCCCTATCGATAAGTTTTAAAAGAATTGCGCCCTGAGTCATGGTCAGCGCCTTTAATTCATCTCCATATTCAGACCACAGCTCCTTTTCGCAGCGTTTCATCAATTTTCTCCGTTTCTTCTTGTCAGTGATAGTAGTGAGGGTATCGTTGTATTTCCTCAGTAATATTGCCGCCTCTTTTGAGTAGGGATAAACCTTCTTTACATTTCTAACCAGGCGAGTGTATCTCCTTGCCTTCTTTTTGCTTTTAAAGGTTCGTTTGCCAGTTATGATCACTCTTGGTAAGTTGCGGTGTAGTGTGGTGTCGCCATCTTTTACCCTTACCTCAACAATATAACCTTCGGATAAGGGAATGTGCTTCTGGGCATAGCTGAACAGGGCTATTCCAGAGAGGAATACAATCAATATGGCTCGCAACAATGTCATCTTGTATCAGTACGTAAATTTAAGAAGTATGTTGTAAATGGATTGTAGTGCAAATCGAGTGCCAAGCCAGGTAAGAATGTCTATACTAATGGGAGATTGCTTGCCTGCACACAGGCTCGCAATGACGATGCTCATTGAGTTACGTCATTGCGAGGAGCGAACACAGTGAGCGACGAAGCAATCTCCCCCTCTATTGCTCCAAAGCCCTATTATACCTCCACTTCGACCTGCCATTAGAGGAAGTTGTTTTAAGCTTTTTAGCCGACTTGTTCTTATGGACAATCAATGCTGCCAGCGCCGCAGCGAGTATCCGTTCATCTTTATCAGCGCCAGATGATTTCTTGTCTCTGGTATCAAAATAATCCGACACAAAATGTGTATCAAATTTACCACTGGTGAAGGACTTGTGATTAAGTACAAATCGGCAGAAGGATAGTGTTGTTTTTACTCCCACAATGGTATATTCATCGATGGCTCTGATCATCCTGGCGATTGCTGTTTTGCGGTCTTTGGCATGAACAATGAGTTTGGAGATCATGGGATCGTAATAAATGGGAATATCCATTCCCTGCTCATAACCGTCATCTACCCTCACGCCTATTCCACCGGGCCGCTTGTAGATGGAGAGGTTTCCTACGTCGGGCAAAAAGTTATTCTCAGGGTCTTCAGCATAGACCCGTACTTCCAGTGCATGCCCATTGATTTTCAAATCCTCTTGTTTTACAGAGAGCTTCTTGCCCTGTGCGATATTGATTTGCTCCTTCACCAGATCAAGTCCGGTGATCATTTCCGTAACAGGATGCTCCACCTGGAGCCTGGTATTCATTTCCAGGAAGTAATACTGCTTTCCGTCATACAAAAACTCTACTGTCCCGGCGCCCACGTACTTGCAGGATTTGGCAACTTCGATGGCAGCCTTGCCCATAGCATCACGCATCTCATCAGACAAAACCGTTGAAGGCGCTTCTTCAATTACCTTCTGGTGCCGTCGCTGAATAGAACATTCCCGTTCGAAGAGGTGAATCGTATTTCCATGTTTGTCGGCCAGTATCTGAATTTCTATATGTCTGGGTGAGGTCACATAACGCTCAATAAAAACCGAGCCATCCCCAAAGGCAGAAATCGCCTCACTGATGGCCATTTTCATCTGCTCCTCTAACTCCTTTTCCTTTTTTACGATACGCATTCCCTTACCACCACCACCGGCTGCCGCTTTGATGAGCAAAGGATATCCAATTTCCTTTCCTTTCTTTTTGGCTGTAGCCACATTCTTCACAGCTTTCGCTGTTCCGGGTACCATAGGGATGTCGTATTTGGCTACGGCTTCTTTCGCTGCGAGCTTGTTGCCCATGATTTCAATAGATCTGGCTGATGGGCCTATGAATGTAATACCCGCCCTGCTTACCTTTCGCGCGAAGGAGGCATTTTCTGACAGGAAGCCATATCCAGGATGAATGGCATCGACTTTGAGTTCCACACAGACGGCCAGGATCTTCTTTTCATTCAAATAGGATTGCGCAGATTCCGGAGGGCCAATGCACATGGCCTCATCTGCATAGCGAACATGGGGTGAATTTCTATCGGCTTCTGAGTAAACCGCAACTGTTTTGATGCCCATTTCGCGGGCCGACCGCATAATTCTCAAGGCGATCTCCCCTCTGTTGGCTACAAGAATTTTCTTCATTTCCTCTTAATGCTACCAGAGCCGTTAATAGTCTCTATGAGCTCAGGATCGCCTTTGTAACGCACATCTCCACTACCATTTATTTTTACGTTCAGCCTTTCCGTCGCGTAGACTTTCACGTCTCCAGAGCCATTGATTTTCACTTTGGCATTTGTCGCTTCCAGCTTCTCTGCACGAATATCCCCCGATCCATTAATTCCTGCAATCAGCGTGTTAGCCTTTCCCTCCAGGTGAATATCTCCGGAACCGTTGATCTTGGCATGCACAATAGAAGCGTTTAACTTCAAATCGATGTCCCCAGATCCATTTACTTTCAATTCAATTTCATTGACTTTGATGGTCTGCACGCTGGAAACACCACCAGAACTGGAAATCTTCACAAAGTCAAGTGATGCGGTGGTGATAAATATGGTTATTGAATCAGGGTTGCTGACGCAAGTGTCATATTCCAATATTAGGTGATCTTCATCAATCGTCGTAAGAATTTGATCCAACACCCTGCGCTTGGCTCTTATCTCTACTACGCTTTCATCTCCTAACTTCACGTACACTTCTGCAGGGATTTCCAACACGATTCCCGTGAACTGCTTGGGATTTCTGGTTTCAGTAGTGATTTTGGTGCCTTTTACTTTAATACAGTTCATGAAATTTATGTGACACCCAACATTGAGCAGCAGCACAGAACACAATAACAAGAGAACTGTGAAAAATTTGAATGTTTTCATAAGTATAGTTTATGCGAGCACCTCCGACACCTTATCAGCGGCATCCTGAAGCAAAATTGCTGAATGTACCTGAAGGCCTGAATCATCGATGATCTTCTTGCCCTCTTCTGCATTGGTTCCTTGCAAACGCACAATGATCGGAATGCTGATATCGGGAATATTCTTGTAAGCGGCTACAACGCCCTCCGCTACTTTATCACAGCGAACAATTCCTCCAAATATGTTGATGAGGATTGCCTTTACATTCGGGTCTTTTAATATGATTCTGAACCCAGCCTCAACAGTTTCCGCATTTGCTGCCCCGCCCACATCTAAAAAGTTAGCTGGATCTCCACCTGATAGTTTGATGATGTCCATAGTGGCCATAGCGAGCCCGGCGCCATTTACCATACAGCCCACATTTCCGTCGAGCTTTACGTAGTTCAGGTCATTCTCACCAGCTTCCACCTCCGTCGGATCTTCCTCCGATTTATCTCGCATTGCCTCATATTCGGGATGTCTGTACAGGGCATTGTCGTCGATGGCCACCTTGGCATCCACATCGATGATGCGGTCATCCGAAGCTTTGATAACCGGATTGATCTCGAAAAGAGATGAGTCGGTTGCGTCGTATGCTTTGTATAGCGAAGCGACGAATTTTGTCATTTCCTTAAATGACTTTCCCGACAAGCCCAGGTTGTACGCAATCTTTCGGCACTGAAAACCCTGCAGGCCCACTTTAGGATCGATTTCCTCTTTAAAGATCAAGTGAGGTGTTTCAGCTGCAACTTTCTCAATGTCCATTCCACCTTCAGTGGAGTACATGATAATGTTTCGTCCTGTATCACGATTCAGCAGCACGCTCATGTAATATTCTTCCACTTCCGAATCGCCGGGATAATAAACGTCTTCTGCAATCAACACCTTATTCACTTTCTTCCCCTCAGGGCCGGTTTGCGGCGTTACCAGCTGCATCCCGATGATCTCACCAGCTATGATCTTTACTTCTTCTAATGTCTTGGCGAGTTTTACTCCACCACCTTTGCCCCGTCCGCCTGCATGAATTTGGGCTTTAATCACCCACATTTTGGTTCCTGTCTGCTCTTGTAAATCTTTGGCGGCCTGTACGGCCTGGTCAGCCGTTTCCGCAACTATTCCCTCCTGGATAGTGACGCCAAAACTCTTGAGTATTTCTTTGCCTTGATATTCGTGAACGTTCATAGCTTGTTTCTCCGTAATATGATTGATTGTGTACAGAGGCAAATGTAGTTTTTTTGACAGTATTTTCAAATGGCCGGCCAGCGCAACATTACTTTCGGATTTTTGCGTTGTGATTCTTAAGTATAACTATCTTCGTCTCTTCAAAACCGTAAGTGGATGATCAAAGCATCGGGAATAAGAAAATCTTTCGGGCCCCTGGAAGTACTTAAAGGGATTGATATAGAGGTGCAGAAAGGGGAAATTGTTTCTATTGTTGGAACTTCAGGTGCGGGCAAAACAACGTTGCTGCAGATCATAGGCACCCTGGAAAACCCGGATGCCGGAATAGTTGAACTAAATGGTACACTGGTAGGCGAACTATCTGAAAAAAAGCTGGCACGGTTCAGAAATGAGCATATAGGATTTGTCTTTCAATTTCATCACCTGCTCCCTGAATTTACCGCGTTGGAAAACGTATGCATTCCGGCTTATATTGCCAAGAAGAGTAAAAAAGAAGCAGAAGCCAGGGCCTCTGAATTGCTCGACTTCTTAGGATTATCGGAGAGAATAACTCACAAGCCCAGCGAACTGTCAGGAGGTGAGCAGCAGCGAGTAGCCGTAGCACGGGCGCTTGTGAACAACCCGTCTGTGATATTTGCAGATGAGCCGTCTGGAAACCTGGATTCTGAAAACTCCAAAGAACTCCATCAGCTCTTCTTTAATTTGAGAGAGACCTACAACCAAACCTTCCTGATTGCCACACACAACGAAGAGCTCGCCAATATGTCGGACAGGAAGTTGACGATAAAAGATGGTGTACTGGCCGCCTGAGTCTAGCGCTTATCAATTGTAAATTTGATGCTCTGTAATACCTTCTTATCACTATTTGTAATATCGACACGCCATTCACCGACCCACGAACGATATATATTTTTTGAACTCCACGTTCTCCAGCGAGGCCCCTGTACGTTTAATTCAACATCTGCCATCTCCAAGCCATTGTAATACCAAATGTGATGAACTGTGGATTTCTCCCTTGGTTCAAGGCCAATATCCGTATAGCAATAGATTTTCTTAACATCACTGCCGAATGTTTCTGCAATATTTACCGGCGTTCGCTCACTGACCAACAAGCACATAGCCGCCTCACTTACCAACAAATCACCTTTTGCTATTGAGCCGGTTTGTTGCGTCGCAACCGCCGATGCTACCTTATCCGATAGAGGTTTCTCTGGAATCAGCTCCTCTTTATTTTTTACTTCTGCTGAAATTGAACCTTCCACAGATACAGATGATGATAATGTTAACGAGTTATCACTGGCTGTCTCAGGCTTAGTTTCCGTGGTTTCGTCAGTTTCGCCGCTTGTATGAAGCTGTTCATCTATTACTGTACTTTCAGCCATTTCTTCTTCAGCAACACGCTCTTTAATAACTTCTTCATTCAGAGGTTCAGCCCCTGTTTCATCCTCGGCATCAACAGCTACGGTTTTACTATCTGCACTCTGTTCTTTCTCGTCTTCGCCCTCGGAGGAAGTTGCCGGTTTATCCTGTAGCTCAGATTCATCAGCTGTATCGGTCAGGTCCGCCATTGAAATATAGACATCCTCTTCCCCATCAGCTTCTATTGTATCAGCAACAATCTCATCCAACCCCTCATTGTATCCCTTCATGGAAAAATAGAGCTCTGGACGAATAGTGGTGGTATCCAGCTGCTCTGCGGTGATATACATGGTTTCCTTCACCGTAATGCCCAACGCTGCCAAATCTGCCATTTCTACCCTGGTGTGGGAGGTTGGTGACGTTGCGTACAGGGTGTCGTAGTTGATTATTATCTGATCCAGATCTGATTGTATCAACGGATTTGTAATATGAACTTGTTCCACTGGCTCATATTCTGCAATACTATTTCCTATTCCCTCAATCTTTTGCAGGCGCTTTGAAATACTGGCCTTGTCTTCTGCCTTCTCGAGCTTTCCCAGAAACGCTGAGTAGGCAATTTCTTTCACATCCGTTTTAAGCAATGCCGCATCAATTACGCTCACTGCACTGTCGATGTCGAAAAAGGCGTTTCTAACAAATATCTTTTGTCCGAGGGTCGTATCCCTTCCTGTTATTACATCAATTCCCGTAGCTGAAGTGAGCTGTATCTCCTGAAACAAGTCATAAAATCTGTTTTGATCCGGAATATGAATTTGCTCCCGGTGAGGCACAAAATTCTCAGCACTTATCACCAAATCGTAATCGCGTCCCGGAGGAAAAACCAACAGATACTTGCCTGTTGCAGAGTTCGAGCTATAGATTCCAACCAGCTCTCCTGACTTTAAATCCTTAACCGCGAATTGCGCTGAAATCGGTTTACCATTATCCCCTTTTATCATTCCTCGAATAACAACCAGTGGCACCTCGCCTGTATCTGGCATATAGGCAATGTATAAGTCCTTCTCACCAAGTCCTCCATCCCGAATAGTCGATAGATATCCATTGCGACCATTGGCCGAAACAGTAAAGTAGATATCGTCGTCAGGGGTATTGATAGGATGGCCCATATTTTTTGGTTTGGACCAACTGTCATCTGTTCTTATTGTAAAGAAGATATCAAAACCGCCCATGCTGTTATGGCCCTTGGACGAGAAATACAAGTGCCTGTCATCAGGGTGAATAAAAGGTGCTTCTTCATCATATTTCGTATTGATGGTTGCACCTAGATTCTGCACCTCGCCCCACTCCCCATCCGGCATCAATTTTGCCTTGTAAATATCCCGCCCACCATAGCCTCCTTTTCTATCGCTAACAAAGTAGATAGTGTTCTGAGCCGAAGTGATGCTGATGTGGGTCTCCCAGGCTGAGGTATTGATCTCTTTTCCCAGCTTCTTCGGTTTACCCCAGGTCAATCCTTCCAGGCGTGACCTGTATATATCGCCCCTATAATAGGTAAACAGGCTCTGTGCATCTGATGAGAGTCCAATACTAGCGTCGTGCTTCTTCGTATTGATATTATCACTTATAAGAACTGCGTCCATCCACACACCTTTCTTATTGTATGAAATATACACATCCTCATAGTACAAATAGTCATATGTCATTTTTTCTGTCTTGTCTTTTCGTGGCCTTCTGGATGTAAATATCAGCACCTCATTATCAGCGGAAATGGCTGGCGCATAGTCGGGAAAACTGGAATTAATCTTTATGCCCATGTTTTCAAATACCACCGATACCGTATCAGATGTGAGCACTATTCCATTGTCACACATTTCGATTTTCCTGCGGACGTCTGCTATTTGTTTCTCCTTGCTCATAATAGGCATGAGGTAATAGAGCTCATGTGTGGGCAGTGAGTCGAGGTATTCCTTATAATAAAATTGTGCTTTTTTAAACTGGTAGGTTAAGTGATACGCTCTTGCCAAAAAGTAACTTACATCTACCAAATATTGCTCTTTTCGACAAAACTCCAGGTGAGGAATGGCTTTATCCTTGTTGATACCCTCGGTTATGTTTGGTGCCAAATGGATATACGAAACGCCCAAAGCGAAGTTAGCCATTGGATCTCTGGGATTACTTGAATAAAGCGTGCGGTATAATGGCAGCGCAGATTTGAAATCACCGTCATAGAAGTGCTCCTCGGCTTTCACCAATAGTTTCTTCTTCGGCACTTCATTTTGACCCGAAACCAGTGTTAGCTGGCTCAGAATAACCAATAAACACAGAAATAATACTTTCAAACCACGCATATAACGAAGTAATTGTTTAAAAATGCTCAAATTTACCTTTAAAGAACCTCTAACGAGATTTATACAAGTAAGTTTCTTGAAGCATCTGTCGGATAGTGAAATATTTGAATTCCTTCAATCGAAGTATCACGAATTCAATCAGGTGAGTTTCGTTGAAAATGACCCTATTTCCATTCCTCATCAATTCTCCAGGAAAGAGGACATAGAAATAGCCGCCTTCCTTACGGCAACCATTGCCTGGGGCCAGCGAAAGACCATCATTAGCAATGGAAAGAGATTGATGCTTCTTATGGATAACAGTCCACATCAGTTTATTATGGATGCCAATTTCGACCATGAAAATGACGATGACGATGACGATGACCTTAAGAAGTTCGTACACCGCACCTTTAACGGAGTGGATTGTATTTATTTTCTAAAATCACTGCAAAACATTTACAGAAATCATAGCGGACTGCAAGGTGTATTTGAAAGTGGAATAAAAGAGTATAAGGGTAATATGCAATTGGTGATCTCCGGTTTTAAGAAAACGTTTTTTGAGCTCCCCCACCCAGCGCGTACATTGAAGCATGTCTCCGACCCGGTTACAAACTCTGCGGCGAAGCGAATCAATATGTTTCTTCGCTGGATGGTGAGAAAGGATAAAAGCAATGTAGATTTCGGGATTTGGAACAGCGAGAATATGAAACATTTGCGAATGCCCCTGGATGTTCATACCGGCAATGTATCCAGAAAACTTGGGCTACTATCCAGAAAACAAAATGACTGGAAGGCTGTGGAGGAACTGACAAACAACCTAAAGAAGTTCGACGCCAATGATCCGGTTAAATATGATTTTGCTCTGTTTGGATTGGGGGTAATGGAAAAATTTTAGGTGATCGAATAGAGCGATAATAACTTAACCGCTAAGATCGCAAAGCAGGCGCAAAGGGCGCAATGTATTGATTGTTATTTATTTGCGTTCCTTGCGCTTGCTTTGCGAACCTTGCGGTTAAACATCAAATAACGTATTGGAAACAGCACCTCCTCTTTAGATTATTCAATAACAATCTTCTTTTTAGTAATCACACCCCGATGCTCAACTTCTATTAAGTACAGTCCGGGGGCTTTGTTGCTCAAATCAATTTCCACGGTTTTTGTATTGAGCACATCTTCATAAACGACCTGCCCATTGAATTGATAGATAGTGAGCTTTGCATCCTTCGGCTCAGCTGAGAAAGATAAAGTGAACACTCCCCTGCTGGGATTGGGGTAGATGTCAATTACATCTTCAATGCCCAAGTTCTCAATTCCCGTACAGATAATGACTTCAACAACTTGAGAAAAACTACCGATGCAATTGTTGGCATCCGTATATGTGTAAGTTATTGTATAGGTGTTCACCCCTGTTACCGGATAAAATGAACTATCTGCTACTCCACCTGTTCCGCTAAAGGTTCCGCCAGCCGGTGAGCCAATCATCGTTACGGCCGCATCTGTTGAGCAATACACACTATCAAGGCCAGAAAAGCTCACAGAAGGCGGGGAATCAATAGTAAGTGTTGTTGTAACCACACTGTCACATCCAGACATACTAGACATTGAATCTGTATAGTTACCTGCAATGGTTTGGTATGACCCACCGAGCAGAATACTGTCTCCCGCACAAATTGTAGTAGAGTCTGAGGTAACATAAGACGGATTTATGGACAGGGTAGTTACAACTAAACTGTCGCAGCCATTCACAGAAACCATTGAATCCATGTAACTTCCCGCCGTGGTTTGATAACTTCCGCCCAGTAGAATGCTGTCACCGGTACAGATCGCAGCGCCTACGGAACTTTGTATCAATATCAAATTGCTAATGACTACAGTGTCAATTACAAAACAATTAATGGAACTGGTTACTGTAACTAAATAAGTACCAGCCAATAAGCTATCAATGCTGTCGGTTGTCTCTGTATTTGACCACAAATAAGTATACGGCATGGTACCATTAACCGGCGTAGAAGAAGCCATGCCATCACTAACTCCGCTACACGTGGCATCAGTTTTAACGATACCTGCATCAAAACCTGCACAATTGTTTGAATATTTCCCAATAAATATATCAGAAAATCCCACCGACATAAGATTGGCTGTGTCGGCACCTGGGTCAAAGTCTACTGTATCTCCAAAGAAACCGGTGAGATAAACATGTCCACTATCATCAAGCGCTATGCTTCGGCCAGCATCTAAGCCAACACCACCAGCTCTTTGAGCCCAGACATAATTACCAGTGGTATCATATTTAGCAAAGAAGAGGTCATAGCCACCAGATGAGGAGAGGTTTACGGTGTCCGTACCCGGGTCAAAATCCGTTATTCCCTCATAATAACCGGTGATATAGGTATTTCCCATATTATCGACGTCAATACCGTAGGAATAGTCATTTAATGTATCGCCGATACTCCTAGCCCAAAGATAGTTGCCTCCACTGTCGTATTTAGCATAGAAAATATCAATGCCTCCGGCAGAGGTGAGATTGGAAGTGTCTGGGCCCGGGTCAAAATCAGCTGTTCCCGAAAAGAATCCTGTGATATAGGTGTTCCCAGCATCATCTACAACAACTCCCTTACCGTTGTCACTGTTCGCTGAACCTATACTATTTCCCCACAGATAATTGCCATTGGAATCATATTTTGCGAAGAAAATATCATAACTCCCCGCCGAAACGAGGTTAGCGGTGTCTGGACCAGGGTCAAAGTCGGCAGTATCACCAAAGTAACCCGTTATGTAGGTATTTCCCGCATTGTCTATAGCCAAACTCAGTGTTTCATCAAAATCTGATCCGCCCATATTCTTTGCCCAGAGGTAATTGCCATTGGCATCGTACTTTGCGATAAATACATCACTATTACCAGCAGAAGTGAGGTTAAAAGTGCCAGTGTCTGGGTCAAAGTCAACTGTTCCTGAAAAGAGCCCTGCCACATAAGCATTTCCGCCATTATCGATAGAAATGCTTCTGCTAATATCGTTTCCGGAAGAGCCGAGTCTTTTTGCCCATAGATAGTTACCGCTTGCATCGTACATAGCCAGGAAAATATCATTTCCCCCTGCAGAAGTGAGGTTGGCCGTATCAGCAATTCCCGTGTCGGGATCAAAATCAGCTGTTGCCGAAAAGTAACCTGTTATGTAAGTATTACCATTCGCATCAACTGCAATTCCGGATCCATAATCACTGGCCGTCCCACCCATACTCTTTGCCCAGATATAATTTCCATTGGGGTCGTATTTGGCAATGCAAATGTCAAAATTTCCAGCTGAAGTGAGATTCGCAATACCTGGACCCGGGTCAAAGTCAGCAGTGTCATAAATAGCACCCGTAATGTAGGTGTTTCCAAGCTGGTCGACCGCTATGCCATAGCCATAGTCACCAAGGCTACTTCCTACGCCGTTTGCCCATTCGTAAGTTTGAGCATTCAAATTATTGGCAAACAACATAATTTGAATTAGAAAAGTAACCAGAAGTATAATCTGGAGTTTGCGTTTTATCAAAAATGGCTCTTTCATTTATTCAGTAATTATTAGATGTGTGGAAGATATCAAAAAATCTAAGCCCTGTCAAGTTCTATAACCGTAATCTCGGGCATAATCCCTACCCTACCCATATATCCGATAAAACCCAGGCCTCGATTTACGTAAAGATATTGATCATCTTTATGATACAATCCAGCCCATTGTTTGTAAACATATTGAACAGGGCTCCACTTAAACCCCGGGATTTCAATGCCAAACTGCATGCCGTGGGTATGCCCTGAAAGTGTAAGGCTTATGTCTTTGAATTGTTCGGTTATCTCCGCCTCCCAATGCGAAGGATCGTGAGACATCAAAATTTTGCAGGGTACACCTTCAGTTTCAGCATGAGCCTTTGCCAGTTGCCCATATTTAGGGAAATTCATCTTAGAACTCCAGTTTTCCACACCGATCAAAGCGAGCTTTTCTCCGTTCTTTTCCAGTATGTGACTTTCATTCATGAGAAGTTTCCAGCCCACATCCTTTTGCAGTTGTTTTAACTTATTGACATTGGCAATTCTCTCGCTCTCGTCTTTCCACCTTACATAATGGCCGTAGTCGTGATTCCCCAATACCGAGAATACACCCATAGGTGCAGATAGAGAGGATAATTGCTCCAGAAATTCCTCAGCTTCCTCAGCGAGATTATTGACCAAATCGCCGGTAAACAAGATAACATCTGGCTTTTGCTCTGCAACCATGGCAAAGGCCGTTTTTAATGGTTTGGCGGATACAAAACTACCTATGTGTATGTCCGAAATTTGAACGATCTTAAATCCTCTAAATGATTCAGGAAGATTGGGAAGTTTAATCCTGACTCTTCTTATCTGATAATTGAAAGCGCCGCCAACCATCCCAAACAAAAAGGTAGCCATTGGAACAGCAGCCATCAGCAACGCGATCTGACTTAGGAATTTAACCCTGGTGATCGGGCTTCCCCCCGAGGCTACCCCATGTTCTCTGATACATAATTGGACTATGAACTTAAGAAACCGTACAATATCATCAATTAGAATAGGTAGTATTCCCAACACCTTACAGATCATGAACATGACCATAATTGACATTCCGTAGAGCCTGATTCCCTTTAAAGGCCCGGTTGATGGCAGGTAATTGTAGGCAACAGCAAATCCAATACTCAATAATGTTATGCCCCAATAGGATAGATAGACCAGCAGTTTCTTGTTTCCGGAGAAGTTCTGAGTTACTGTTTTTACTGCCTGGAAAAAGTAAAAATCAATCAGGAAAAATATGACTGTAATAAAAACTATCCTCGTCCACATATGCTCAATACTTCAAGTTTTAGATTGGTCAGCCGAAAATAGTGAATAATAAAGTGGGAACTACAGGCACATCTGATTGCAAATGAGGCAATTTGTGCTTAATATTGTATACATAACGTAAATTCATCACCAGCCCATACAACTATGAAAAACTTCTTTGCCTTACTGCTGTTGCTATTTATTTTACCCGCTACCACTATTGGGCAGAACACTGCTAATAATGGCCAGATAGACGATATAGCGGAATTTGCAACGATCATGGAAATTCCATTTACCATGCCCGATGGAATAAAACTGATGACAGATGTTTACCTACCGGTATTATCTGATTGCCTCACTTATATGATCACCATCGACACCAATATCGGAGGTTTTCCAATATTGGATTCATTCAATATAGAATTGATCAAAAAAGGAACGCAGATAATCATTTACGATTCTATCACATTGCCAGATACACTTAGCACGAGTCCTCTAAAACTCAAGTGGAACTATTACGACAAGCAAAATTTAGTTGTCAACCCCAACCCCTACCAGTTGCCTGTGATCTTTACCAGGACCCCTTATGATAAAACAGGAGAAGATGCCATGGCATTGATGACGTTGCTTGGAAATACAGCTGTTATGCAGGACATGAGAGGGCGCTATGCATCAGAAGGTGTGTACATGCCCATGTACAGCGATAGTTGGAGCAAAGATCCCTACCATCCAACGTGGGGACATGTGCTTGACCGCCAAACACCAATTGGGGATCCAAAACATGGAAACTTTCATGAGGACGGATACAACAGCATCAGGTACATGACTGGAGCTTATGAATATGATCCCTCCATGGCATGGCTGAAAGATTCGGCAATTGTTTATGATATCGACCTCGATGGTGACCTGGATACCATTTATGGTAACAATCGCCTGATGAGGGTGTATGATTACAACAACGACGGTGTGTTAGATACTTTTCCAGTGCCAACACCAAGTATTGGATGCTTTGGAGCTTCAGCGCTCGCAAATACCCAATATCAGCAGGCAGCTGCACATTGGATTGATACACTCGAGGCAGGATTAAAGTGCCTTTTACCTATTGTTGGAACCAACGAGCACATGAGATTTACTGGTTACCACAATGGTGTTTTCAGAGACAGGATCGTAACCGGATGGGTGAAAGGACAGATTTTTACGGGTGTAGATGATGATTGCGATACCTGCCAGCTAAATGGAGCTAATTATTTCCGCAATATGGATGAGTTGTTCGGGAATCCCAAAGGTGTTCATAATACCATTCACACGTCATATGACTATGGCAACAACAATAAATTTGATGCTGCCACAGAGGCCATTGACCATTTTACCATGTTCAGGCCTACCCCTAATGATGTAGCTGGATATTATCCAAATTCTATTGGCAGAAGAGATATGGATGCGAGCCGCGCCACAGTTGATCAATGGGGTGAAGGGGATATGAACGGAGCCTATAGCAGGTACCGGAATATGCAAGTACCGGCCTATCATCTCTTTGGTTGGTGGGACATCTTTGTAGACGGGCAGATTGAGACCAACAATCTGATGCGCAAATATGCTGCTCCTGCAATCAGAAAATTGCAAAAAGTAGTAATCGGCCCATGGGCACATCAAACCATTGGAAGCCTGGAGACCGGTGATCAAACTTATCCCGACAATGTTTATGATGCCCTGGGATTGGATATCAGCGCCACTGGCGACGACACGCTACCTCTAACGGATATCTTTGGGTCGGACATTGTCAGTTGGTACCGGCACAACCTCAATTATTCAAAAGGATATGGCGAGCCAAAAGTATTTATTCCAGAAAGCAAGAACTGGCAGCCCGGAGGTAACGGCAATATTGACAGCATACGAGTTCCCGCCAAAGATTATCTTATTCCTTTCGAAGACTTTATCAACTTTCTGTCTGGATATGCCGGGCTTCCGCCAATTGATGTGGAAATATCACTAAACGGCGGTATCATATCGATGACATTCGCTATTCCAGCGAATCCCAATTCATTGCTGCCAGGACTTGACAATGTAGAAATTAAGCCTCCTAAGGATAAAGATTTCTCTGATTTTACTATTGCTCCTCCTTATAGGTTTTATGTAGTAGGGGACGGAATGGACAATACAGTTGGCAATTACTGGTTCTCATCTGACAGCTTTCCGTTGATCAATGACATTCAATGGACAAAGATGTACATGCATCAGAACAATACTTTGAACTATACTGCACCAAGCACTGATGAAGGCTATCAAATATATGTGCATGATCCGGATGATCCGATCCTGACCACCGGCGGAGCCAACATGATCGTGCGAACCCCTCAGGATGATAAGAACAGCCAGGGGCAAATGGATCTTGCCAGCCCGCTGTATGCGGAATACACCATGGACAGACAGGGAGTCGTTTCTTTCACAAGCGCAGCGATTGCAGACTCACTGTGTATCATTGGTTTTCCGGTGGCTACAATATATGCCAAGACCAATCCTGGGGGTGTAACTTCAGGACCAACAGATACCGATTTCTTTATTCGGGTATTGGATGTTTTTCCTGATGGCAGAGAGCTTTTCGTCGTAGAAGGGTGCATCAACGCAAGGGCACAAAAATATTCCAGGGCATTGGTATTGGGGGTCAACGGTTCCTTTGATTATCACAACCAAGGATTTCCTTCAGATGAACCATCAGACGGTATCCAGGATATTCCTTTTACCAATATCAACATCGGTGATATTTATGAATATAAATTTAAGATGATGCCCATTGCTTATACCTGGGGAGATGGACACAAGATCAAAATTCTGATCAGCAGTAGCAATTTCACGCGCTACCAGGTGAATCCAAATCTTCCCATCATGCCAGGGGAGTTCTTTAGACGAAAGCCTGGAGATGGTAAGAAATATACCTACGAAGGTGTGGAGATGTCACCGAGAATAGCGGTACAGCGAATTGCTTTTTCTGATCAGTATCCAACAAATATTGATCTGCCAATATTCACACCTGGAGTGGTAGCCTATACAAAGCAAGTAACTCTTGCAACGGAACTGGATGCCTTAGTCTATCCCAACCCGGCTCAAAGTGATTTGTACATTTATATGAACAAAAACGGAGAGTACAATTTGACCCTTATCAACATGATGGGGCAACATTTGCAGAGTAAGAAGTTTATGGATAAAACAGAGATCACTCTCGAGGGCTTGAGCCAAGGAATGTATTTCGTTCGCATAAATGACCTAAAAAGCGATAAGATAATTGTGAGAAAGATCTCAATTAATTAAATTACCATGACGGTGACCATGACAATGACAAGTATGAGTTAAGGACTCCTCTTCCAGAGTCATCGTTATAGTTATAGTCATCGTTTGTCATCATATGGAAAAGCTAAAGAGATTCGTTAATCATACGCTTTTACTATTTGCTTGCATTGCATTGAGCAATTTGTGTTTTTCCCAGACCGCGAATAATGGGAAGTTCGATGACATATCTGAATTGTCAACCAAGTTTACTATTCCCTTTGTAATGCCGGACGGCATCAAGCTCATGACCGATATTTTTCTGCCTATTCCTCAGGATGATCTTATCACTCCTATTGAGATTGATTATGGACAGACGACTCCTTATACTACAGAACTCAAGATTATATCAAAGGACAAGCAACTTGTAATCTACGACTCGATCAACGGAGGTATCAATCCAAATCCGTACAAGCTTCCCATCATATTTGTAAGAACACCGTATGGCAAAAAGGGCGCAGATGCTGCTGGAGTGGTCTCGCTATTTGGATATGCATTTGCCTACCAGGATCAGCGTGGACGGTATTCTTCGGAGGGCGTTTATTTACCGTTATACAGTGATGCATGGAACAAAAACCCTTATCATGCGAACGTCAAACATGTGTTGGATGTAACCGCACTTTCCGATTCATTGAATGGCAACAAGCATGAAGATGGTTACAACAGCATTCAGTTTATCTTAAACGATCTGTACAGAAGCTATGACCTGGACAATGATGGTATCATCGACACAGTGGACAAAATGACCCACGGGATCATTGGCTTATTTGGGGCTTCAGCTCTGGGTTACAATCAATTCCAGGCTGTGGCAGCCCATAAGATGAATGCCAGTCAACCCGGAGTAAGATGTATTTTACCTATTGTAGCACCTGGGGAGTTTTACAAGAGCACAGGATTTCAAAATGGCGTACTCAGGGACCGTTTGGTGACAGGGTGGTTGAAGGGGCAGATCTTCACAGGTATTGACGATGATTCTATTGCTTATGATACGGATATACAAAATTCACTTCACACATCTTTTGACTATAATCTGAACAACAAATTTGATGCAGCCAACCTCGCTATCGATCATTTTTGCTCGGTGCGATACGCAAAGGAAAATGGAGAAATAGATGTGGCCGGTTACTACCCAACTTCAAGGGGCAGGGCTGACATGGACATAAGCCGGGCTCCTGTCAACGCATTGGGTGAAGGTGATGCCAACGGACAGTACAGCCGCTATGAGAACATGGAAGTGCCTGCTTACAATATAAGCGGATGGTGGGACATTTTTGTAGATGGGCAATTGGAAACCTGGGCATACATGCGCAAATATTTAAAAGATTCCCTTCCCAACAAAAAGCTGCAAAAAATTGTGATCGGGCCCTGGGCGCATCAAACCATTGGTACAAGAGAAACCGGCGACATGATCTATCCCAAGAATGTGATGGATGTTATTGGCAATATAGAATTCAGCGAGGACAGTGTCCCAATCTCTGAATTATTGCAAACCGAAATATTGAGTTGGTTCAGGTACAACATGAACAATGTGCCTGGAACGGATTTGGGCGACCCTAAGTTCATATTGCACGAAAGCGATGAATGGCAAACATTAGCTCCTGGTTTCGAAATCAAGTTACCAGCAGATAGAAACTATCTCATTAAATTTGAAAAAATGCTCGATTTCATGAATGGCGTTGGAGGTTTGGATAATTTTCCAATTCATGTTAGAGAAACCTTTTTCAATTCAACAGTATATCAAGGTGATATTGACATACCTGCTTTGCCAAATCCTGCTATTGACGGCCTGGATGGAAAACCAATCCTGCCAATTCCAAATTTGGATTTTGCCGATAGTATTCCGAATGTTCGGTTTTATGTAGTGGGGCCGAACGGTGACAGCATTCCCGCTAATGACAATGTGGGCAACTATTGGTTTAGCTCCGATACTTTTCCGCTTGTAAACGACATTGAATGGAAAAGCATGTACATGCACCAAAATGGCACATTCAATTATACAGCGCCTGTTACGGATGAGGGATATGGTATATATGTTCACGACCCCGATGATCCGGTGATTACAGTTGGTGGAGCAAACATGATCGTCAGAACGCCACAAGACGATAAGGATAGCCAGGGGCAAATGAATTTGGCGGATCCGAAGTACGCAAAATATACGATGGACAGGCAGGGAGTGTTGAAGTACACCTCGGCTCCTATTGCAGATTCAATGTGTGTCATCGGGTTTCCGGTGGCTACAATATATGCCAAGACAAACCCCGGTGGAGTTACCAGTGGCCCAACAGATACAGACTTTTTTATCAGGATACTCGACGTTTATCCTGATGGCCGTGAGTTCTTCGTGGCCAGCGGATGTGTGAACGCCAGGGCAAGAAATTACGCCAGAGGATTGGTACTCGGAAGATACGGAATGAACGATTACCACAGCTACACCAGTTTTCCTCTGGGGGAAGTGAAGGACTCAATAGATTTTATCCCCTATTCCAATATTAATATTGGCCAAACGTACGAATACAAATTTAAGATGATGCCATTGGCCTATACATGGGGAAAAGATCATAAAATCAAAGTTTTAATCAGCAGCTCTAATTTCAACCGATACCAGGTTAATCCCAACCTGCCCATACACGATGGTGAATTCTTCAGAAGAAAGCCCGGAGATGGACGGAAATACACGTTTAATGGTGTTGATATGGAGCCACGAACGGCGGTGCAGCGAATTTCATTTTCTACTGTGTATCCAACTAACATAGATTTTCCAATTTTTAAGCCGGGCATGATAGCTGGATATGAAGAAATTCAATCTGAGTCCAGTTTGGATGCATTGATTTATCCAAATCCCGCTACTGAAACGATCTCCATTTACATGAATAAAAATGAAAATTATAAGGTGGAGCTGATCAACACAATGGGCCAAGTCGTTTACAAAAACAAGTTCATGGACCACCTGGATATTCCAATCGGTACAATAGAGAGTGGTATCTACTATTTGCGCATTCAAGATGAAAAGAGCAATGAGGTCATTGTTAAAAAAGTATCCGTGCTCTAGTTCAACCGTCTCCTTTTTTCACCTATTCTTGTTCTTGTAATCCACAATCAAAGTGCTAATTTCTAGTAGTTCGTTGATCGGTAAAGAAGCGCGTATCGTAAAACGGTAACGTCCAACGTAATAATAACGTCACCGAATAACGCAAAACGAAACGGGCTTCGTAACCAAAAGACGTTTTACTCAGCAGTGTTTTGTGACGAATTTTTTCTATTACACATAGAATATGAATGGCATGACGGGCATTAGAAAAATCTTTCTGCTCAGTATTCTGATATATACTATTGCCGGTTTTTTTTCGGTTGGGCACTACCATGCCGATGAACATTTTCAGATACTGGAATACGCCGGAACCAAGTTGGGTTTAACAGATGGCTCCACCTTGTCATGGGAGTACCAGTTACAGATAAGGTCTGCCCTTCAACCTGGCATCGCATACGTTTCATCGCTCTTTCTCAATACCCTGGGTATCTCCAGTCCGTTTTCACTTGCCACATTTCTACGCTTACTCTCTGCGGCCATTTCACTGTTCAGTATTCACCTTTTTTTGAGGGCATTTATCAACAAAGTAGATGCAAAATGGAAGACGGGCTTTGTCTTATGCTCTTTGTTGCTCTGGTTCTCCGTGTTCATCAATGTGAGGTTCTCTTCAGAGAGCTGGGCAGGAACATTCTTTCTCATGGGTATTTCATTGTTACAACTTAGACTTGGAGCAGGGGCTTTAAGGTGGTTGTCCGTTGGCATGATATTCGGTGCAGCTTTCCTATTCAGAAACCAGGTTGGGCTGATGGTATTCGGCCTGATGTTGTGGATGTTCTTCATTCAAAAAGATAAGATCAAACACATGGTGGCCTTAACTTTTGGGATCTTATTGACCATCGGTATTGGAGCGGTAATTGACCGCTGGTTTTATGGAAATTGGTCCTTTCCTATGTACGGTTACTTTATGCACCAGGTGGTATTGGGACGGGCAGCAACCTTCGGGGCTGAACCCTGGTGGTTCTATTTCTCCAATGGATTTATACAGATGATTCCGCCCTTTAGCCTTCTCTTCCTCGGAGCGATAGGGCTGGTTTTCATCTTTAAACCGAAAAGCATACTGAGCTGGACGGCCCTTCCATTTATTTTAGCTCATCTATTGATGTCTCATAAGGATATCCGCTTTATGTTTCCGTTAATTCCCTTGTTCCCCTGGTTCATTTTTGAAGCTGCCGAACTGGTGAACAATCGTTGGGGTAAATCACTGTTGATCCAAAGTAAAGCCATTCCTATCATTCTGGCCATATTTTGGGTTGTTAATTTCGCAGCTCTTGCGGTTGTGTCTCTGAAACCTGCCAACAACGCAATTTCATTATTTGAAACACTGTATTTCGAATACACAGAGCCAATTACGCTATACGCCACGGAGACCAACCCATACATGGAAGAGAATGAAGTCACATTTTACAAGCGAAAAACGTTGCGCCTGAAAAAACTGGAATCCTTTGATGATGTGATAGCCAATCCGGATGTGGTTAAGTTGTACATTACCAAAAATCCTGAGGAAGAAGAAATATTAAATGAGAATCACCGGCTGGTGTACAGCGGATTACCGGATTGGGTGAAGCACTTTAATATTAACAACTGGGTTGAGAGGACCAGATTTTGGAAAGTATATGAAATTCGATCAACTCCAAAGGTGGAAAAATGAATACTGCATATCTGAAATCATATTGGAAAGAGATTGTTGCCGGTATTATCATTGTCTTATACCTCATCGCTAATGCACATAATGATAATGATCTGAGAATCTTTATGGCGGCCTCCCGGGATCTCATAGATGGCGAATCAATATATCTGATAAAATACAAGGAATGGTTCCACTATTACTACAGTGTATTGTTCGCCCTGTTAATGTATCCTTTGGCGCTACTACCAGATTACATAGCCACCACCGTGTGGATGGCTGCAAATATGTACTTCGCCTGGCGTACATGGAAGATCATCTGTTCTTTTTTGCCAGTGGAGAGTCTTGATCCTAAGCTGTTGCGGTTATTTTCCTTTATCGTATTCGTTTTTATGCTCAGGTTCATTACCGATAATCTTCGGTATGGGCAAATGACAATCTTCATTCTCTATCTGGCATTGGAGGGCATTAACCAAATTCAAAATAAGAGAAATGTGTTGGGGGGTTCCTTGATCGCATTGAGTATCAACATTAAATTGCTGCCCATTGTACTGCTACCCTATCTATTATATAGAGGCCAATACAAAGCCACAATCTACGCACTAATTGCATTTTTCGTATTTCTTATTCTACCGGGGCTGTTTATTGGCTACGACTATCATTTTGCATTGCTGCAGGATAGATGGAACCTGTTAAATCCCAGCAATCCAGAACATTTACTCGATGTATCAGAGCGGAGTTTTCACTCTATCACTACACTGCTGGCGACATTATTGTTGGAAAACGCCGGAAACGTTCATTCAATGGATTTGAAAAGAAACATCATGAACTTGAGCGCTGAGCATTTGGGGATGGTCATTAACATTGCACGGGTGATTTTTATTGGCGCAACTCTATATTTCTTAAAAGCTGCTCCTTTTAAGGTTGAGAAGGATCGTGTGCAAGTACTTTACGAGCTCAGTTACATCCTGCTTGTCATTCCATTGATTTTCCCTCATCAACAGCAATATGCTTTTTACTTCGCGTTTCCGGCGGTTACTTATCTCGTCTATTATTTTGTTCAGTCCTTCTTTAATAACGAATGGAAAAAGCCAGCATTGGGATATGGTGTCATGGCGCTTTTTTTTATGGGCTATTTGCTGATGAGCAGCACTTTTATCTTAGGAGAGTTCAGGAGTTATTATGATCACTATAAGGTACTTACCTATGGCGTGTTCATATTGATAGGATTACTGGCTTATTGTCGCCCTCAAGGACTTGAAAAACGTACCTATTAGTTTGAAGACTAAATTAGTTCCACATCACTTTTAAAAACAGGTTGCAAAATGCCACAAAGGCTCTAAGGCACCAAGAAATCACTGTGGACTTTGTGCTATTTCGTTCCTTTGTGACTTTCTGGCTAAAGCGGATATTTACCGCACCCACCTCTTCTTTTACGGAGTAGGAAGAACGAGGTATATCCATATATTTGCCTGATGTGTTTTTGACAATAGAACGCGGATGACACGGATTTCGCGGATCTGCGCTGATACATGCGTGAATAATCCGTGATAATCCGCTCAATCGGCGTTATCGGCGTTCCATTAACTTTTACATATTGGAGGATAACATCTTAATATTTTACATACCCTGAATTCACCTTGAGTCATGAACATAGAAAGAAAAATAGTTTTGATCACCGGCGCCTCCAGCGGCATTGGCAAGGCATGTGCCCTTTTATTAGGAGGGCTTGGTGCACATGTTGTCCTACAAGCCAGAGGAGAATCCGCATTGAGAGAAGTAGCAGATACCATTGAATCCCAAGGTGGAAAAGCCTCCATATACCCAGTGGATCTATCTGATTTCAATCAGATCAACAGCGTCGCAGAGCGAATTAAATCTCAAGTGGGTATTCCCGATGTGATCATCAACAACGCCGGCATGGGTAGGTGGTTATTTATTGAAGAAACCGACAGTGCCGAAATGGAGCAGATGATGAGCGTTCCATATTTTGCCGCATTTCATACAACACGTGCCTTTATCGAAGAAATGCTTCAACGCAATACCGGGCATATTATCAATGTAAACTCTCCGGCCAGTTTGATGGCGTTCCCAGGTGCGAGTGGATATACCGGTGCACGATGGGCATTGAGGGGCTTTAATGACGCATTGAGGGCTGACATGAACGGTACCAGGATAAGCGTATCTATGCTGGTGGCTGCAAAAGTGTCTTCCAGCTACTTTGATAACAATCCCGGCAGCGAAGAAAGAGTTCCTAAAATATCGGTTCTCTTTGGTACGCTCACGCCTGAACAAGTGGCCAAATCAATACACAATTGTATCCGGTCACCTAGAAATTATGTGATCATTCCTTTCTTATTGGCGGTAGTGGTATGGTTTAACCGCTTATTCCCTTCCATCGTAGAATGGATGGTTTTTAAGACCAGTTACAAGCGGCCGTAATTATCAACGCACATTCTAGAAATACGGTTTGGAAACGTGAGCCAAGACCCTGATATGTTAGGTACCATCCCTGAATAAGCTGCTGGCTGCTGGCTGCTGGCTGCTGGCCAAAAAACAATAAGCCAGAAAAGCCTGTGGCCAGAAGCAATATATCGGTAATCGGGATCACCAAAAGAGCAGCACCGCCGCAAAAGGAGATTAGTTACCCATTGAAACTAAAAATCATCAAAATGGAATGCCCAGGAAGCATAGAATATTCTTCCGACCTTGGGAGCACCATAAGCTTCGATATGTTTGTTTTCGAAGAGGTTCGAAGCACCTATGCGTAAGGTGGAGAACAAATCAGTGAAATGATAGTTCAACTGGATGTCCAATAAATTATAGGATGGAATGTCTCCGTCTCCGAATGAACTCTCCCATCTGAACTTCTCTATCCACTTATAGTTGATACTAAAACCAAATTCCTTCCAGACTTTGGTTCCCACTAATCCAATATTAAATTTATTTCTCGGGGTATTAAATCCCGGAATGATATCGTCTGTTAATCCCGATGTATCCAGCTGAGCATAGGTATAATTAAACTTGGCCATCAGACCCTTGCCAAAATAATAACTGATTCCCGCTGAAGCTCCATAGGCGATAACACTCTGTTTTGCATTCACGGGTATTTGATATGGCTGCATGTCGCCGGTCATAATTGCATCCTGCCCGCTCTCTTCACCAGCAACAGCATCGCCATCAGGCAATGCAACCCGGGTATTGCCAATAAAATCTTTATAGACACTGTAATATGCCATCACATCTACATAAAGCCCTTTTCCAATTATTCCTTTGTATCCAACCTCAAGCAACATCAATCGTTCCGGTTTGATTGGGTCTATTATGATCGTCTCTAACAATCCGGGTTGAACAGTTCCAATGTAGTTGCCGTTAGCATCCACGGAATCATACATAGCTTTAAAATCTTTCGCCGATTCAAGCGTATAAAATGGCACGACTTCTCCGTCTTTTGATAAGTTTCCCGATCCATTCAAATTTCCATTGAGTTTAATAGGACCCAGATCAATTAGCAAGTATTGATCCTGTAATGTTGGAGGACGGAATGCTGATTGTCCTGATATCCTAAAGTTGTGATTGTTGTGCGTATAAACCGCTGAAACTCTCGGAGAAATTTGAGCGTCATAGTTCTGGCTCTTGTCTGCTCTTATTGATCCGGATAACTTCAGCTTATCCTTGAATATTCGCTTCATCACCTGCACATAGCCCCCGTACTCATACACACCTATATTGACAAAATCCGCTTTGATATCAGGCTGTCCATCCGCCAATGTATCACCAAAATTTACCAGCGTATCCTCAAAAATGGTACCGTAAGAATTCGGATCATACCTCCTGAAATTGGCGCCGGCAATAATATCCGCAAAGCTGATCATATCAAAATTGTACTGAAACTCCAGGTGCTGAAGTGAAGAGGCATCCACAAATTTTGAACCCTTCTGCAGGTTGGCATTGTTGAGGATTGACTTTCGGGTAGAATCAAATTTGGCGGAGCCAACGGCATACCATTGTGTTTCAGCGTTTGCCTTTGCATAGCTGTGTGCGAGTGCAATTTTTTCTGGTTTTACTGCATCTTCAAAATCATTGGAGTACAATTTTATGCCACCGATGCTATCAAAGTAAGAAGACAAGTATTCCGATACGTAATCCGCAATATTTGCTTTTGAAATATTAATTCCCGTAAACACAATGTCATACGAATCCCCAGCATTTTCTATAGTGGTGTACCCACGAACGAAAAAATTCTTACCCTTCAGTTCTAATTTATGCTGATGAAATCGAATGCCATTGATACTATAACGATTTGTTCCCTGGTAGATGGCTGTGCCATTTCCATATTTATATTCGTACGAAACCTGTAATGAATCCTTTAGTCTGTAATATATTCCCGCACCAATTTTGGTACTTCTGGTTCCATAATCTGCCAAATCTGCCTCCATATAACCAGGCGCTTTGATATCAATCTTTCCTGGTACAGCCGCAGGGCTAACCAATCCAAGATAATTGTTCAAGGCTATAAAATCATCACGCTCTTCTTGTGTCAATGTCTCATCAAATTGAGCCTGAGTAACTATTGCGCTTAAATTAAGGTCGTCAACCTCTATATCGCCATAACGATTGGCCTCGGGATCATCGGCAGTCCAGTCAGTTGCTTGCTGATGTGCAAAAGTTATCTTGATTGCCAGTTTGTCTTTTTGATCGAGGGTATTTGCATAGCGAAATTGCCCAATGAGCAAATTTTGTGAACCGCCTTTAACCATAGCGCTCAACCCCTTGTAATCATAAGGATTCTTCGTTGTCATACTTATAACTCCTTGCATGGCACTTGGGCCATAAAGCGCTGAAGCAGCGCCAGAAATTAACTCCACCTTTTCAAGATCGAGCTCAGATGCTCCCAGCAGGTTTCCAACGGGGAAGTTCAAACCCGGAGCCTGGTTGTCCATGCCATCTATCATCTGCACAGAACGCACTGGAGAAGTGGTATTAAATCCCCTTGTACTGATAACTTTAAACCCCATACTGGCAGATGTAACATCTACACCCTGCAAATTTCCCAGTCCTTGATAAAAGTCTCCAGAAGCTGATTCCTGAATCTCTTTTGCGTTCATCTTCTGGATAGAAATTGCCGACTCCATAATTGTTTCGCTAACACGAGATGCTGACACAACAATTTCCTGTCCGGCGAAAACGGTGATTTCCATATCAATATTTATAGGCTGCCCTTCAGTCTCAACAAGAATTTCCTTTTTGCCATAGCCAACAAAGGTGACCACCAGCTTAACGGGCAGTGAATCTACCTGCAATTCAAATTTACCATCAATGTCAGTAGTTGTTCCCCTAGTCGTTCCCTTAATCACCACGTTTGATCCAATAAGTGATTCTTTGTTCGATCTGTCTGATACTTTGCCCTTGAGTGTAATTTGGGCAAAGAGCTCGCTGCAGGTAAAGATCAGAACAAGTACCAGGAAGATGGAAAATATTTTACTTCTAATCATATGGATGAATTTGATAGGATTACGGGGTTAAGCAAAACTAACAAAATTAGGATAGAATTCTCATCCTTCGCCTCTAGTAAATGCGTACTGAATAATATTTGCGCCCATCTGAAGCGCTTTCATCCGGGTTTCTTGAGAATCCTTATGAATCTGTGGATCTTCCCAACCGTCGCCCAGATCAGATTCGAAGGAATAAAAACAAACCAGTCGGCCTTTATAAATAAGTCCCAAACCCTGCGGCGCCTTGCCATCGTGTTCATGAATCTTGGGTAATCCCTTGTTAAACTGGTATTTCTGATGATATATAGCGTGAGAAAAAGGAAGCTCTACAAAATCGAGTTCCGGAAACACTTTTTTCATTTCGGGCCTGATGAACTTATCCATGCCGTAATTGTCATCTATGTGTAAAAACCCACCTGCAATCAGATATTTCCTCAAATTTTCTGCTTCCTCATTAGAAAAAACGACGTTGCCATGGCCGGTCATATGTACAAATGGGTAATTGAAAAGCTCTGCACTTTCTACCTCGACGATGGCTTGCTCCTTTTCAATATTCATGTTGAGGTTCTTGTTGCAAAACTCAATGAGGTTCGGAAGGGAGGTTTCGAGGTTGGCATACCAATCACCACCGCCGTTGTATTGTAACAGAGCTATCTGGTATGAAGTTGTCGGTGACAAGGACAATGACAGTAAACAAATAATGAAAAGGGATTTGAATGCAGGCATAACTACTAAATATTGATCTTTGTGTTACCTGCCTGCGGCAGGCTTTGAGTCTTTGCGCCTTTGTGGCTGGAAAAAACCGTCACTAAGACACGAAGGCACCAGGCTTCACTAAGATTTTATTGAGCGCTGCTTAAAGTTAGACAATATAATCTCTAAATCCAGTGATTTATTATAGTGCAGGCAACAATTCCGGCGCTCTCTGTTCTCAATCGCGATCTCCCCAGGTTGACTTTCACAAATCCACATTTGATTGCTTCGTCTAACTCTCCTGGGGTAAAGTCTCCCTCAGGACCGATTAATACAACAATACTGTCTGATTTTGCAATGCATTCTTTAGCTCATCATTTCCATCCTCATAGCTGGCTATGAATCGATTGTTTGTATTGCCATCAGTAGAAAGATTACTCAATGCTACATTTAATTCTATGGGCTCATTCAATGTCGGCAAATAAGTTCGTTCAGACTGTTTCATCGCACCAATCAAAAGTTTTTCGATCCGTTCTCTGTTTATCGTCTCTCTTTCGGAGTTCACGCAGATGATAGGTGAGATCTCATCTATTCCAATCTCCGTAGCTTTTTCCAGGAACCACTCAAACCGGGTGTTGTTCTTTGTTGGCGCAATCGCAATGTGTAAATGAAAATCTCGTTTACCATAATCCGTCTTGCTATCAATGACCTCTACTCCACAAGATTCTCTATCCGCACGAACTATCCTGGCTTTGCAGAGAGTACCCTTACCATCCGTGATATGAATCGTGTCGCCGGCCTTTTTTCGCAGCACTTTAACGCAATGATGCGATTCTTCTGTAGACAGAACAGCGGTTGTTTGGGAAAGATCTGGCGTGTAATAAAGAAGCATGTTCTTTAAACACTCATCGGTGCAGCTTTGGGAGCAGCCTGCATAGTCTCCTCATTGGCATACTCTTCGAACTTGGCAAAGTTATCTATAAACGACTGTGCCAATTCGTTTGCCTTTATATCGAATGCAATTGGATCGGCCCAAGTATTCTTTGGCTTTAGAATTTCAGAGGGAACACCCGGGCATGATTTGGGCTTCACCATTCCAAATATGCCATCTTGCTCGTACTCCACATTGTCCAAATCCCCATTCAATGCTGCAGTTATCATGGCTCTGGTATATTTCAAGCTGATCCTCTCTCCTACTCTGTAGGAACCCCCAGACCAACCCGTATTCACCAACCAAACACGCACCTTGTGCTCTCTGATCTTCTCCCCAAGCATTTCTGCGTATTTGGTAGGATGTAAAGGCAAGAATGGCGCTCCAAAACATGCAGAGAAAGTAATTTGTGGCTCCGTAACCCCTTCTTCCGTACCAGCGACTTTCGCAGTATATCCGGAAATAAAATGATACATGGCCTGAGCTGTAGTGAGCTTCGATATAGGTGGCAACACACCAAAAGCATCGCATGTCAAAAAGAAAATGTTCGTTGGCGTAGATCCAATGGAAGGATTCGCAATATTATCAATGTGATAGATAGGATAGCTCACCCTGGTATTTTCAGTCCTTGAAACGTCAGCGTAGTTAACAGTCTTTGTACCTTCAAAGAATCCAATATTCTCCAGCAAAGCCCCCTCCCTTATCGCACTGAATATTTGCGGCTCCTTTTCTTCACTGAGATCAATGCACTTTGCATAACAGCCCCCTTCAAAATTAAATACCGTTCCCTTGGCCCATCCATGCTCATCGTCTCCGATCAATCGCCTGTCAGGATCAGCTGACAGAGTTGTTTTACCGGTACCTGACAATCCAAAAAATACGGCTGTATCATCTTCCTTTCCAATGTTAGCTGAACAATGCATAGACAGTACATTCCAGTCATGGGGTAAAATATAGTTGAGAACCGAAAAGATGCCCTTCTTTATTTCGCCTGTGTAACCCGTTCCCCCTATCAGAATTACCTTTTTTGTGAAATTAATAATGGCGAAGTTCTCCTGCCTCGTACCATCTGTTGCCGGATCAGCTTTAAACCCTGAGGCAGCAATAAGCGTCCAGTCAGGATTAAAATTTTCCAACTCAGTCTCTTCAGGCCTGAGGAACATATTATAAGTAAAAAGACTCTGCCAGGGCAATTCCGTCACCGAACGTACATTCAACCGATAGTTAGGATTCGCGCACACGTAAGAATCTCTTACATAAATGTCCTTACCGTTTAAATAAGCGGTTACCTTATCATAGAGCAGATCGAATTTCTCAGGAGCAAATTTAATGTTTATGTCACCCCACCAAACAGAATTCCTGGTGATATCATCCTCTACGATAAACCTATCCTTGGGCGACCTACCAGTAAACTTGCCTGTATCAATAGCAATAGCACCTGTATCGGTCACTACTGCGTCTCCCATTTCTATAGATCGTTTTGCGAGATCTTCAGGAGTCAAATTCCAGTAAACGTTTGCCGCATCGTTAATGCCCATCTGGGAAACGGACGCATTTGCTGACCTATTTCCTGTTTCGTTCATTCAGATTTATTTGACTGAGAATTACTGATATTGAATAATATGAGTTTAAACAGGCCACACTTGTGTACCGAAGCTTGCCTTCGCTGAAGCTTTGCGCAAGCAGGCACTTTGGTGTGCAGGCGCAAAGGTATGGGAAAATAGATGAGAATATGAACAACTTTCTTTCGTTTTTTTTAACGTTTTATTCACTTCCAGTTTGCAAGCACTGCTGCTCCTACCAATAGCCAACCCACAATCAATATCAGGCCTCCTATGGGAGTAATAGGGCCAAGAATAGATGCATTTCCAATAAGTAAGATAGATTTCAGTGAAATAAAATAGAGGGAACCGGAGAATAATGCAATTCCCAGCATGAATGAATAACCCGAAAACTCAATAAGCCTTGAAGGAATATAATTATAAATCAAAACCAAGGCAAGAAGAGCCAGCGTGTGATACATCTGGTATCTAACCGCAGTTTCAAAACTATTCATCTCCCAATAGTTAAGTTTATCCTTGAGCATATGAGCTCCCATTGCTCCCAACATTACCGCCATTGCTCCTGACAAAGAAGCTGCTAATAGAAATATCTTCTGAATTGTTGCCATGATTTATATTTTTGTTCCAGTCTCTTGGAATAGGTGAGACAAATTTATTGAAATTAAAATGAACAGAATACTGATAATTGGTGCTGGAAGATCGAGTCCTTACTTAATTAAGTACTTATTGGAACAAGCCGCTGAGCGCAGTTGGGAAATAGTTGTCGGAGATATTTCTCTTGACCTCGCACAAGCGCGGGTTAATGGCAACCAAAATGGAAGAGCGATTGAGTTGGATATTAATGACTCTTCCAAGCGTGAAAGAGAGATAGCGGCAGCCGATGTTGTGGTTTCAATGCTTCCGTCATTAATGCATATTGATGTTGCCAAAGATTGCGTAAGGCTAAAGAAACATCTAATAACAGCCTCTTATGTCTCTGATGAGCTAGAGGCATTGGATGAAGACGCCAAAAAATCGGGTGTTGTTTTACTCAATGAAATTGGGGTAGACCCAGGACTGGATCATTTATCATGCATGAAGATTATTGAGGATATAAGTTCGGCTGGCGGCACCATTCAATCATTTGAATCATTCACCGGCGGACTTATCGCTCCGGAAAGCGATAACAATCCCTGGAACTATAAGTTCACATGGAATCCCAGGAATGTAGTGTTGGCTGGCCAGGGAGGGGTAAAGTTTATTCAAGAGGGAATGTACAAGTACATACCTTATCATAAAGTCTTCAGCAGAATAGAGAAACTCACAATTCCTGAATATGGCGTGTTTGAAGGATATGCAAACAGAGATTCTCTTAAATACCGGGAAGTATATGGCCTGGAAAATATTCCTACACTTTATCGCGGAACGCTGAGAAGGCCCGGATTTTGCGCAGCATGGGATCTTTTTGTACAGCTGGGAGCTACAGATGATAGCTATATCATGGAAAATACTGAGAACATGACGCATCGAGAGTTCATCAATTCATTCCTGTTTTACAATGCGGGAAACTCGGTCGAGCTGAAAGCGGCTTACCATCTGGGAATTGGTATTGAATCTGATGAGTTGGCCAAACTGAAATGGTTGGGGATTTTTGAAGATACCGTAGTGGGATTAAAAAATGCGACGCCGGCCGAAATTCTTCAGCACATTCTCGAGAAAAAATGGAAGCTCGATCCAGAGGATAAAGACATGATAGTCATGTTGCATCGCATCTACTATGAAATTGACGGTGAGCGGAAAGAATTGAATTCGAACCTCTTTGTGATTGGCGAAGATTCTACCTTTACAGCAATGGCTAAAACGGTAGGGCTTCCCCTGGGTATTGCAACTAAATTGGTGATGACTGGAGTGATCAAAACACCTGGTGTTCAACTTCCAATTTCAAAGGAAATTTATGACCCTGCCCTGAATGAACTCAAAGAATACGGAATTAATTTTGAGGAAACTACCTATGATGCGAAGCAATAATCAATTTCTGACGAAGTACTTCATCCTCCCCGACAAGAATCTTTAAGAAGTAAATACCATAGGTCACCCTATCAGTAAAATTAATTGCGTAGTCACTGCTTCCTGAAGAGAAACGAAATTCCTCCACAAACAGCAATTTCCCGTATAGATCATACAGTTGAACAATTCCATCCCTTGGAACACCACTGTTTTCCAATCTGATATTTACAAGGCCTGCAGTAGGATTGGGATATATAGCAGCTTGTAAACTCGCACCGTGTTCTTTGATAGCCGAAGGATCCGGATCTGGTTCTGCTTCTGCTTCTGGGTCTGAGCCATTCTCCGATGTTTTCAATGGTGGCTGATCTACAAAGACAGAGCCTGTTGCAATACAGCCTATTATATCAGTTACCGTAACATTATAAGTACCAGATGCCAGGCCACCAGCCGTTGAAGTTGTTTGAAAAGCAATGTCATCCCAGATGTATGAATAGGATGAACCTGAAGAAGAATACGCTTCAATTTCTCTGATTGATGAGTAGGTAGTTGCATTTGGTGAGATTACCCAAGTATACAATGTATCAGATCCGCCATTAACGAATCCGTATGAAGTCATGAAATCCGTTGGGGTAATGGTAGATAATAACACACCGCTTGAGGTTCCCCGGTATAACTTCATTTGTGAAGGTATGTGGTAATTCCCATTAAACTGCCCTCCTCTGAGTTTTACCGTATCTAAGGAAACCGCTGTTGGAAAGGTCATGGTCATCTCGTACGGATCTGGAGTATTACTCGACCATATAGTGCCAACATCTATATCGGCATCATTTATAAGCGAAAGATCCCAGGTACTATAAAATGAGTTATAAGTTGACGCAGGTGTGTATGTCTGCTGATTTCCTCCACCTCCGCCACCAGATGCAGACACGGTAGCAATGCCATCAACGCATCCATTGCAAGTCGCATCAGTAGATCCCATAGTCAAAGTCAATCCGGAAGTTTCCGAAACAGTAACGATCGTAATTGCGCTACATCCACTTGTATCAAAAACAGTAACGTTGTAAGTTCCAGCAGTAAGTGCGGTTGCGGTGGCTGTGGTTTGTCCTCCAGCCTGTGCATCCCATAAATATGTGTATCCGCCTCCGCTTACATTTCCATAACATTCAATCTCCCGAATAGAAGAATATCCGTTTGCAGCAGGTGTGACTACCAATGTATAGACCGTACTAGCCACTGTATTCGAGAAATTATAAGTATCCAGAGAATATCCAGGTGTGAAAGTTGCGAGAAGAGTTCCACCAGATGTACCTCTGTATAATGTTACAAGAACAGGCTTGTTGTAATTCCCGTTAAACTGTCCGGATTTTAGCTTAATATAGTCTAACACTATCACCGAATCAAAGGTTAGTGTAATCTCATAAGGATTCGGTGTACCTGCACCCCAAATTGAACCATCCGATAAATCACCATCATTGAGATAGGTAAGGTTGTATACGCCGTAGAATGTGTTATAACTACTAGTGGGTGTGTAGGTTAGCTGGACTAAAGGCCCACCACCTGTAACTGATACAGTTCCTGAGCCGTCAAATAATCCATTACATGTGGCATTGACACTTGAGGTTGTAGTAGGAATGCTACAAGTGGCCTCATCTACCGTTGCTGAAATATTGGAGGTACAACCGTTGTTATCAGTGACAGTTACGCTATAAATCCCTGCACCCAGCCCGGTGATATCCTGGGTAGTCGCAGCGTTAGACCAGGCATATGTGTAAGGAGAAGTTCCACCACTAACTGTCAGGTCTATTGATCCATCCGTACAGCCCACGCAGGTTGCATCTTGCACCGTAGTTGACAATGTGAGTGAAGACGCCGGTTCTGTTACATTTGTTGAACCACCTGAACCGCCGGTAGTGTAACATTCAATCTCTCTAATCGATGAATAGCTACCGGAAGGCGTTATTACCCAGGTATAAAGTGTACCGCTTAGGGTATTGGTAAAGCTATAGCCATCCATCGAATACGTCGGCGTTATGGTGGTCAGTAATGTTCCACCAGAAGTTCCCAAATACAATTGCATGCTCAAAGGGCTCCAATAGTCTCCATTATATTGTCCAGCCCTCAATCTTACAGAATCAATAAGCGTGGCCGAACTGAAGGTCATTGAAACTTCATAGGGAATTGGTGTTCCGGGCCCCCAAATAGTACCCGCATTGTAATTGCTGTCGTTGAGCAATGACAAATTGTAAGCACCATAAAATGTATTGTATGTGGAAGCAGGCGTATAATTTTGCTTTCCACCTGATCCAATAACATTAGAGCAGCCAACTGCATCGGTTACGGTTACGCTGTAACTGCCAGCAACAAGTCCCGTTGCGGTGACCGTAGTCTGCAAACCCGGATCATCCCATGAATACGTGTATGGCGCTGTTCCGCCACTGGGTATGGCCGTTGTTGATCCATCATTTCCGCCATTACAGCTGACATTGGTTGCTGAGGTTGACACCGAAAGGACAATGCAAGGAAGGGGATCACTTACAAATGCAGCATCAATATCTGTGCAGCCGTTGTTATCTGTAATAGTAACCGTATACGTACCTTGTAGTAATGCGCTAATATCTTCAGTCGTTGCACCATTTGACCAGATAAAAGTTAAAGGTGCGGCACCTCCACTGTCAGTAAGATCAATGGACCCATC
>JACZWC010000003.1 GCA_022572355.1 Bacteroidota bacterium | reverse complement strand
TACACGTCATCTAAAAAATTGGTCGGCTTTTTCGGCATTGCCTTTAGCTCTTCGACCACGTCTCCGACGCTCCGCCCTTTGGCATTGCGGAGTTCCACGTCGGCTCCAGCCGATATTAATGCCTCTACGACATCATGAAACTCACTCGCAACCGCCCGATGTGCGGGTGTGTCACCTTTTGCGTCCTGTGCGTTAATGTTCGTCCCAATAGAGATTAAAAATTCTGTTATCTGTAATACAAATAATTCGTTTTTTAAGTTCGGCTGAGTCATATTTTTCTTCCATAAATGTCTTAATAATTCGAAAGGCTAGAGCGGGCTCAGTCGTCGTTCCAGATTTCGATATAACAATGACCGTAATACGTTGATTTTTTAATTTATTTAAATCAGCAACTTTGCCTTTCTTTACACCATTATCATAATATATTATTTCTATCATAATATAATTTGCATTCTGCAGTATAATATAAATTTTTCCTAAAATAAGGTTCCTTCTAATTTCAAAATATTTTTAAATAAAATAGTATTAACCTTTTTCAGAATCGGATTTGACGCAACAAAACAGGCATTGATTAAGTGCATATCCAAATAAGTGTGATTTATTTCATCTCTTAAATGCAATGCGTGTATATGAGTAAAATAATGATCCAACTCGCCTAAATTTTCGGTGTTTTTATTTTTTAACAAGGCAGTAGAAAAAGTCAATGAAAATTCTTCCAAAGTCAAAATGAGCCATATAAAAAAAGACATCGTAGCTGGATAATTTAAACTGGCGTTAAACAGTTTTTTTTCCCACGGTTTCAGTAATATGAAATTGTAAACAGAATTTTGATATATCTCAGGAAAGCAAATTCTATTGAGTTTTTTGAATAGTTTATGATGTTTTTCTTCTTCCTTAATCATTCCGGTGATGCAATCCGAAAGATCAGTTATATCGACAATATCCGGGTGGTGTTTTAATTTTATCAATGATTTATTAATCAAACTTTCTTCAAGAAACATAAAGAGCTCATTTATCATCACACCGCATAACTGATTATATTTAAGCTTCTGTTCATAGCTCAGTTTTTCGTAATATGGTGTGTAATAAAGTAATGTGAAATGTTCATGAACAAATGGCTTGCTTTTGTCAATGGTTTCATCAACAATATCTTTTTTTGAAGAATTGAATAGTTTCAACGACTTTTTCTTAATCTCGCTTGGGGATGGAATATTATACATAGCAGGGAGATACATTTATTAAATTATACCAGGAATCCATCTCTTAGTTCTTTTTTGATAATCTAAATATCGCTGGCCAAAATGTTCAACCATAAAACTTTCTTCTACTTTAATTCGATACATATACCCAGGAAGAATCGAAGCTATCATTAATACAATAGACAACCAATTTGATGTTGATATGGAAATTCCTATAAATACAATCAATTGGCCTAAGTATGCTGGGTGTCTTATCCTTTTATATAATCCGGTTTCCACCAGCTCATGCTTCTCGATCTTTGTTACTGTATAAGTATAGAAATCCTTAAGGGTCATGATTGATCCTATTCTAATAATTAATCCTATAGTAGTAAATATAATTCCAATTAGTAGAAACGTCTCCCAATAATAGATTCTACCAATGTTTGTTGCAGCTATACTGAAAGAAAGTAAGTTTCCAATTATAATTAGAGTAATAGTCACCCATATACTTCCTTTATCACCAGAAATTACAATATTCTCTTTCCTTTTTTGCCTTTCATTTATCAAATTCTCAATAGTTAAATAAACAAATGAGAAAATGATAATTATTTTCAATTTTGTATCCATGGTTTCTTAGAAGGATAAACAATTGATAATATTAACAATATTATATCGTAAATTAGGGTATATTTAGGTTTAATCTTGGGTCTATGAAATTTCTTAATTTTACCTATTCCCCTGTCCGCGAAGGAATTAAAGTTGTTTGCAAAACTCGTTTAAATCGGGTATACATCAGAAGCCAAAATTAAACAATCTATGTTAAGATACACTGCAGATATTAGGAGTCTCGTTTTTATTAGCAGTGCAATCTTGTTAAAAGCAATATTCTGGATGTATGGTGAACATCCATTTGTATGGTTAATTCCAATATCTTATTTGACTTTTTTGTGTTTTATCATAAAGCACAACCACTTACATTGCGGTATGTTCAAAAATAAAAAGTATAACAGGATTATGGATTACCTCCTTACCTTACTCAATGGAAATCCCGCAACTGGAATGTATGTAATTCACGTATTGAATCACCACGAGCATATAAATGATAAGGAAGATTGGGGTTATACAAACAATGTGAAATACCAATGGAATATCCTAAACCTGATTATATATCCAATTATTACCACTGGGAACTTCATTAAGGGGAAAAATAAGTTCTTAAAAGAGAAGGGTAATGAGATATTTCAAACAAGGGAATCCCGAGAAAAGGTCATTTTATTCTCGTTTTATATTTTATTACTTATTATCGATCCCTTGCAAACCATTTGGTATATTATTTTACCTAATCTTGTTGCACAGATGATTGTTGTTGCAACTAATTTACTTCAACACGATGTTGGTAATCGTGATTCTGAAATTAACCATTCTGTCAATTTCACTAATCCCATCTTAAACTGGCTTACTTTTAACAATGGGTATCACACCATACATCATCTATATCCTGAACTTCATTGGAGTTTATGCCCGGAACATCACAAAAAATACGTTAAGCCCCATATTGATCCTAAATTAGACAGGGAAAGCTTTTTGGAGACTATGTTTAAATTTTACATCTGGCCGGGGAAAAGATTCTTAGCTGAGAATCAAATTCAAGAATAATCTATTAATAATGTTGGGAAATTGCGGATTGCTAAAAAATTACTGGTATGTGGCAGCAAAATCTGATGAAGTATCGGGTAAAAAGCCAATACGCAGGATGATTTTAGCAGTACCGTTGGTTTTATGGCGATCTAAGAATAGAGAAATAGCTGTAATGCTTGATAGATGCAATCACAGAAATGCTCCTCTAAGTGAAGGAAAAATAATTGATGATTGTGTAGTTTGTCCTTATCACGGATGGACTTATAACCCGGATGGCCAATGCGTTAATATTCCATCTGAGGGACCTGAACAACATAGGATACCTAATAAAAAGGTACAAAGCTTTCCGGTCAAAGAACAATATGGGTTGATATGGGTCTGGATGGGTGATGATATAGCACCTGATAAAGAACTTTTCTCAATGCCTAAGTGGAACGAGAAGGGTTGGAAAAATTATTATATGGTTACCAGGTTCAGCAATAATGTAACAGATTTGATAGAAAACTTTATGGATGTTCCTCATACCGTTTATGTTCATAAAGGATGGTTTAGGGATAGAAAGCAGATTTGTATAAAAACACAGGTAGAACGCACTGGAGATAGCGTACTTGTTTCTTACGATCAACCCAATGATTCCATTGGTTTTTCCAGCTGGATAGTCAATCCTAAAAAGCTTCCATTAAAGCATACGGATAACTTTTATATGCCTAATGTTACAAGAGTCGATTATGTCTATGGCGAAGAGGAAAGAGCATTTATTATTACAAGCACCTGTACACCGGTTAGACCATTTGAAACGATTGTTTATACTTTGATCAGTTATAAATTGGGTTGGCTAAACCCGTTAGCGAAACTATTTTTACCTGCTTATACAAAAAAGGTAATTGACCAGGACGTGTGGATCATGGATATTCATGGTAAGAATATACAGCACTTTAAAACACAGGATTACAAATCAACTCAAGTTGATACGATGCATCTGTATATTGAATCTCTGAGGAACTGGGCTGAATCCGGTGGAGTGGGGAAGGAACCACAACCTATAAAAAAGGAGATGGAATTTTGGATATAATGGCAATGAGTACGGAAGAAAAACGATTAACATATAAACTGTTAAATCTTGAAGAACTATCTAAAGAACAAACTAAACGAATGTTCTTTCTTTTGCAGGAAAACTACAACTCAGTTGATCCGAAAATATTTAAAGAAGAATTATATAAAAAAGACTTCATTCTTATTTTCGCAGATCAAGAACAACAAATACAGGGATTTACAAGTATTGCGATAAATCCTGCTCAAACAGGAACTAAAAAGTATAACATTATATTCTCAGGAGATACCGTCATTTCGCCTGATTTCTGGGGAACCCGGGAATTGGTAAAAGCATGGATCTATTCTTTAGGAAGAATAGTGGCTACGGATCCCCATAAAAAATATTATTGGAACTTGAACTCAAAGGGGCATAGAACATACCTTTTGCTACCGATATTTTGCAGGAAATATTACCCAGGCTTGGGAAATAGAAATGCACCTGAACTTTTTAAAATATTAGACCGTGTCTCAACTCTTTTATATCCTGATATTTGGAATCCGACTAAAGGAATAATTGATTACCCATTTAGCCAGGGTGAATTAAAACCAGAATTAGCTGCAGCTTCATATAAGAAAATTAAAAATAAGCATATTGAATTTTATCTTCAAAAGAACCCGGGTTTTATTAAAGGGCAAGAATTAGCCTGTCTTACTGAAATGTGTTTGGAAAACATGATTGGATTTCCTAAAAAACATTTTTCTGAAGGGTTAAAAAACCCGATAAAATAATATTGTGTTCTCACCAGCTTTTGCCAACAAAATCTGGATATGGTCGCAAAAGCTCGAGTACACTGCTTTTCTACGACAAAGCAGAAATTTAGAGGGTGTCCAGTCTACTAAACTTTCAAGTTACATTGGTAACAACCAAACGACTGTGTTTGGGAAACAGCATCATTTTAATCAAATAAATGATTATAAGTCGTTTTGTTCCCAAGTACCTATTCAAGAAGATTGGGAAAGCTTCAAGCAATGGATTGGACGCATAGAAACAGGGGAACAACAAGTATTGACCACTGATAAAGTCTCTTGTTTTGAGGAGACATCGGGAACAAGCTCCTTCTCTAAATTAATACCATATACAAATACCTTAAAAAAAGAATTCAGGCAAGGAATAGCGGCATGGTTAGTAGCGCTTTACAATGAAATTCCCAAAGCATTTAAAGGTTCATCCTACTGGTCATTATCGCCGGCCATGAAAGAACCAAGGAAATCCTCCGGAGGTCTGTCTATCGGAGTTACGGATGACAGGGATTACTTTAATTCATTAACGGCTTTACTCTTTAATAAGACAATAGCGGTTCCAGCCACATTAAAAAATCAAAATGATAGTGTTGATTTTTATAAAGCCACTTTGCAACATTTACTTTCACGTGAGGATCTGTCTCTCGTTTCCGTTTGGAGTCCCACATTTTTTCTGCAGTTAGACAGTTTTTTGCAAAAACATAAGGACGCTATTTTAGCTTCTATCTCAGAAACATCGTCAATTACGAAAAAAAGAAAAGATTTTATCAGTGACAGATTGGCATCTGTGTTCTCCTGGAGTGATCTTTGGGAGGATTTGTCTTGTTTTAGTTGCTGGAGTGATGCTCAGTCGGGTCTATGGATTCAACAAGTTAAACAGAGGATTGGAAATGTACCCATTCAAGGCAAAGGTTTACTCAGCACCGAAGGAATTGTATCTGTACCCTTACACAAAGATTATAGTCCTGTTTTAACTTATCGCTCGCATTTTTATGAGTTCCGGGAAATAAACTCAAATAAGATATTTCTTGCACATCAACTTCAAATAGATGCAGTATATGAAGTCATTATAACTACAGGGGGAGGGTTATACCGCTATGCGACATCTGACCTGATTAAGGTAACCGGATTTTATAATCATCTTCCGTGCTTTATATTTATAGGTCGAAAAAATAATCAATCGGATCTGGTAGGCGAAAAATTATCTGAAACCCAGGTAATATCCGTTATCTCAGATGTATTTCAATCATTGCTGCATCAAATTGAATTCATTTTTTTATACCCACGTATGAACAACAACAACGCTGAATACAAACTTTACATAGAGATTAAGGCAGAAACAAATATCCCCAATTTAAATAAGTTAATAAAAAAGGTTCAGGGCCAACTATGTGAAAATCCTTATTTCAAGCAGGCAATAACAATAAATCAATTAAGGCCGTTAGAGTTGAGTATTTTAGAAACTGGGTTTAAAAACAAATTGATAATACATTATAAAAACACGCGCCAAATAAAAGACGGAGATATTAAATTACCTGTTTTGTTTCCTGCAAATTCACTAAATCCATTACTGGGATATTAACCTATGACAACGTTTATTTTAGAACCAGCCCAGCAAGAAGATAATAAAGCCATTTGTGAATTATGCAGCATACCCTTGCCTGGTAACATTGTATTAGCGCTTGAAAGAGCTCCTGATTATTTTGCGGGAGCAGCAGTCCAATGTACAGAAGTAGAAGTTTACGTATGTCGCAATACAGGTGACGGAAAAATTTATGGGTTATTCAGCATAGGAAAAAGAGAGGTCTTTGTTAATGGCAAAAAGAAATCCGTGCGTTACTTCTGCGATTTAAGAATTCATCCTGATTTTCAAAAGTCTTCATTGCTTTATCAGATTTGTCGTTTCCCTTTTGAAAATAAGATACTGGAAAATGAATTTGCTCAAACTGTCATTTTCACTGATAATAATATAATGTTGGAATTAATAAAAAAGCTGAGTGGAAGAGCTGAAAAACTGTCAATTCCTATGTATTTATTAGCAGGAGATTATATTACGTACACGTTACTGCTTTCAAAGAAAATAACTCGTACAAAGTCGCACTTGAATATTAGATGGGCGACCAGTAATGATATTGATAGGATGCAGGATTTTTTTGATGAGGAAGCACCAAAGAAGCAATTCTATCCATATTATGATTTTTCAGAGCTTACTACCGGTTATTATAATGACATTACAATAGGAAACTATATGTTAGCATATGAAGGTGACAAACTGGTAGGTATTACAGGTATTTGGGATCAGAAAAGAATGAAACAGACAAAAATAGTATCCTATTCAAAAACATATGCTTTTATGAGACCAGCTGTAAATTTCATTTCTTTTTTTACTGGTGGGTTTCCTTTGCCCAGACCAGGCACAATCTTAAATCACTTCTTTTTACATACTATTTTGGTAAAAGACAACGCCCCCGCTATTTTCAAAGTTTTAGTAGAATATATTCACTGTCATTACCATAAATCCAGTTATCAATATATTCTTTGCGGTTTAAATAAAAATGATTCTTTGAACAATGTTTTTTCAAAAGTTAAAGCTAAACGAATTACTTATGGAAAGCACTATTTAGTATCATTTGATAATGATCTGATGTCGAAATTTTCTCAAATCCCTTTTTATTTTGAAGCAGCAAGAATATGATATAGTAGGACTATGTTTATTATTCCTCTAATTTGAGTTTTGGATGAATAATAAAAGGTGGGTGTTTATAACAAACATTTTGAGAATGGCCTGGTAGTTCTTCGTTGAGGTATGGTGGTAACATCAGCATCGCAGGTTAAGCGGTGTTCGTCATCGGTCGTCCGCAAAAAATCACGCCAGCCCAAGCAATGTCCCTTCCTATCGTCAGGCACATTACTTGCCCTTCGGGTGGCTATCGCCAGGCTGTCATGCTTTTTGCAGTTCCTCTCTCTTCCTCACTCGCAGCTCCTGTGTCCTTGCAGGCGCTTTACTCATTCACTTCGCTGCTCAATCTCTACGATCATTACGCTCATGGTATTGTACTATGTAAGAGCATAACCGAATCTTATTAATTCTCTGCAAAACAAGAAAACAAGTCATTATTAATCCATTTGCTTCATTCACTCCGTTCTTTCGCAACTCAGTTCATTCCGTAAGCCCCTCCAAGTCCACCCGCTGCTTATTAATTTTGCTCGCCTGCGGGCTCTCTCGGCTGCGGGATGGGGTTTTTGGCCTTCCTCCACCAAAGCCCACCGCGCGGGTCCAAAAACCCCACCCTTGCTAACGTAGCGTCCAGCGCAGCTCGTTCCTCGCTGACAAAGCTGTCCCCACCTCGTTCGCACTCGCGGGCGGCTCGCAGTTCGCTAATAAACATTTGAATAATTAAGAAGTTGGGTTTTCCCCGATGGAACTTTAGAGTAGGCTCAAGGCTGTTTTAACCTGCGTGGATTCTTTGTTCAACCATTTAGTTGGGCGAAAATTTTCCCTTTTGTCTACTGGTGAACAATCTTTTCTGTAAATACTATATCATCAGTCATAAATTGGAGATAATAAATTCCCTTGGCGTATTTGTTCAGGTCTATTTTCTGGTTATAGTTACCATAGATATTTCTTACTTTATCTGTAAAGATCATTTGTCCATCGAGTTTGTAAACGTTTATTAACAAGTCTGAGGGATTATTCAGTTTGATTTCCAATGTAAATATACCAGTGTTTGGATTTGGATAAATTTTCATATGGCTATTTTTCTCTGATAATTCTTCATTTTCCGTTACTAATCCTCCTGCATTTGTAGTTTTAAAGAATTGAAAATACCCTACTGCAAAACCCGTATCATTATTTAAAAAGAACACTTGCGTTATATCGTCAAAAAAATAATTGGGTGGCGGGCCTGCACTCTGATTTGCCCAGGTCAGTCCACCATCAGTAGTTTTTAGCATTGTAAATTGACCTGTTATATAACCGGTTGTATCATTGGTAAAAAACATGGAAGTTAAAATCCAAGAAGTTGTAATGGTAGCATGTAAATTCCAATTGACCCCTTGATCAGTTGTTTTAAATAGTTCATAATAACCATCGGAGACATTTCCTGAATAAAAATATCCGATACTATCAGAAGAGAAAAAGATATCTGAAGAATTGCCGCTTCCAATATAGGTCTTAATCCATGAAAAATCACCTTTAAGAATTACGGTATCTCCACAAATAAAAAATAGACTGTCATTAACCCTTACAATAGAATGAAGATCAAGGTTGGTGAAGGTGGGAAGTTGTAAATAATTAGTCCCTGATAAGAATGTGCCATTTTCGCCAACGATATAAGGGATTTCCGTCGGCAATACACCACCTGAAGTATAAACTATATCATAAAGATTTACCGCAACAGGTTGGGTCGAGAATACGGTATGTGTAGAGTCATACATCGTCACAGTTGTAATCATTCCATCCCTACCTACTGCTTTAATTTGATTTGAATCGCTATATGCTACTGAATAGTATGCTCCGGGAGTTTGTGTCCATACCGTATCCCAGGTAATACCCCCATCTTTTGTACGAATAATATAACCATTACTTGGAATATCTCCATATCCTACTGCTACTCCATTGTTATAATCCTTGAAAACCACGTCATTAAGTAAGGGTAATTCAACAATATTAGGATGGTATATAGTTTCCCATTGGGCAAACGATTTAACGTTGACACTAAGTAAAAAAATTAGAGCTAAAACATAAATACGATTCATTTTATGGTCCTCCATTTTGTTAGTCATTAGAATTTGAATTGTGTATACGAATGAGAGAGCATATTTGTTGTCCAAGAATTTTCGCCCCGATTGAACATAACGATCTTAAATAAACTTGTGTGCCCAAGTGCTACCAAAGATACCTCAAAATTTGTCTTAGCAAAGATAAGCCCATGCCTACCCACAGTCAAGGTTAAAATGAATTTTGCAAAAAAAATCTCCAGTCCTCCAATCGTCGGATAGTATTTTTTTCACAAAAACCTTGCCTCTGCCACCCTGTTGGCTTTTTGGTCGCCTAAGTCAAATTTTAAGGCGCATTGTAATTTCAAGAAATAAAAAAAGGGAATGTACAAAGAACGTTGTCTATCCCAACGGCATTTCAACGTGAACATGTTTATTACGGCCAGGAGCGTGAGAATAGCCTGGTTCTTTACGGTGTGGTAATCGGCGCCGGTTATTTTCGCCTTTAATGAAGTCTCTTGCTTCCTCTAAGAGATCATTATCCAGTAGTTCAAACTGGAAGTTATCCAGATCAATTTTACGAATGATCACTTTCATCATAATCCTCAAAGTTTTCACCAAAAGTATTTTGTTTTTTATTGCTCTTCCATCTTAGGAAATAGTATTCAAACAATATTACCAATCTCCTAAAATCAATTTTCAGTTTTATGATCATTTTTACCACGGGTTTCATTGTTGTTTCAGGGTTAAGTCCAAGATAAGTCCAGTATAAGTGCAGTCCATTGTGTGCAGTAGCTTTGCGAAGGCATTAAAGAAAAGAGCAAAAAAGAGCCCCATATTTGCATACGAGGCTCTTTACCCATCCACTCAATTAAAACAACTCAACGACCTTCAGTGCGTTGCCAGAGGCCAGCAAGTAGTAATCAGCGTCCACCAGCTGGTAGAACTCAATACCAATTACATTCACCAACGCAACATCCGCACTCAGCACCGGAGCGCCGGGCAAACTTGCGATCAGCGTTGTTATTGCCCCTACCGGTACGCCAACAGGTATATAACCAGAATTAGCGACATCACTCAACCCATTTTCAGCATCCACCTTTGGTTCGTACTTAAGGGTATTTGTATCAAACTGATAATCCGATATGGCAGCAATGCCATTGATCAGCCTGAAATGTGTTGCCCCTAAAGGCCAGTCTATGTAATCCGATGGATTAAAGTCAGGGATTACCAGCGTGGTCTCATTCCTGTCCGCATTGGCCGTTAAGGCATAGGGGGCAGTAAAGATACTTGCCAGGGCAAGGTTTTTATCAAATTCAAACCCTTTGATAAGCTCCTCGTTTTGTGTCAGCAAAATAGGCCGTTCACCCCTTTTACCGTTCGCCTCAAGGTTGATCATTTTAAAGACCTTTGTCAACCTTCCGGTAAGCCGGGGATCACCCATCGTCTTAACCAATGATGCCAACGCTACCCGTAAGGTCTTGCCAACTGTGGCACTGCCTCCAAACTCGGACATATTTTCACGTGTCCTTTTAAACGCAGGGTCTTTCATTATCTGTTCTTTTGTGGGCCCGCCGTTCATCCCTGCAAAGTCTCCCCGCAGCCCCTTGATTTTAAAGTGTCGTATACCGCCCATAGAGCCTTTGTACTTCACTATTCCAACTTGTTTTGCCATAATTTCCTTTTGTTTTTTAGTTAGGAATTTGATTAATTGAGGGCAAACATAGTAAAATAATTGACACAAACAACACTATAACTAATTGATTACCAACAAGTTAGTGTTAATAATGCAAAATATCGATGTGGTGGGTTATTAAGCTGATTGGGAAAAACGGTCAACAAAAAAGGCGAACCAAAAATTGATTCACCTTTTATTGTGCCCAAGACAGGAGTTGAACCTGCACATCCTTACGGACATCAGATCCTAAATCTGACGTGTCTACCAGTTCCACCACTTGGGCAAAGAGCTTTAAATGTGGTAATGATTATGCTATTCTGTGTTAGTATTATGTTAGTAAAATAATTCATGTATTCCTTTGATATAATTAATCATCTGAAAATCAACATAATAACTAATAAATATTTTAATTTGTTACTTAATCCTAAATCTAGCGTGTCTACCAATTTCACCACACCCGCCTATCTCCTTAAAAATAGGGGTGCAAAGATATTGAATTTGTTTTAATTTTGTATCTCTAAATTGATCTTGATTCCGTCAAATGCTTACCATCAACCCAGAGGAAATTTCAGTTTCACAGCTTCACGGATATATTTTGGGAGCCGTTGCACCCCGGCCTATAGCATTCGCCAGCACAATAGACGGGGAGGGAAATCCCAATTTGAGCCCTTTTAGCTTTTTCAATGCTTTTAGTGTAAATCCGCCGATTCTAATTTTTTCGCCAGCTCGCAGAGCAAAGGATAACAGCACTAAACACACGTATGAAAATGCAAAAGAGGTAGATGAGGTGGTCATTAACGTGGTGAATTATGCATTGGCAGAACAGGCCTCCTTGAGCAGCTCCGATTTTGAAAAGGGTGTTAATGAGTTTGAGAAGGCGGGGCTTACGCCAATAAAGTCTGAAAAGGTAAAGCCTTTTAGGGTAAAGGAATCACCGGTTCAGATAGAATGTAAGGTAAATGACATCATTGAGCTTGGTGATAATGGCGGTGCAGGTAATCTGGTAATTTGCGAGATATTATTGATGCATATTGATGAAAACATTTTAAATGAATCAGGAGCGATAGATCCTCAGAAAATAGACCTCGTTTCGAGGATGGGGGGCAACTGGTATAATCGAGCCTCAGGTGATTCTCTTTTTGAAATACGAAAGCCTCTTGGGATAATCGGAATTGGAATAGACGGCATACCGGAAAAAATACGAAACAGTGCTGTGTTGACAGGAAATGAGTTGGCCAGATTGGGTGGAGTTGAAAAAATTCCTTATCAATTGACAGAAAAGCGGGATATTGAAAAATACCTGTTGAATGAACTGAAGGATTTACAAGATTCATCGCAAATAACAGAAGAATCCGTCCATTTACGAGCAAAAGAAATGCTTGAAAAGAATGAAATCAATGATTCTTGGGCTATTCTTCTAGCATATTATAACTATAAATCTTAATTTTAATTGCTAAATCAAAATGTTATGGAAGTATCAGGAAAAATAAAGCTAATTAGAGAAACGCAAACCTTTGGAGAGAAGGGATTCAGAAAACGCGAAATGGTAATAACCACTTCTGAGCAGTACCCTCAGATGTTAATGATTGAATTTGTCCAGGACAAGTGCGATCTGTTGGATAGCTATTCGGTTGGTCAGGAAGTGAAAATTTCCATTAACCTGAGGGGCAGAGAATGGATCAATCCCGAAGGCGAAGCCAAGTACTTTAATTCTATTCAGGGTTGGCGGATGGAGAACGTTTCTGGTGGAGAAGCTGAGGTTAGTGCACCGCTACCGGTTGCAGAGGACGTTCCGCTTGCTGAAGAGCAAGATGATCTGCCTTTTTAGTTAGGTTAGATCGAATTTCGTTTAGGCGGAAGAGGATATTTGGGCGCTCCTTGAATCGAGTGCGTCTCTTAACCCATTGCCTACAAGTACGAAGGCCAGTACCATTATCATGATGGCAAATCCAGGCAGTATGGCCAGGTATGCTGCATCGACGATGATATATCCGTAGTGATCCTTGATCATTCCTCCCCATGTGGGCATGGGTGGTTGAGCTCCTATACCCAGAAAGCTTAATCCTGCCTCTAGAAGAATAGCAGTAGCGAAATTAGCTGCTGATACAACGATTACAGGCCCCATGGTATTCGGAAGAATATGACGGGTGATGATACGGAAATTGCTGAACCCCAGGGCTCGGCTAGCCTCAACAAATTCCATTTCACGCATACTTAGAATCTGGCCTCTTACGATTCTCGCTATATCAGGCCACATAGATAATCCAACGGCAATAAAGATCTGCCAAAAGCCCTTGCCTAATGCGAAGGTAATCGCTATTACCAGCAGTAAAGTGGGAATGGACCAAACTACCTGAATAAACCACAAAATGAGATCGTCAACCCAACCCCGGAAAAAACCGGCAAGCGCTCCCAGCAGAACACCGAGAAGCAGGGATATGATGACCGAAATAAAGCCTACCGACAGTGATACACGTGTTCCCGCCAGCAGCCTACTCAGCAAATCTCGTCCGAAACGATCAGTACCCAACCAATACTTCCTTGTAACTATATGATTCATTTCTATTTCGGTGATTAGTTCATCCACGGATTTTCTTATTTTATTTCCTTCGAAGTCATAGAATTCCAGGTAGCCATCAGCGGTGCGCTTGAATAAATTATTGAAGTTAATGGAATAGACCACATCTGCCAGATTGTACCTTGCTTCTATCCCGTTGTTGATTTCCAGTCCTGTATAGCTTTCCACCACGATGTTTTCACCTTCAAACCAATAGTCGTAGATCGGGATCTCACGGTAAGGCCTGGGTTCACCAAAGGCAAGTTTGCTGAATATATTGACGGAGATTTCATCCTGGTTTTTGGTCACTTTTAACGTGTTTACCGTGAAGCCCGGCTTTTTGGTAGTGAGTTGCAGCGCCATTTCATTGGCACTGGGGGTTGAATCAGGTTGTATCAAGGGGCCTAGAATGGCAACCATGATGGAGATCAAAATAATAACCGATCCAACTACAGCAATATTGTTTCTCTTAAACCGCTGCCACGCTTGATGCGATAATGATTTAGATTTGTTCGGGCTTTTCGTGTTTGCCATTCTTTTCTTTCCAAATTCCAACAGAAAATAATCCAGTATTTCAGTTGAATATCAATTCTTCCAGGAATATTGTTTAAGTGAACCTATCAACCCGATAATTGAAACGTAAAATACATTCAATATCTCACAGGGAAGAAAATACCACATTAAATTTCCCTTTTTGAAAAAGCTGGTTGCAACAAATAAAAATATAAAATCGATGATAAATTTGGCGCTAAAGATAAGTATAAAAAGCAATTCGTTGAAATCAGGTGAAGCAATCAAAAGAATAGCTCCAACTGCCAATAATAAATTGGTGCCATATACGATAATTGCCACCATAAATGAATATGTGTCCTTCAACAGTTTGGTTTTAGATACCCAACGCATGCGCTGGTTTAAAAAACCGTTGATGGTCTGTACTGGTTCTGCTGTTACAATTGCCTTATCGTTTTTTAAGAAATGAACTCCTCCAGGGTGGAAATTGGCAATCTTGTACATTAAGAAAATATCGTCCCCTGAAGCAGATTTATCCCCAGCGAAACCGTCAACCTGGTTGAAAACTGTTTTTTCATAAGCTAAATTTGCGCCATTGCACATAACAGGATGGCCTGTAGCAATCGATGCTGCTCCGGATGCTACAAGACCAATGAATTCTAAGGCCTGAAGATTGCCGGCAAATGAAGCTTGCGCCTGAAAAACTACCGGGGAGGAAATCATTTTGGGTCTATTTCCTTCATAATATGCCGCAATAGTAGATAGCCAGGAAGCTCCCATTGTACAATCGCCATCAGTAGTAATTATAAGCTCACCCGAAGCTTTTGATACTCCAAAGGTAATGGCCTCTTTCTTGTTGTTGGTTAGTGGAGATTGGTCCCGGAGTTCCAATATTGTACAATTGAAATCCGATTTTGAACTAATAAATGAATTGGCAACCTGAATGGTGGCGTCTGAGCAGTTGTCGTTGATAATCAATATTTCAAACAAATGTGTAGGATAATCCTGCCCGGCCAAGTGTAAGAGGCAATTTTCAATAACTTTTTCTTCATTTCTCACTGATAAAATCACGCTGATCAGGGTGCTTGGTTGCACGATCGGCCCGGATTCCTTATTAGTGAGTTTGAGCCAGCCGTAAGTGTAGAATAGCATCAGTACACAATAAGCAAGGGTAAAAATGCTTGCAGCAATCAAATATGCCATTATTGAGATTTGTTTCGTGCTTTGCCAGTCATCGTTAAGATAAATCTTTCGTTTCGGATTGAACAGTGGAGGCTCGAAAGAAGTTCAGCTCCAGAACGAATAAAGAGCCAATAAGTGCTGGTATTACCAAGTTAATAATCCATAATGCAAATGAGGAAACCAGGATTCCCAGTGTATTGGTGCTTACCAGCCCGATGAAAAATATAGAAACCGAACCCCTGACACCAAGTTCAGTTAGTGCAACGGTTGGAACTGCGGCCAATACGAAAAATGACAAAACAATCATAAGGATGGCCTCTGAAAATTTTAAATCTACTTCAAAAAGGACAAGTAGCAGGTAGAATTGAAGTGTAAATACGCCGTATCTCACCAGGCTGAGGAGGAGAAGGTAAATGAGCTCTTTATAAGAGTAGAATGAGAATACCTCGGTATATTTTCTCCATTTCAACTGTAATTTTTCTTTCAAATAATTGATAAAGAATTTTGGGAGTTTATTTAAAAGATTGGTTGCGAACTGCACATTCATAAAAAATAAAAGACAAAAGAATATGGAGATCATCACCAAAAAAGAAATGGAGTACAACCAATAATTGTTCAACCCACCCTCGAAATAATAGGCAAGGTAGATAAGCAGGGAAATAGAACCGAGAATGAATGTGATCATCAATTGGCCCATGCTGCCTAAAATTGTTATTAATGATGCTTGAATCCTGTCGCCTTGTTTCAAAAAAAACACCCTGCCGCCAAACTCTCCAATCCGGTTGGGAGTAAAAATACTCACACAGGTTCCAGCCAAAACAGCTTTAAATGATCTCCCATAAGAAATTGATTCAATCTTTTGAATTAGAAACATCCATTTCAGCGATTCAATTCCCCAATTCAAAAACATCATTGCAAAAACTAGTGCCAATAACAGCAAGTCCGATGAAGTCGTTACCATTTGAGAAGCTGCGTCTGCTATATCTGTGAGGTTTTCCTCGTAAAAAATTTGATTGTAAATGAAGGCAAATGAAAGGACAATTACGGATCCTTTGATCAGGGATGATATCCACGCCTTTTTTGCAGGAGCCTTCAATTTTCAGAGAGTGTGAACATTGTCATGCGAAGATGGTACATGTTTTGTATTAATTGGACATGAATGGCCAATTATTAATACAATGAAAAAGAGGAAGTTTTCTCTTTCTATAAGGTAAAATAATTAAATTTGTTCCTCTTTGAATAATCTGGTTAACAAATAACTCAAAATATATTCTCGTTATGAAAAATTTCGTACTCTTTACTCTTAGTATATTCGTTTCAACTTTTCTTTCTGCTCAAACAAAAGAGGCAGCTACTGCTGATCCTGGAGCACCTGTCCTTATTGAAAAAGTGGAGGCAATTCCAGGTAAAAATATAGTCACCTATGAAAAATGGAAATTGTCGAATGGGCTTACTGTTATCATTCATGAGGATCACTCTGATCCAATTGCTATAGTATCTGTTTCCTATCACGTGGGTTCAGCAAGAGAAACCCCTGGGAAATCGGGTTTTGCCCACTTTTTTGAGCATATGATGTTTCAGGGGTCTGATAATGTCGGGGATGAAGATCATTTCAGAATTGTAGGTAAAGGCGGCGGTGGCAATAACGCCTTTACGACGAATGACTTTACTTTCTATTATGAAACTGTTCCAAACAGCATGGTAGAGACCTGTTTGTGGTTAGAGGCAGATAGAATGGGATTCTTGCACGACGCAGTGACGAAAAAAGGTTTTGAGAATCAGAGGAAAGTGGTAAAGAAGGAAAAAATGCAGAACCAGATTAATCTCCCCTATGGATTGATGTGGGAGATAGCGGGTCAAAATTTGTATCCTTCTGGCCATCCCTATAGCTGGCCTGTAATTGGGTATTCGGATGATTTGGACAGAGCCGATGAAAGTGATTTGAAAAACTTCTTTTTGAGATGGTATGGCCCGAATAACGCAATTTTAGGTATTACAGGTGATGTGAATCCCAAGGAGGTGTTGGCCTATGCCGTAAAATATTTTGGTTCCATTCCTGCTGGGCCAGAAGTGGTAAAGCAAAGGGTGCCTAAAGTTATTATTCCGGATGACAAGTACGCCAATAGCCGGGATGATATTTATCAACCCTTAACGACAATGACTTTTGAAGGTGTGCCAATATATCACAGGGATGAGGCAGCGTTGGACTTACTGGCAGATATAATGGGATCTGGTAATAACTCTATTTTTTATAAGAATTTTGTAAAATCCAAGAGGGCACCAATAGCCTTTGTATTTCACCAAGCAAGGGAGTTGAGCGGGGAATTTTCAATTCATATATATGCATATCCCGTATTAAAAGACGGAACGCAAATATCATTCAACGATACCGAAATATTGATAAGGAAAACATTAGATGATTTTTCAGCGGAAGGCATTACGGATGATGCCTTGCTCCGTGCTAAAGAAGTAACACGTTCGGCCATATGGGATCAGGGAGAGAGTATTTTTGAAAAAGCCCTGATGTTGGCTCAATGGCAAATGTTCTCACGTAGAAAAAGGAATATTCAGGATGAACTGGATAGGTATGCACGCGTCACCAAGGAAGACCTTATTAGAGTGCATGAAAGATATATAAAGGGCCGAAATGCGTTGTTTGTAAATATCTGGCCTCTTCCAGAGATTAAAACTGAAGCGGATATGATAAAGAGAAGAAAATGGAAAAAGGAGAGCTTCAATCCCTATGCAGCTATAAGCGTTGAATTGCCTGCAGAGTATAAAGGCTTGGTTTACAATAAGGCCAAGGACAGTTTTGACAGAAGTGTTCAACCGACACAAGGGGATCAAAAGGAAGCGGTTATTCCTGATTATTATACGGAAAAATTTGATAATGGCTTGCAAATTAGTACTACTCAATACAAAGAAAATTCCAAGGTCATTATTCTAATGAGCATGGAGGGCGGGCACATAGTTGACGGTAATAAGGGTTCTAAACAGGGTGCAGCTTTTTTAACAGCTGCATTGTTGAATGAAGGCACGCAGAATTTTACCACTGAAGAGATCAGTGCCAAACTTGAGCGTCTAGGAAGTGACATTGGCATTACTGCGGGCGGGGTGCAATCGAATATTATTATCATTTCTTTTAAGGAAAACCTGGACGCAACATTAAAAATTCTTGAGGAGAAGTTATACAGGCCTGGATTTGATGAAGAGGATTTTGATCGTGTTAAAAAACAAGTTCTTGCCAGTATTAAATCACAAAAAAGCAGTGGAACCATAACTGCAGAAAAAGTGTTTAATAAACTGATTTATGGCAAAACATTTTTGGGCTCACACTTTACGGGTACCTACAATCAAGTGCATAAATTGAAGTTGGCTGATCTAAAATCTTATTATGAGACGTATTATTCACCGTCAGTGACCAATGTTATTGCGGTAGGAGATTTTGACAAGGATGAGATGATAGCAAAGCTCGGATTTCTGAAGAGTTGGAAAGCGAAGGCTGTCCAGATGCCAGAATTAAGCATGGAAGAGCTGCCTAAATATGAAAAAACGAAGGTGTTTGTAGTTCATCAGTCAGATTATAAGTCGGCAAATACAACAGTTGTGATAGGCCATATCTCTAATAAATTTGATGCTACAGGAGTTAATTTTCAAAGTACTGTAATGAATTTCGCATTGGGAGGAGCTTTTAACAGCCGGATCAATTTGAATTTAAGGGAGGACAAGGGATTTACTTATGGTGCGCGATCAGGGTTTTCTGGAGGTGATTATCCAGGTGCATTCAGGGCGCAGGCAACGGTGAAAGCGGACCAGACAGACAGCACAATTGTGGAATTTATGAAGGAGATTAATAACTATGTAGAAAATGGAATCACAGATGAGGAACTGGAATTTACGAAGTCAAATATCTTGCAAAGAGATGTATTGAATTATGAAACGGCATTTCAAAAACTCGGTTACTTAAACACAATTCTCCATTTTAAGCTCCCAAAAGACTTCAAGGAACAGCAAGCTGAAGTGGTTAGAGGCCTTTCTAAAGCTGACATTAACAAATTGGCTAGAGAGGAAATCAGACCGAATAATATGGTCATATTGGTTGTTGGGAATAAATATCTGTTCAAAGAGAAAGTGGATGCCCTGGGCTATGGAAAATTTAGCCAACTGGATAAGACGGGTAACCCCATATCGAGAGCTACTTATACAGTGAAATAGATATTGATCTATTAACGCCGCATCATCTTGATCTACCTCTGGAGGTTGTCCCTTTGGTATAGTATTTGAAACGAGGAATAACAGATAACCGAAAAATTAACAATATGAGAAAGATTTATTTTTTCATTGTCTTGCTTTTGACTTCAGCGATAGCCTTGGCCCAAAAGAACAATGTTCAGAGTGCGGCCAAGGCAATCGGGCTAACTTCCATAACTGCAGTTGATGGAAGCATGGTGGCTGGAATAAAGGAGAAGTATGATGAGCTTGAAGAGGCTAAGAAGTACATTGATTTGGCAGCGGTACACCCCAAGACGGCGAACAGCGTAAAAATGTGGTATTATCGGGGAAGGACTTATCTGATGATTCACCAGCAGAAAAGAAAGGACATTGAGTTGGATGCTATTCGCATTGCCACGGAGAGTTTGTTGAAATGCATTGAGGAAGATGAGAAAAAAACGCTGAAGGACTCCACGAAAGTTTTTCTCATGACGGCTGCAATTTTGTGCTTCTTTGAAGGGCAGGATAAATATTTTGATGAAAAGTATGCGGAAGCTGCCCATCTCTATGAGCTTGTACATGGTTGCTTGCAGTATGATACCGGCAAAGACCTGGCCAGAAACAATGTTTCCGAAAAAAAGATCATCCTCTACAAGTATTATGCTGCAAATAAAATGGGTGACGATGAAAAGGCAAAGGTGCATCTCACGAAATTAATAGGGATGAATTACAACGATCCGATGATCTACATATCTATGAGCAGATTAATGCAGGAAGAAAAAGACACGGTGAAGGCATTGGAATATGTTGAAATGGGCAGGAAGCGGTTTTACGACAATGCAGTTCTGGTACGAGAACAAGTTGATTTGTCAATTGCATTGGGTAAGTCGGATGAGTTGATGAAGAGACTTGGAGCTGATATTGAATATGATCCGGAGAACAATGCATTGTATATGGTAAGAGGAACCTTGCATCAGAAAAATGGGGACCTTGATAAAGCGGCAGCAGACTTTAAGGAGGCCTTGGAAATAGACCCTTCATCGTTTCTTCCAAATTATAACCTCGGTGTTATGTTTTATAACGAAGGTGTAAAGATTATGGAAGTGGCGAAGGATATAAAATCCAATGAGGAATATGCCAAAGAAAAGGCGAGGGCAGAAAATATTTTTGGACAGGCAATTCCCTATTTCGAAGCAGCACTCGTAATAGATAACGAAGATACGGTGGTATTGCAAAGCTTGCTTCGTTTGTATGTTAGAGTAGGTGACGACGCAAAATATGCTGCGCTAAAGAAGAAGATGGGTCTATAATTTCACAGATTTGTAAAAATCATTAAATATTGGCTAACGAAGACAGGGTAATCTTAGGTATTGATCCTGGAACTACCATCATGGGTTATGGCCTGATACACGTTCAGGGATCGGCCATGAAACTCATCACACTTGATGTATTGTTTCTAAACAAGCTTCCAACCCACGCAGATAAGCTCAAAAGGATTTTTGAAAAAACACTTTCCCTGATCACCGAGTATAAACCAGACCAATTGGCAATAGAGGCGCCATTTTTCGGAAAAAATGTTCAATCCATGCTGAAATTGGGAAGGGCGCAGGGAGTGGCCATGGCAGCTGCACTATACCGGGATATACCCATATTTGAATACTCTCCCAAAAAAATAAAAAAGGCCATTACAGGCTATGGAAACGCTTCTAAGGAGCAGGTGGCATCAATGCTCCAATCATTGTTGGTTATAGAAAAGATGCCCAAGCATTTGGATGCAACGGATGGACTGGCAGCAGCTGTTTGTCACTATTTTCAAAAGGATCTTGGAACGGCTGGCAAGAGTTACTCCGGCTGGAAGGCATTCTTAAGTGATAATCCAGGCCGCAAGGTATAACCTTCTCACTACCGCTCGTTGAACACTGCAGCGATACTGGTGGCAATCTCCATAAATTCGGTTTCAGAAAGTGCGAGCTTAGGTTTAGAAAAATCTATATCGTAAATTCCGTTAATCGGAACAAGATGAATGTGGGCATGAGGAACTTCAAGTCCTATAACTGCAACACCAATCCTTTCACATTCAATTGTCTTTTTAATGGCAATGGCTACGCGCTTAGCAAAAAGCATCAAACCTGAATAGTTATCATTATCCAGATCAAAAAGATAGTCGGTCTCTAGCTTTGGAATTACGAGTGTGTGCCCTTTTGTAAGAGGATTTATATCGAGGAAGGCAAAATAATCTTCTGATTCAGCAATTTTATAACAAGGAATGTCACCCTCTATGATCTTTGAAAAAACACTTGCCATAACCGCTCAGCGCGAGATCTTCATTATTTCAAATTTCATTTTACCGTTGGGAACTTTAATAATAGCGATCTCACCTTTTTTCTTGCCCAATAAACCCTTTCCCATCGGAGAATCAACAGAAATTTTTCCAGCCTTCAGATCCGACTCACTTTCCGCCACCAGCATGTATTCCATCTCTGCATTGTTATCTTTGTTTTTGATCTTCACCGTGGTGAGTATCACCACTTTTGAGGTGTCCAGGTTGTTCTCGTCCAATACTCGGGCGTCAGCGGCAATTGCTTCTAACTTGGCGATCTTTAATTCCAACATTCCCTGGGCATCTTTTGCAGCATGATACTCGGCATTTTCCGACAGGTCGCCCTTGTCCCTCGCTTCAGCTATTTGTTTGGTTATGGAAGGCCTCTCAACTGATTTCAGTTGATTCAACTCTTCCATGAACTTTTTCAAACCCTCTTTAGTAAAATATTCCACTTGTGAAATGGTTAAAGATGATAAATCAGTTGCACATTACTTTATCTAAGATAAGAAATAAAATTGGATGCTCGTGTTTAGTCTTTAAAAGCCTATCTGGTATCTGATAGAATACTTGCGGTCAGGAGCAATTAGGCTAATATTGATTAGAGACTAAATCTTAGTCCAATAGAATGCACACCTGTAAATGGATTGGTGTCACGGTACGAGTAATCAATTCCCATGGTGGTTCCGCTTTTATTGCCCAACGGAACTTCAAAAGTTATCCCTGCCGTAGGGCCCGTTAAGAATGTAGTAGATTCCTTACCTCCTTCATATACATAACCAACCCTAACCATAAAATACGTCTTATACGCGTATTCCACACCAATTCTGAGCTGATCCTTGCTAAATGAATTAGCGCTGAATGTCAACGCTGGCGTCACTCTATGCATAGAAGGAATATCCAATGAATCAGACCCGCCGAATCGGATGTCATAAGAAGCCCCCATGCTTAATGAAGATGGCAATTCATATTTAGCAGAACGTTGCTCAATTGTTAAGTCAACTTCACTGCTGGAAATAACGTCCCTGAAAGAAAGACCATCGCCAGAATATTTCATTGTAGGACCTACATTTTTCAATGCAATTCCAAATTTTAAGTTGTCCTTCTGCCCTTTCTTCAATCCGGTTATATATTGAATTCCTGCATCAAATGCCACCCCCGATGCTTTAACGTCTGATATTGATTCTGAAATTACTTTAAAGGTAAGCCCTCCGTAAATACTTCTCGAAAACTCTTTCGCGTAGGAAAGAGAAAAATTAAAAAAAGAAGGCGAAAAAAATCCTATGCCCCCTTCAGGATTTTCAACAGTGGTTCTTTCTATTTCTCCAAACGACATAGATGCAATTCCCAATGTGACGACAGCAGTCTCACCAACCCTTTGTGATAAACCAAATGCATTAATACTTATATCAGTACCCTTTAACCATTGCGTTCTGGCGAATATTAGTTCTGTTTTACGAGTGAAAGCAGTACCTGCAACATTCGAATATTGAGCCTCTAATCCCCTAATCGAGGCAATGCCGGCTCCTCCCCAGCCAGAACTTCTTCCCCATGGGTTGATTAATAGTTCAGCCGCTCCTGCCGATCCCTGTCTATCCGGATTTCCAGCAAATGAGAGGTTCTGAACACATAATAATGTTAAGAGAGTAAATGCTGCAATATTAATTTTCATCTTCCACTTAGATTATTGTTGTTAAAAATAACGTATTCATCTTACCACTAAAATGAGTCGAGATCAATAGGCCTGAGTACACCAAACCATTTCAATATTCTTTCTCCAATTCCAGGGGCATTTATATGTATCAAGTAAACCCCACTTGCTATCGGAACATTCTTGAAATTTTTCAAATTCCAATCAATTGAAGTGATCGTATTGTCATCTCTTTCAAATTGTCTTATCAATGTCCCATTTAAATTATAAATCGACACAGTACATTCTGCCGGTAGATTAATGATCCTAACCCTGTGGTCTAATTGGCCTGTTTCATAAGTTGAGAATGCGAAATACGGGTTGGGTACTATATTAATATCCTGTAGAGCATCCACCGCGATTTCATTAACGTTAGTTCTCGTTGCGAAATCATCCAGATCAAATATATACATGGGGTTATTGTCATTCAAGGGGGTGCTGGCCATATTCGAATCAGTTGAGAAATTCCTCATGTAAGGTCTCTGAACCCTAAGTTTTACCGTAACATCCGATGGAATTTGTGAAGGATTCGAGAAATCAAAGTCTTCGTGCAGCATGGGAAATCCAACCCACATAACATCATTGAATATGGCCATCTTGGCATCGGAAATTTGAGTTGGATTTGTCAAGGATTCCAGTTTTATGTACATCTGTCTGGTATAAGCGCAGGCGTCATAATTCGGAACATCCCCTCTTGCAAGCAAGATACTTGTAGTATCATCTCCATTATGGCCCATTATATAAATGAAGTGCTTGCCTCCTGCACGGAAAGGCAGGCATGGATTCTGATTGCTGCACACATCTGGGGCGCATCCCAGACATCCTACGGTATTACCAAAGATAGGATTGGTTAAATCAGAGGTAGGATTCCAGATCATGTCATTTCCATTGGCCAGCCATGAATCTTCACCGAACATAATGTTCAGGCGTTCTCCAGTTTCAATATTGATTGCATAGCCCGGAAACCAACCCATTCCAGTGTTCGAGATGTAATTGGCAGCATTTGGGTTGGTGCTCGGCGGGTCGGTAATGCTGTTGCCTCCTGTAGTATCAAATGGCACTCCATTCTTGTCAACGGAAAGTCCTCCTCGTAGATTAAGTTTTGGTATTGAGGAACCCAGAGGTTGGGTATAGAGCGTGTATTCTTCCTGCTCTATAACAACAGACCTTGTCCATTTACTTTTGTCAGCTGTAATGACAATATTTACACTTGCTAGATTCGCCATGGTTGGGCGGTCATTGTTGGTTTTGTATTCATACATCGGGCCCAACGTATCTTTGCTGGCAAGCCTTCCAGGCGCCCAAACTCCCCCAACAAGATTTTCAAAGGATCCAGCATCATCAATACCGATATAGTCAAGATCACCGGTTCCCGATCTAATCCAATTCAGGCCATTAGGCGCATCTCCGTCTGTAACTCCTGTAAGCCATCTATTATTTGGATCCGAGAAGGTCATTGATGATACCAAAAATCCATTTGCCGGATCTGGATTTGTCGCACCTATTACTGCAGCACTACCGGTCAACTTTTGTGGTATGGCATACGCAGGACCTGGATGTCTCACCTGTTCAATAGTAATAGAGATCCCTAAACTGGTAATTAACTCTTCCGCACGAGTATTTATCGTATGTTCGGAGATGAAAATCGTATCCGTTGGATTGCTCGCATTCATGAGCGCCCAGCGATATCCTGGATAAACAACGCCCATTTGATTTTTATCATTATCTGTCATATACTCTTCCGTTGTAATTGCCAGGTAATTACCATGTCCAACCTGACCGCTCTTGGCAATTTTGAATATTGTCCACTCACCATCATTTTCCTTGCTTCCTTCAATATATACAACTTGGCCTACAGTAAATCTATCTCTGTATGATTTATCAATTTCAAAGTTTGTAAGAGCGGCGGTACCGGGAGGAGCCTGGTTCAGAACCATACCAACAACGGGAACCGTATCTCTGGGGTCCAGGAAGAATTTAACAATGTATTGCCCCCCTTTCACTTGTAGCGGATCAATTACCTTTACTCCTAATGGCCCGGCGTTCTTTAAATAAGTGAGTTGCTGTGCAGACCACGGTTCACCAGCCATTATAGCGTTAATAGAGCTGCTGCTGAGTTCTAAATTTAATCCTCCATTACCCTGGCCCTCAATTCTTGTAACTTCCGGACTGTCGCCGTAAACGGAGTTTATTTGAGTTCCGTTCATCTCAACTTCAGATATATGAGGTATGCAGGTAATACTTTCTATTGACCCACCAGAACCGGTTTTACGCCCTGCCAGATAAGGCTTTTTGTTTGATGCTATTGATAAGCTATCCGGATATCCATTATACAGGTAATATTGATTATGAGAATAGGCCAATGCCAGGAAATAGTACCTCTTGTGATTCACAAGGGCTTTAGTACCTGTTGCAAATTCATCATCCGTTATCCTGAAAGAGTGCGAAATTCCCTTATCCTTTCCATCAACCATTAACGTTGGAACCTCGGCTCCAATGGCTTCATCAAATTCCAGATTTACCAGCTTGGCAATACCGTCTTTGATATCCACTTGCGCAACGAGCCTGGCTAGTTCACCATCTCCAACATCTGTTACCGAAACACTCGAATCTTTGAGTTGAAAAATCTGGTAACCCTGAAATCTATATTCGACGTCAATAATTTCTCCGTCTTCACTCCCAGGGAAAAATTGAGGAACTATTATTAACGGATCGCGTTCATGATAGCTCTCATTATAGTTATTTGAGGTAACAGGATTGGAAATATAAAGAATGATCTCCTGATCCAGTTCCTGAGAAGTAAGAACAGGGGCATCGGGGCCATTCAGTACTTTGAAGCAGTTGTCGAATAGTGCCTGCGCTTTATCATCGGCTAGCCTTACCAATTCTACAGATTGAAATGGATCGCTACTTGAGGCTCTTGCCCAGATAATACCTACGGTAATGTCATTTTCAGCTCCCGGAGCCAAGGTAAATGGGCCAGCGGAGTGAACAAATCTTCTGTCACCTTCTACATTGTTGGCTTGTTGCTCCGTCCAGGGTAAAGGGTCACCAGGAGTAATTCCGCAATTCGTACCATCCGGATTCTGGCAAACTCCCCAATTACACTCATCAGTTTGCGTAGGATTGGATTTTGCGCCCGGGAACATGAAATCAGCGTATTCACAAGACGTACAGCTTCCTATATGTCCATTCCCGCCATATACCATTCTTGTCCCGTCTTTCCAATATCCCCTAAGGTAAGCATAGTAATGTACAGCAATGCTGGGGTCTCCCTGCACTTGAAAGTCACACCCTGTTCCAGAGTTACAATAGTAAACCAATCTTCTCATTCCCCACCTTTCATTGTCAATTTCACCATCGCCAAAATTCAATCCGTTGATACTGCCATTGATAAAAGCATTACAGGCAGAGTCTTGAGGATTATCCAGGTTGTCGGGATCTTGAAATGGGCCTTCAAAGAAGTCGACACCTATGGCGGGGGGATTGGCTCCATAATGGCCTGTTGCACCTGATCCATCAACCGCCTTGCCGTTGTAACAATAACCCAATCCTCTCTTTACATCGCATCCCACGTAATCATCCTGAGGATAACCAAGATCCGGGTCGAAGTTGGTGCCGAAATAAGTCTCAATCAAAGTAAAAGTGGACCTGTTGATAATACGATAGTTAGTAAATGTCATGTTGTTGATCTCGTCGTTTGTGGCAAATGCAAATTGCTGTGCCTGAACTTCAAGTCCAATGGCATCACCCTCAGTTTCTTTATGAATATTACCCTTATCGTTGAATACGAACCAGAAGGTTATATCACCGAAAAGTTTAGACACCCTGTCGCGGCTTCGGTTACATTCTTCATTTTTGAGATCATAGTATGGATAATCACCTTTGTATGGGTCATAAAATCCATTTCCGTCTTCATCATAGAAGGGAGCCATGTAATATGCTTGTCCTTTCGAAACATCTCCATGAGCGGGCCAGTCCAGTATGGAATTTGGAATAACATAGTCAGTATGCGCCTCGGGGTCATTAAACCATGCCACAAACTTGTCAACCTCCTGCCTTGTAATGATAAAGTGCTTATCCCATTCCGCGCATACCTCCGGCGTAATTTCAGCTGTTCCTGATGTATCCAGAGGGCCGGTCCAGAAGTCTACTCCGTTAGTACGGTATCTTTGGGCCGCAATCCTTAATTGCTGGTTAACATCGGTTCCACCCAGCCATAAGGAGGAGAGAAACATGGAGTGCTTTAATGAATTTTTTGGCACCTCATACTTTACTTCGCTTAATAAATCCCAAAACATGTCGCCACCCGTATGAATCAATGCCCGGACGTTGTTAAACTCCATAAAGGTAGCACCGTTTGGCTCTGCGCATCCCGCCAGCAGCGAATTAGTTCCGCTGGACTTTTGCTGTGCATCGTTGTTGTCAGCATTTTCATCAATGATTTTGTCCTCTTTAGCCAGTGGGTACCGTTCAGCGACAGAATTATTTATCCATACGATGCTGGATAGAGTAAAGAGAGCTATTCCAATTATTACGTTGAGTTTCATATTCGTGTTTTGAAATTCCAATTAAAAGTTAAGCTGCAAGCCAAGACGAATCCTTCTTGGGACACTATAATTGAAAGGATTATTGATCTTATAAGCATACAGCATTCTGAATGATTCTTCATCATTTAACCCGGCGATCGAATTTTGTGAACCTGGGTCACTCAAATATCCATCATCATCCGGGTTGCCGGTTGCCTCATACACGCTTACTATATTTTTAGTATTTAAAACATTGAGTATCTGAAAATAAACCGTTAGGAATGCAGCTTTCTTGTTTTCTTTTCCCCATTTCAGATCAAAGTTCTTGTCCACCCGGGCATCCACATTGATCTGCCAAGGCAAACGTGAGCCATTCAAAGTTCCCAGAAGCACAGAATTTGATCTGCCAAATGCACCTTCCTGGGTAACCTTTCTTTGCTTGCTATAGGGAAGTCCTGACCCTCCTATCAGAATAATATTAAATCCAGCCTCTTCAAATACTTTCTTGTCAAACCAGACCGGGCCATTGTAATCTTTGCCCTTTTTATAATGATAATCAAAGGAAGTCTGAATTCTGTGCCGCTGATCCCAATCAAGGGCATTGATTGTTTTCAGGTTGGGTTGTCCGGAGCTAATAACGTTGAGAGCTATGTCAGAACCAGACCCAGTTCCATCTGCAAACTGCAATGTATAACTCGCTCTTATCCTAACATTTCCTTTTCTTCTCAGATCATAGGCAACGGTCAGTCCTTTAACCGTACCAAAATCCTTGTTACCCCAGGTATTGTAACTATTCGGGTAAGCCTCAACAACTCTGATATAAACAAGTTGATCCCTCATCTCTTTGTAGAAAACAGAGAGTTTTAATGATGAATAATTATTCAGTTTTTGCTGATATCCCAATTCGTAATCGACCGTTTTAGAAGGTTTCAGGTTCGGGTTGTTAACAACCCTGCTTTGACTTCCCAGAAACAAGTATTGAGAGGGAGCAAGCCTTTCAATAGAATTCCCTCCCGTTTCAGGCCTTCTTGTTAAGATGTCGTAGTGTGCAAAGAACAATGCCTCATCCGATATTGGGAAAGAAAATGCAATACGAGGCATGAAATTAGTTTGCGGCTTGTAATCTTCAAATGCCTCTGATGTAATTTGTCGTGAATCAGTTTTGTCTTTGTCAACCAGATATGGTTGAATGCCAAAAGAGCCTAATAATGGTGTTGGATTTGGAATTTCAGTTCCGCTTGAGTTGTACCAGGTATCACCGTTTCTATAACCTTTTATTTTTCCAGGATTCGCAATGTTGTCTACATAAACTATATAGTCGTCTTCAATGCTGGTAGGTACAGCGTCAGAAAGATGGGCTCGATCAGTACCGGCTTTTACTTCTCCGGCTGTAATTGCAGGGAAAAGAAGGTATGGATCTTTAAGAACTTTTTGGTTTGCATCGAAGCGATCTACCCTAATCCCCAAATTGAATATCAGGTCTTTAAACGCAAATTTGTCTTGGATATAGCCAGCAACGTAATTGGGCTGGTATGATCCCACCGGTCGATCATATATAGTTGGTCCGTTGTAACCTTCAACAGTTCTAACCTGGTTGAAGAAATCATCCAAACTGGGATTGGTTTTTAACTTCTTTCCCGTATAATCATAACCATAATAACCCACATAACTAGCGCCATTGTTAAGGAGCTCATCCGGGCTGAACATGTCGAGTGAAAAGGTGCTTGGAGGAAGCGAATTTAAATCAATCCAATCGAGGCCATTAGTTGTAAGGCCCAATTTTTGCCTTAAATTAAAATCAAAAAATGCCTGAGATGCCCCGTCGAATCTTCTTGGGAAATCGACAACTCCGATGTAGATCGTATCATCCGCCGTTGTCGGCGTTCCATTAAGATCAATAAATTGAGGTTGAGGATTATTCTTATCTAATTGCGATATGTGAAGATTGGTCAGTTGCCTCATTTGTCTCCATAATCCCACCGGATTCACGTTATAACCCCTGTCAGTTCTTTGCTCGTATTCAAAACCAGCTGAGATCTCGTGGTTGCCAAGGATGTCAGCCGAACCCGAAGCGATTACCCTAAATTGATTTTGTTTGTAATAAGAATATCCATTCGAAATTCTTCCGGGGCTTAACCAGATATTATACACTTGATCGGAAAGGTCTCCAGGTTGAAATCCGTTTGGTAGTCCTCTGCCATCCAGCACCTGGTTGTAATTTAACACCGGTTCGGTCTGAAGGTCATAAAAGCTCTGCGTATAATCCGAAGCATCCTGATTAATGCTTGATGGAGTAAATTCATAGAGTGTGTCAAAGAATGCGTCGTGTATAAGGCCACCATATCCGGATACCGAATCGAAACCGAGGGTATAAGTGTTTATAGTGTAAGTCGTAAATTTCCCTACATACCCATAGTCGAATAAGTTATCCCTGTGAGTGGCATCTTGAAAACTGCCAAACACCTCAGAATAGTCCACATGCAAGGTATAAAATGCATTTTTTATAGAAGAGGTGTTATTTTCATCTAAGGCTTCTTCCGGAGAATCAAATTTCTGCGTAAATCTCACGTAAGCTCTCCATGTGGTATTTGAATACCGTCCGTTGTTATCGTAATTGAACATGGAATTCGCCCAGCTAAAGGCTCTACCCTGACCCCAGTCCAAATTTCCACCAAAAGTCAAATTGATTTTTGGTGCAGTTCTAACATCAAATTTTCCAGATAACTTGAAACCTGTTCCAGCCGCGTTTTTCCTGTATTTAGAGTACTCAAGGTCACCTTGATTGACGTATTCTGTATTTTCAAAATTTCCTGCACTCGTGCCAGAAGCACGAAATGGTGTCTTTTTTAGTTCTGCCAGTTTTTCGTCATTCACAAAATACATTCCTATCGCAGACGGGTTGTTGTCCTTAATATGCGTTAATTCTCCTCCAATAAAGTAACTCAATAAGGGTTTTTTTACTGAGTCAGTTTTATCCCATATTTTGAGTAAAGGCCCGGATATGTTGAATCCAAAAAGGTTATATCCATAGGCGTCCAGTCCGATGTTGGTTTCCTTGTCTTTTCCAACATAGAAGCCAGAACTCAACAACTCTAATCCTCCGTAGAATTTGGGCGTAGGCCCTCTAGTTGTAATGCTAATAATTCCACCGGTTGCATCACCGTACTTAGCCGGTATGCCTCCTGTTACAACCGTTACTTGTTCAATTGCGGATTGTGGTAATCCAGCACTGCCGCGAACTTTAACTCCATCGATGTAAATCGTAGTCGATGCATTTCTCGTACCACGAATACTAATTCCGTCAGCGCCACGAAAAACGCCACCAACAGTGGCCGCTATACCCAAGGCATCCCGTGAAGGCATCCTGGCGATATCAGCTCTCGTGACCGTTTCTCCAGATTGGGTTTGATCAGGATTTATAAGTGGTATTTCATAACCTATAATCTCCACTACCTCGAGTTCCGAAACCGAAGATTGTAATTTTAGGGTCTGAAAAGTAATCGCATCAGGAGTTATAATCACATCAGTCATCAAAATAGACTTATAACCAACATAAGTTACCTTCACATCATATCTTCCAGCCGGTAAAGGTTTGATCTGATACTGTCCATCAAAATTTGTGGTTGCACCTCCAAAGAGTTTACCGGCACGTTCAGCGATGATATTGGCGAATGGAATAGGCTCTCCAGTTTCTTTGTCAAGTACTTTTCCTTTCAAAGCACCATCCTGCGCGAGTGCAGCTGATGATACCAAGAGAAAAAACAATAGAGATGAATAGAATGTTCTAAGCATAATCGTCAATATATTTTTTAGATTCTATGAAAAGCAATCGTGGTGATTCTTTCTCAAACAAATGTATAACCCCTCTTAAAAGAGCCGTAAATATAAGCATTAATACATTTTTCATACAAACTTTATTTTACAGATATAAGTGGACATTATTATCCCTATCAAATTAACGAAATTCACGTGCGAAATAATAGTGAAAATTAGAAACTGGTTTGCTCGTGGATGTTTGTGGTAGGATTGGCTTGGAATTCGGCGGTTGTTTATTTATGACCGCTATGACGACAAATTCATGCTGCCGACAAACCGCTCAAAAAGGCCTCTTTTTTCCTTCTCGATATGATAACAGAAGAATCATCAGACATTATCGCGTAGCCACCTTCTCCTTTGTGATACTGTTTAAGATGCCTGAGGTTGATTAAGTGAGACTGATGTACTCTGAAGAAATTGTATTCCGAGAGCATTTCTTCAAAGTGCTTTATAGTTTTTGATACCATAATCTTACTGCCATCATGGAGATAGAAAGTTGTGTAATTGTCAGCGGATTCGCACCTGATGATATGGTCTCTCTCCACGAAAATCAGGCCGTCTATCGTTGGTAGGCCAATTTTGTTGAAGACTTCGTTAGGTTGCTGGGCGCGGTTGATAATTTGCTCCATCTTATTCCTCGAAAGCTGAATTCCAAGTCTTTTGCTGGTTTTGGCTACTGCTTTAATCAGATCATTAATATCTATTGGCTTTAGCAAGTAATCAGAAGCATTGAATTTGAATGCCTTCAACGCGTAATCGCTGTGGGCTGTGGTAAATACGACATCAAAATCAATCTCCTCTATCCTTGACAATAGATCAAAACCTGTTTCTCCATTCATTTCAATATCTAAAAAAACGAGGTCAGGTTTGTGTTTCTTTGCCGCTTTCAGTCCGTCAGTAACATTGTCAAGCATAGCTACCACAGATACTTCTTCACAATAATCTTGCAAAAGGACCTGAAGATTTCCTCTGGCATTTTCTTCATCATCTATTATAAGTGCTTTAATCATGACTCGATTTTTATGCGATAGTTAATAATCCTCCCCAATCAATTTCCACTGCTCTTAGGGCTTTCTCCATCTTTGTCGAAATCTTGCCCGTCCTTGTCTGTAATTCGATTATTCTCTCCATCTCCATCTCCATCGCCGTCGTCTCCATCCTTATCGGTAATAGGGCCAGAATCTCCATCGCCATCACCATCGTCTCCATCTTTATCAGTAATAGGGCCAGAATCTCCATCGCCATCACCGTCGTCTCCATCCTTATCAGTTATAGAGCCAGAATCGCCATCACCATCGCCGTCATCGCCATCACCATTCCGATCGGGTATCGTGTTATCCGGAGGAAACCTATCATCCGAGCTAGGCTTTAAACCCGTACCTGATTCATCATCACTTGGATTCGTAGAATACGCCTTTCGCTTGTGTGCTGTCGATTCATTCTTATCCTCGCCTTCCGTGCACTGATGCCTTGAGTTTGGCTCAACGATTTCATGTTTCTTACATCCCGTTACCGTGGCCATGCACAAGGCAATGGCTAACAACCCTAAGAGCTTAAGATTTCCGGTTATTCTTTTCTTCGTTGCTTTCATATCTAGTTGTAATTAATTGGTAATGTGATTTCTACTTTTGTACCGCTTGTAACATTGTGTTCATCTTTTATTTCATCCGGTCCTTCGATGGTAATTTTCTTTTTGGACATTTTTTTCATCAGTTCAATTCGTCCCCTGGTTATCTGAGTTCCCTTGGACGTGTGGTCTTTTCTTTGATTTGCCTTTCTTCTTATACTTGTATCAACCCCAATGCCGTTGTCTTCAATTTGTAATTTGAGTTCTTCGTTTTCTCCTTTAACTATGTTTATGGATACGATGCCTTTTTTATCCATAGGCAGGATTCCATGCCAGATGCTGTTTTCTACAAAGGGCTGAAGCAACATTGAAGGTATTTTAATAACAGATGGATCCAAGTCCTTGTCCACATTGATTTCGTAGTCGAATTTATTTTTAAAGCGCATGTTTTCCAATGACAGGTAGAGCTCTAATCTTTCCAGTTCATCTGATAAGCTTATCAAACTACTCTGAGCATCATCCAGGTTTTTTCTAATCAGTTTGGCAAAGTTTGTCAGGTAATTATTAGCCGATTTTTTATCCTCTTTGTTGATGTAATATTGAATGGAGTTCAATGCATTGAATATAAAATGCCGGTTCATGCTCGCATTGAGGGCTTTTTGTTCCAAAACCAACATCTTAGATTTTTGAATTACTCGTTTGGTAAGCATCTTTCTCCTGATCACACTCATTCTCCAATTGTAAATTCCAACCGATATCAATGCTGTTGCAATTGCCGATAGCAGATAAAACCACCATGTCATCCAAAATGGTGGAGAAATGATGAAACTTATTTCAGATGGCGTTTCACTCCAGTTACCATACTTATTGTTGGCAATTACTTTAAACGTATAAGTTCCCGGTGGAAGATTTGAATATGTCGCTGTACTCGACTTTGATACCGGAGACCAATCATTATCAAAATTCTCAAGAATAAATCTATAATTGACTTTATCTGGGTTTGAATGGCTTATTCCGGTGAAATGAAAAGTAAGGTGGTTTTGATTGTGCTTAAGATCTAAATTTTCCGGAAGGCCAGTGGCTCTGTTGAAATCACTCGTATATTTGGTCCAATCTGTTTTTTCCAAAAACAGACTTACCTCTGCAATATTGATGATTGGTTTCGAATTTTCGGATGAGGTTTTCGTTTTTGATGCGTCGTATTTTACAACTCCTTCACTGGTGCAGAACCACAAATTGTTTTGTTTGTCTAAGTAGCATCCATTCAAGTTGGTTTCAAGGCTATTGATTCCTTCCCAATTTGTGTAATGCACCATCTTGGGTTTGCCATTTTCATCCAGCTCATTGATGTCAATGCTATAAATTCCATTATTTGTTCCTGCCCAGAGGTTTTCTTCACTATCAAATACAAGAAAATTGATAAAATTAGCCCTGAAGTTTTTCTCAATAATGATGGTCTCGAACTTATTGTTGCTGAAGTGCGTTATGCCGTTTTTCGTTCCCATCCACAAAGTACCCTTTGAGTCCTCAAGAATTGTATAAACAGTATTATTGGATAACCCATCTTCTTCGGTATATTTCACAAACGTTGAACCATCATAACTGTGGAGTCCATCAGATGTTCCAAACCACACAGTTCCATTCACAGCTTCAAGTATTGATCGAACATTTTTTCCTTCAAATCCTTGTTCCATAGAATAGTTTACAAATTCACCATCCGAGTAATGTGACACTCCTTCTGATGTACCTATCCAAATGGAAGCATCCCGTGCTTGAATTATCGAGGTGACTTTCTTTGAAATCAGGCCATGTTGTGTATTTAGAGTTGTGAACTTATCGTTGCTATAAATACAGATGCCATCAGATGTTCCAAACCAAAGGTTACCATCCTTATCCTTCATGCTGGCCCATACCGTGTTGTTACCAATACCGTCCTTAATTGTGAAAGAGTGGAACACACTGCCATCATATTTGCTAATTCCACTTCCGTAGGTTGAAAACCAAAGATTATTATCGTTATCTTCTACAATGGACATTACCAGGTCACTGAGTAAGCCGTCTTTCTTGGTATAGCTAACAAATGACTCTCCTGTAAAGCTGAGAATACCTTTTCCGTCCGTACCCATCCAAAGGTTGCCTTCCCGATCCTCGAATATGCATTTTATGTTGTGTGATGGCATGCCTTGCTGCGAGGTAAGATTTGAGATTTCTAAATCGCTCAGAGCAAATTCAGAAGAACTTGAAACTTTGCTAACACCGTTTTTAGTGGAAATCCAAAGAGCTCCCTTCCTATCTATGATTATCGATCTTATCCAATCACTGATCAGCCCCTGATCCATGTTTATTTGTAAAATGGATACCTGATCATCATTGACTTTGTTGATCCTATAATTTATAATGCCATTACCATAAGTGCTGATCCATATTGACCCTGATGGATCCATTGCCAAATCACTGATATTTAGTGTTCCAAATCCGTTAATGTCAATCGGGTGCCAACTACCTGACTTAAAGATTGAGAGGCCCTTTCTTGTTCCCGCTATCAGTTTTCCACCCTGATCAATCAGCAGGGCGCGAACTTTATTACTCTGTAACCCCTGGTCAGTGTCGAAATATTCCAGGTGATATTTTTCCGCTTCAGTTCCTGAGATATTGAATTTGCAAATTCCTCCTCCATCGGTTCCCAGCCAGAGGTTTCCTGATCTGTCTTCGGTAATGCAGACTACATTGTAGCTTGAGTGCTCTGTATTCAACGGAAAGTTGATAAAAACCCTACCATCATATCTGATAATTCCTCCCAGAGTGCCAATCCAAAGGATCCCGTCTTGAGATTGGGTAATGCAATTGATCTGATTATCGAGTAATCCATCTGATGTTGAATAACTGATGAACTCTTTTCCATCAAAACGGCTTATTCCACCTAATGTGGCGATCCATAAATAACCCTTGTTATCTTGAATAATATCCTCTACCTGAGACTGCGCCAGTCCTTCTTCAATAGAATAATTGATAAAATTATACTGTTGGGCGGCCAGAAGGGCGGGGATTGAGATCAATATGGCTATCAGCGTACTTCTCATATAAATATTTTCTCTGTATCTAATACTTTCAGATATATTTTACTTAAAATAACAAAAAATGTTACACTCTTTAACCCGGTGTTGATTGAAAGGTGCTTATCAGCTAGTGAACGGTAGCAATCAGCTATTCTGTGAATTACCGTTAAGCTAGAAATATTAGGATAAACCAGCTACTTGTTGCTTGAACAGGTCCAGTTTGGACCGGGATATAGGAATTTTTTCCCCATTCTTCAAAATCGCAAAGTTTCCGTCTTCACTAAGGTACTCTTTCACCTCGTAAATATTGATAAGATGAGATTTATGAATCCTGCAAAACCTTGATTCACTCAGGATTGACTCGTAAATTTTTAGAGTACGTGTGTCGAGATATTTTGTGCCATCTTCAAAAAATAACTGGGTGCAATTGCCATCTGCTTCGAGCCTGATAATTGATTGATCTTCAATAATTTTGAATCCTTTTGAATGGTTGATCGTTATTCTTCTAATGGGAAGCTCTCCCCTCACTGTATCGGCAATTGATTGTATGGAACGAGTATATTCTGAATATCCTTCCGGATCAGATTTTGCCACTTCAGCCATCGTTTTTACTTTATTTACAGCCGTAATCAGGGCATCTATGTCAATAGGTTTTAGTAAATAATGGGCAGCATTGGCTTCAAAGGCCTGAATAGCATATTCCTTGTGCGCTGTAACAAACACTACCTGAAATTTGAATTCATGCAGGCTCTCCAGCAGGTCGAAGCCTTCAGCGCCTGAAGGCATGCTGATATCGAGAAAAACTACATCGGGCCTCTGAGAACTAATTAAGGCTCTTGCGGTGTTTATGGTGCCTGCCATGCCTACAATTGAGACATCCGGGCAATTATCTTCCAGCAATATTTTAATGTTCTCACGGGCAAATTCTTCGTCATCTACAATAATTGCCGTGAGTTGTGACATGTTTAATAATTGATTTGGCTATTTTATTAATATTCCGGCCGTTTCAAGATGATACTGTCGATCACCGCTTCTCTCAAATCAAATTCGATCTCATCACCTTCCTCTTTAGCCGATGCCGATTCAGAGTCGATCTCAAACCAATAATCTTCCTCAGGCTCACTAACCCTTACCTCAACCGGTTTCTGAACTTCAGGGGCAATATAATGCTCCTTAGGTGGCTCAGGCGGAGCCGTGTATTGCACTGCCGGTTCTGGTTTGGCTTCAACCGGCTCTTCGGTTTCAGTTGATTCGAATATCTTCCTTAGAATTTCCTCTTTGCTAATCTGTTCTTGTTCATGTACCTGATCCTCTTCGACATAATCCTCTTGTTCCTCTTCATATGTGTTTTGCTCTTCGGTGTTGTATGGCTGAGGTTGTGGCTTTGGCTTCTTCTTTTTGAAAAAGCTGTACAGAAGCCAGCTAATACCGATGAGCACATACAAAAGATTTCCTATGTTATCCATTATCTGCGTTTTTTTCTGAAGAGACGCTTGAAGAAGGGCTCTCTTTTATTCTCGTTAATTCGCTTAGATTTTTTCTTACTCTTCTTCATTCGTTTGCGAACATGTTTCTCCTGAATCTTGTTATACTCTTTAATGATATCTTCTTCAATCTTTTGCTTTGTAAAGCACATCTCCCCCTTAACTTGTCGTATTTTTTGCTCGATCTTAGCAAGTTTTTCCATGTCACCGGAAGCTTCAGCATCTAATCTCTCTTGATCCAGCGCGGTCAGTTCTTGTTTATAATGTTTTAGTACCGCCGATGCGGCTTCCTGATCATTGGCAAAACTTTCACTGCCTGCTCTTGATTTCTTTCTGGCTTTTTCGTCTTTCTTATAGGATTTGGAAGGTTGAGCAGTCGCATAAACGGGTGCCAACAATGATAGCATTATTGTGATCGACAATATGGATTTCAACACGTGCAAAACAAATTATCTATAACTTCGTTAAAACCTAAACGCTCACCTCTCGCGATTAATTATGATATGCAAGTGAAAGCATCCGGTACCATCTCAAAAATACTGTTTTTTTCATTAGCTGTTTTGCTAACTATTTCAAGCGGCTGTAAAAAGGATGAAGATGCAATACCGTCGGTACAGGTGAATATTTATATATATACTACTGATGCCGAGTTTGCAGATTTAAACGCAGTGGGAGGCTGGATTTATTTAACTGGTGGTGTACGCGGAATTATCGTTTACCGCTTTTCGCAAGATGAATTTATGGCATATGATAGAAACTGTACTTACCAGCCCAGTGAATCAGATGCGATCATTGAAGTGGAACAGTCCGGTATTACAGCAATTGACAACTCGTGCGGTTCAAAATTTCTTCTAACTGACGGATCAGTGTTGGAAGGCCCTGCGCCTGATATTCTCAAGCGGTACGAAACCTACTTCGACGGTAACCTGCTAAGAATATATAACTAGGGGGTATTTAGTACCTGTAATATTCTGGTTTGTAAGGTCCTTCCACAGCAACGCCGATATATTCAGCTTGTTCTTGCGAAAGTTCTTCAAGGTCAACACCAATTTTCTTTAAATGAAGACGGGCAACCTTCTCATCAAGATGCTTGGGAAGTGTGTATACTTCGTTTTTATAAGCATCCGTATTATTCCACAGCTCGAGTTGCGCAAGCGTCTGGTTCGTGAACGAGTTAGACATTACAAATGAAGGATGGCCTGTTGCGCAACCTAAATTCACAAGACGCCCTTCAGCAAGGAGGATGATCTCTTTGCCATCTATAACATATTTGTCAACTTGGGGTTTGATGGTGTCTTTAGAATCTCCGTAGTTATCATTTAACCAAGTCATATCGATCTCATTATCAAAATGGCCGATGTTACAAACAATTGTCTTGTCAGATAACGCTTTGAAAATCTCCGCATTGACAATGTCTTTGTTTCCAGTTGCTGTAACAAGGATATTCGCACGGGGAGCTGCGTCAATCATTTTTCTCACTTCAAAGCCATCCATTGCGGCTTGCAGCGCACAAATTGGGTCAATCTCGGTGACAATTACCCTAACTCCAGCTCCACTTAGAGAAGCTGCAGAACCTTTTCCAACATCACCGTATCCGGCTACCACAGCAACTTTACCTGCGAGCATTATATCTGTTGCTCTGCGAATTGCATCTACCAAAGATTCCTTGCAACCATATTTATTATCAAATTTTGATTTGGTAACTGAATCGTTCACATTAATAGCAGGAATTGGAAGCGTACCTTTGCTCATTCTTTCATACAATCTATGTACGCCGGTAGTAGTTTCTTCTGAAAGTCCTTTAATATCAGCAACCAATTCTGGATATTTATCCAATACCATATTGGTAAGGTCTCCGCCGTCGTCTAATATTAAGTTCAAGGGTTTTTTGTCTTCACCGAAGAACAATGTTTGCTCAATGCACCATTCAAACTCTTCTTCGTTCATGTCTTTCCATGCATATACTGAAATACCAGCGGCTTCAATAGCTGCAGCAGCGTGATCTTGTGTAGAGAATATATTACATGATGACCAAGTAACTTCGGCACCGAGTTCTATCAGTGTTTCGATGAGAACTGCAGTTTGAATAGTCATATGGAGACAACCGGCAATCCTAGCTCCTTTTAAAGGTTTTTGATTGCCATATTCTTCTCGCAATGACATAAGCCCTGGCATCTCAGCTTCGGCAAGCGTAATTTCCTTTCGTCCCCATGCTGAAAGAGAACGGTCTTTTACTTTACTCTTTATATACTGATCCACGGTGGTATTTTCCATTTGTATGTGTTTGTATAATTTTTTCTTGTCTTGTAAAATCGGGGTGCAAAGATACTGAAAGCAAAAGAAAAAGCCAACTATCTAGGTATAGATAGTTGGCTATAATTATATGTTGTATTAATTTGCCTTAGGAAGATTGCCAGATAAACTTTCCTGTTTTGTCAATAAACCCAGATACGCCGGTCTTATAAGTCCCAATTCTAACTTTTGCCAATCCGTGTTCAAAGTCGGCAGGAATATCATATTGAAATCCGATCACTACTTTTCCTGTCTTGTCAATATAACCCCATTTGCCATCTTTCGTCTCCTTTACACAAGCCAGGCCTTCAGAGAAATGGTGGCCACCATAGAATTGTGGATTCACTGCGATTCCGCCTTTGGTATCTATATACCCATATTTTCCAGTTTTAAATGAGCCAATTCGTATAAGTGACAAGCCTTCCATAAAAGTAAATGCTCTATCGAACATTGGTTCTATTACAAATTCACCATTCTTATCAATGAAGCCCCATTTACCTGATTGTTCACTTCCCATTCTCACATTTGCCTTTCCTTCCGAAAAGTCAAAGGAGTCATCATAGCGGTATTCGAGTATCAATGCACCTGTTTTATTTATGTACCCCCATTTACCTGTTTTGTAATCTCCCTGCTTAACTCTGGCCAAGCCCTCTTTGAAATCATACGCGGCATCAAATTGCGCCTTTATTATCCATTTCCCGGTCTTATCGATAAAGCCAAATTGCTCACCCTGTTGAATCCTTGCTAATCCTTCAGAAAAACTATAAGCATAATCAAATTGCAGTTCAATAACTACTTTTCCCGTTTTATCAATGAAGCCCCATTTTCCCTTACTTTTTACAGCGGTTAATCCATCTGAAAAATTTCTCACCTTATCATAAATCGGATCGATTACATATTTGCCAGTCTTGTCAATAAATCCTCTTTTTCCCTCAATTTTTGCATGCGCTAATCCTTCCGAAAAAACGGTTGCATAGTCAAACTGAGGTTTGATGATCATTTTACCACTCTTGTTTATATATCCGTACTTTCTGTTATTGGAAACCGGAAATAATCCTGAATTTTGGGCATAAATACCCGTTCCTAAAAACAAGAAAATTAAAAGCAGAATTCCCCCTCTGAATGATGATCTTTTTAATTTCATTTCCAACATAGAATTAGGTGTTAGGTTATGGTGCACTAAAGTAGAAAAAAATAATAGAATCTCACAAAAAAAATATTTTTTTAAATTCGTTAAATCAATGTTACACAAGAAGGTATGAGCTTACGTTTTAAGAAGAATATCAATCACAATGCCATAATTGGGTTATGGGAAATTGACCCTGAGATATTGGTTGGTTCAGCTGATCTGAATCTCAGCCAAATTCAACTCAAAAGGCTAAGTTCATTTGGAACAGACAGAAAGAAGGCGGAGTTCCTAAGCGTTATTAAATTGATTCAAAATATTCTTGATCTGTCAAACCCTGTTGATGTTAATTATAATGTAAACGGTAGGCCTTTTCTGGATGCACTAGATTACAAAATATCAATTACTCATTCGGGAAAATTCGTTGCAGTACTGTTGTCCAAGGATGCAGTGCCCGGCATAGACATTGAGCAGGTGTCGGATAAAATCGCACATATTGAAGATAAATTTATGAACGAAGATGAAATGAAAAGCGCGGAGGCTGAAGGAGAACACCAAAATATACACAGGGTTGTGGTATGGACCACCAAGGAGGCCCTGTTCAAATTTTACGGGGATGGAAACATAATATTTAAGGAAAATTTATTGCTGGACCCGTTCAAGTTTGATGGAAAGGGTGTTATAAATGCGTCTATCGTTGTAAGAACGATGAACAAAAAATTTAAGGTACATTATGAGCAAATTGAAGATTATATTTTAACTTATGTTCTGGGGTAGAATCGGCCTCAGCGATTATGTTTAATATTGCAGTTCTATGACAACCCTTACTTCAACATCTATTTATGATGGTATTGTCGAGAAGAAAAACTCGAAAGCAAAGCAGTTCGCGATCTTGATAGATCCGGATAGTGATGAAGGTGCTGGCCCCATTGCAAATGAGGCCCAAAGGGCAAATGTCGATTTGATTTTTATCGGGGGGAGCTTACTTACCAATGGAAATATAGAATCCTGTATCGAGGTGGTTAAGACGGAAACAGACATACCCGTTGTACTATTTCCAGGAAACACCTTGCAAATCAATGATAAGGCAGATGGAATATTATTCCTTTCTCTAATATCTGGAAGAAACCCAGAGTTACTTATTGGCAAGCACGTTATTGCGGCACCGGTATTAAAAGCTAGCGGGATGGAGGTAATACCTACAGGTTATATGTTAATCGATGGTGGTAGCCCCACTGCAGTTTCGTATATGTCGAATTCAACGCCGATTCCCAGTGATAAAGCGGATATAGCAGTATGCACAGCTCTTGCTGGTGAAATGCTCGGATTGAAAACAATATATATGGATGGAGGGAGTGGTGCCATGAGCCCAATTAGCGAAAAAATGATTTCTAAAGTGAGCGAGCAACTTTCCGTGCCTCTTATAATCGGAGGCGGTATCAGGACACCAGAAATGGCGTGTAATGCCTGTAGAGCAGGTGCAGACTTAGTGGTAGTTGGGTCGGCAGTAGAAAATCGGAATGGAAGCCGAAGCTTGATTCAGGAAATTGCAGAAGCAATACATTCTGTTCAATAAGTCGACATCTCAGAGTCGATTTTGGTTGCCCAATTATGAATACCACCCTTTAGGTTATAGAGGTCTGCCTTGCAGGATTTTGCCAATAATCTCTCAATTGCCTTCTTACTGCGCATTCCGTGGTGGCAATGAACCACTACTGGTTTTTTAATGCTGATCAGACCCATATTCGCTTCTATTTCACCCAATGGAATGAGCTCACCACCCAGATTGCAGAGGTCATATTCATCTTGTTCCCTTACATCTATAATCTGAATGTCTTCTGAGTTGTCCAGCTTGGATTTGAGTTCCTCAACCGTAATTTCTTTTATTTCTAAATGAGCAGGTGTTTCGCCGCAAAAGAGTTCATAATCAATCAACTCTGTGATATTGAAATTTTCAGCAACGGGTGAAATTGATAATTCATTAAAGGAATTTGAAAGAGAATCAAAAAGCAACAATTTTCCGGATAAGGGTTTCCCGACACCCACAATAATCTTTATCGCTTCATTGGCCTGGATGCTACCGACAATGCCGGGTAATACGCCCATAACGCCAATTTCTGCACAGTTGGGAACTTCTCCAGGCCCAGGAGGATCAGGATACAAGCAGCGATATGTTGGGCCGCCATCAAAATTGAATGTTGAGATCTGTGCTTCAAATTTGAAGATAGAGCCAAATACAAATGGTTTTTTTAGTATTACACATGCGTCATTGACCAGATAACGCGTGGGAAAATTGTCGGATCCATCTACAACAACATCAAAGTTTTCGATTATTTCAAGCGCATTTTGGCTAGTCAGCCTAACATTGAATACGGCGATATCAATGTATGGGTTCTGATCCTGTAATTTGGCTTTGGCAACTTCTGTTTTTGGCTTGCCAACATCACTTGTTCCGAACAGGATTTGTCTGTGAAGGTTGCTTTCATCAACCGTATCAAAATCTACAATACCTATCTTGCCCACACCGGCTGCAGCGAGATAAATTAACACCGGACAACCCAAGCCGCCCGCTCCGATTACCAAAACGCTTGCACCTTTGAGTTTTTCTTGTCCTTCCAACCCAATTTCCGGTAGGATTATATGACGATTATATCTGCTACGTTCTGCTCTGCTCAGCATCCTTGATTATTGTAATACTGAATCCCAATCCTTCCACACCGGTTCATATCCCTGCGCCGAAATCACGTGGGCCATTGTTGATCCGCTTCTCTCATCGCATATTTCGAATTGCTCCAGCGACTCTTCTTTGTTAGCATAGCCGCCCGGATTCGTTTTAGAGTCAGCGCTAATATTTGTTATGCCTAATTTGATCGCATTGTCCCGGAATTTCTCGCTTTCGCGGGTGCTCAGGGACAGTTCTACCTCCTCGTTGAAAATCCTGTATGCACATATAAGTTGTGCTAGTTCTCTATCCGTCATATTGCTTTTCAGATCAATTCCTCCAGCACAAGGTCTTAATCTCGGGAAGGAGATACTGTATTTGGATTGCCAGTAAGTCTTTTCCAGATAATCGAGGTGCAGAGCCGTGAAGAAGCTGTCTGTGCGCCAATCAGCTAAACCAATCAAAGCACCTAGTCCAATTTTATGAACCCCAGCGCGGCCAAGACGATCAGGAGTTTCAAGGCGATACAGAAAATTTGATTTTTTCCCCTTGGGATGATGGGTTTTGTATTCAGCTTCGTTATAAGTTTCCTGATATACCAGTACAGTGTTCAATCCAAAAGGCGTGAGTAATTCATAATCTTCCTGATCCAAAGGTTGAACTTCTAATGAAATGTGCGAAAAGTGTGGGCGAAGGAGCTTCAATGCATTCTGAAAATACTTTACACCAACAGTATTGTTCGCTTCCCCGGTCACCAACAGAATATGGTCATACCCAAGGGATTTGATTACCTCTACTTCACATAAGATCTCTCGGTCATTGAGCGTTTTTCTGGGTATATCCACATCGAGTGAAAAGCCACAATAAGTGCAGATGTTTTGACATTCATTACTCAGATACATTGGAATGAACATCTGAATGGTTTTTCCAAAACGTTTTTGTGTAATCTCATTGCTGAGCTGGGCCATTTCTTCCAGGTATGGTTCGGCTGCTTGGGAGATAAGGGCCTTGAAATCATCGAGGGTTCGATTTCCATTTCGTGTCAAGGCCGCCTCCACATCAACAGCGGTTTTCCTATATATCTGTTTGGATTCGGTATCCCAACTGTGAGTATCAAATATGTTTCGAAATGAGTTCATTTGTTGTGCTTCATTTTGTAGCCAATCTTTTTTCTTGGTTTGCCTTCTTGATGGACAAGTTGTGACCTTAAAGAACTCCATTCTTCTCTAGAGAGTTCAAACATAAAATCCTCCGGAAATCGTTCAATATTCCTTCTTACTTGTTGCTTCAGCGCCTTTACCTGCACAGCATAAAGCGCTGCTAAGCTATAATCAAGCAACACTTTCTCACCTCTAACAAAAACAACTTGAGATGCGATGTTCTCAACTTTTAAAAGCGCTTTCTTGCTCATAAGTTATCACAACTTGTGATAAGCTGCGATTGTTTAAGGTCACAAATTGTGATCTTAAAGAGATCCTTTAGACTAACAGTTTTATTCATTTAAGAATTCAGTTAGAGGGCTACTAGCCTCAGCTCTAGCAGAAGTCTTTCCGAGTTTTGATTCAAATGCCATTCTTCCTGCTTCAACAGCCATCTTGAACGCCTCTCCCATTTTAACCGGATCTGAGGACACAGCGATAGCAGTATTCACCAACACAGCATCCGCTCCCAATTCCATTGCTTTGGCAGCATGAGAAGGTGCTCCAATGCCCGCATCCACAATAACCGGCACGTTAGCCTGTTGAATAATGATTACCAGCATGGGTTCCATGTCCAAACCACGGTTGCTTCCAATAGGCGAGCCGAGAGGCATTACTGCAGCGGTACCTACATCTTCCAACCGTTTGCACAATACCGGGTCCGCATGGCAGTAAGGGAGAACAATAAATCCAAGCTTTACAAGCTCTTCCGCCGCCATTAGTGTTTCAACAGGATCGGGCATAAGGTACTTCGGATCTGGATGGATTTCCAGTTTTATCCAATTCGTTTCCAGGGCCTCCCGGGCAAGTTGTGATGCAAGTACTGCTTCTGCAGAAGTACGGACTCCGGAGGTGTTGGGCAGCAAATTTATATGCGAATGATCCAAATGTTTTAAAATGTCATCGTCTTCGTTGGCGAGATCCACTCGCTTGAGTGCTACGGTAACCAACTCAGAACCCGATGCCAGCAGCGCCTCTTCCATAAGCGAGTTAGAACCGAATTTACCCGTTCCGGTAAATAATCTGGAGTTGAATGTTTTGTCAGCTATTTTAAGAGGTTCAATGTTCATCGGTCTACAGGTTTAAATCCCTTACTGGAGTGGGGTATAGGGGGAGATCCTAGGTGGCCATAAGGAAGCAATTTCGTTTCTTCAATCCAATTTTCAATGGTATTTAGCACGTTGTTCATGTCTTTTTTTACTTCCAAATCGGTAAAACGGAGAAAATTAACTCCGAGGGACTCCAGTTTGTGCTGCCGATGCACATCATACATAAATTTATCATTATGGCTCTTCCCATCAACTTCAAGAGCCAGCATTAGATCTTTCCAGTAGAAGTCAACAATGAAATTGTCAATAGGTCGCTGGCGATCAAAGTCGAAACCTTTCATCCGCTTGCCCTTCAGCTTCTGCCAGAGAAGAATTTCAGAAATCGTGCTGTTATTTCGAAGTTTGCGAGCTCGTTTTTTTAATTGCGGGTTATATGGGATGATTGTTCTTCTAGAAGCATTCTGACCCACCCCTGTCCCCTCCTGGGAGGGGAACCCAAGAAGGAATTCTTTGGCAGCATGTGCGGGATCATCAGCCTTTGCAATTGCACTCGATACCGCAACCCCATGATATCCGGATTGAACCAGTTCAGAAACGTCGTCTGATTTGATACCACCAATAGCAATAATAGGAATGGGATTGTCTGCTTTTGTTGAATATGCTTCAATGAGATCTATCATTCCGCAACTTTCTAAGATTGGCGATAAGTTATTCTTGGTATTGGTAAATCGATACGGCCCCACGCCTAGATAATCACAGCCTTCTTCCGTACCCCAGAGCAGATCACTCAAAGTATTGGCAGTACCTCCGATTATCGCACTGGGCCCTAATATCAAGCGAGCTTTACTGGGTAGCATATCCATTTTACCCAGATGAACACCATCAGCTTCCACTTTCATAGCCAGCTCTACATTGTCGTTAATAATGAATACTGAATTATACTTCTTGCAGATACTCTTGACGGCACGTGCTGTTTCTTCAAATTCTCTTTCTTCAGCTCCTTTCATCCTAAACTGTATCCATCTCACCCCAGCTACACAAGCTTGCTCGGCTTGCTCAATATGACTGAATCCAGCAATATCTTGTGTGATGAAATGAAGTTTAGCTATAAATTTTTGCATTTTCATAAGAATGTTGTCCCACTAGCCCAGGATCACTTTGCAGGAAATGGGATACATATTGTTTGGCCGATTCACAGGCCTCTTGAAGCGGCATTTCATTGGCTAAATTAGCGGTGATCGCTGATGATAATACGCAGCCAGTGCCGTGCTTTTCAGCCTTTAGCCGCGGTGAATCAATGTTTATCATCTTGTTTTTGGTAAATAGCTGGTCTGTGCAATCGATTTTTGAACTATGCCCACCTTTAAGGAGCACTGCGCAAAATTCACTGAGAGATTTTCCCGCTTCAACCTGCGACATATCAGGAATTAAGTGAGCTATCTCATGAGTGTTGGGTGTGATCAGAGATAGTTTGCTGCACAATGCTGACAGAAGTTGAGAATCAAACTCACCATGAAAATCGAAGCCCGAGCTCGACTGCAATATGGGATCCCAAATAATTTTTACCTCTGTATTCTCATCATGGAGATAGTTAACAACCGTCTCTAAAGTTTCTGTATTCTGAATCAAGCCAATTTTTACATGATTAATTCGATATTGCTTAAACAATGGTTTAAGTTGTTCTATTATTTCATCAGCTGAAATCCATGAGATCCCACTTATTTTCAACTCATTTTGATATGTAATACAGGTGCACACCGCGAGCCCATTTACATGATGGGCTTCAAATGTTTTGATGTCGCTAAGAATTCCTGCTCCAGCTGAAGGATCAAATCCCGCTATACTAAGGACATGTTTTTTTGTTCGCACGCTTTTTGGATTTCTTTAAACTTTTGAATCGGATTATCGCTTTGCCAAAGAGCGCCATGGATGGCAATTCCTGCATATTTTAAGTTATATACCTGATCGAGCTTGTTTGTATCAATGCCTCCAAGGGCAACTACATTTTGCTTAAGACTTTCCAACAGTTTGGGCATATTTTCGCCGTGGAATTTGCCGCTATAGCCTGTTTTACTTATGCTGTCGAATACGGGACTCAAAAAAACATATTCATATACCGAAGAATCCAACTTTATACTGTCGGTAGAATGAAATGAAGTGCTGATTTTCAAATTAGGAATCTTAGCCCTCAGATATTTTATGCTAAGCCATGTTTTGAATCTTCTCTTTTTGTGCTTTTTGGTAATGTGAATCCTATTCAAATTGTATTGCAGAGCTAGCATGTGCTTAGTATGAAGCACAATCCGGTCTCTGTACCGTTCTTCAATTTGCTCGATATATTCTTTCAATAATTTAGTTGAGTAGTTATGCTTTCTAAGGTGAAAGAGTTCCATGCCCTCATGGAACAATTCGTTAACTATGTTCGCTTCGGAAACAGATCCTTTTGCACTCGAAATGACTATTATTTTCATGTGTTTATAATTGATCTCTAGCAGTCACATGGAACCAACATGTAATAAACATTTGCCTTTGTGAGAAAATTTTTCACATGTCGGTTTCATAAATAAATCTTCAGGTCTTCAATGACGGTTCGATATACAACTCTCCTCCTGATTCAATAAATTCTTTGGCCTTTTCTTCCATTCCTGCCTCAATTGCCTCTGTCTCTTCAATGCCATGTTGTTCAGCATAAACGCGCACTTCCTGCGAAATCTTCATGGAACAGAAGTTGGGTCCACACATAGAACAAAAATGAGCCACTTTTGCATTGTCAGCAGGAAGCGTTTCGTCGTGAAACTCCCTTGCTGTGTCCGGGTCCAGGGAAAGATTAAACTGGTCATTCCATCTGAATTCAAATCGGGCCTTGCTCATGGCATTATCACGAATATACGCCCCAGGGTGTCCCTTGGCAAGATCAGCCGCATGTGCAGCAATCTTGTAAGTGATTACACCATCTTTTACGTCCTTTTTATTGGGTAATCCCAAATGTTCTTTCGGCGTGACATAGCAGAGCATCGCTGTGCCAAACCATCCGATCATAGCTGCTCCTATGGCGGAAGTAATATGGTCGTATCCCGGAGCAATATCCGTAGTTAATGGGCCCAAAGTATAAAAAGGTGCCTCACCGCATGTTTCCAATTGCTTATCCATATTCTCTTTTATCATCTGCATGGGAACATGTCCTGGTCCTTCGATCATTACTTGCACATCATGCTTCCAGGCAATCTTTGTCAGCTCACCCAAGGTGTCAAGCTCTGCGAATTGGGCTTCGTCATTGGCATCAGCAAGCGATCCTGGCCGGAGGCCGTCTCCCAATGAGAAAGCCACATCATATGATTTCATGATTTCACAAATGTCTTCAAAATGGGTGTACAAGAAGCTCTCCTGATGGTGAGCCAGGCACCACTTAGCCATGATAGAACCTCCTCTTGAAACAATCCCTGTAACTCGTTTTGCGGTCATTGGTATATACCGCAGCAATACACCGGCGTGAATTGTAAAATAGTCAACTCCTTGTTCCGCCTGCTCAATTAGAGTATCGCGGTACAATTCCCAGGACAGGTCTTCAGCTTTTCCATTTACCTTTTCCAATGCCTGATAGATCGGAACGGTTCCAACGGGAACTGCTGAATTTCTTATTATCCACTCCCTGGTTTCATGAATATTCTTACCAGTTGACAAATCCATGATGTTGTCTGCTCCCCATCTGCAAGCCCAAACTGCTTTTTCAACTTCTTCCTCAATGCTGGAAGTCACGGCTGAATTCCCGATGTTGGCGTTTATTTTCACAAGGAAATTTCTGCCAATGATCATTGGCTCACTTTCCGGATGATTAATATTAGAGGGAATAATTGCTCTTCCTGCGGCAACCTCATCTCGTACGAATTCAGGAGTTACAAGACCCTTTGGTGTGTTGGCGCCGAAATTTTCTCCCTTATGTTCAACCCCCTTTTCATTTACAATATCCAGTTTTTGGTTTTCGCGAATCGCTATATACTCCATTTCAGGAGTAATGATTCCCTTGCGGGCATAATGCAATTGACTTACATTCTTTCCTTTCTGCGCTCTCAAAGGTTTTTTAATGTGTTCAAAACGAAGGTATTTTAATTCACTGCTTTGAAGTCGTTCTTTGCCATATGCAGAGGTGATATCCGGCAATCGCTCTACATCCTTTCTGTCAAAGATCCATTGTTCTCTAATTCTGGGCAGTCCTCTTTTCACATCAATTTTGATGGATGGATCTGTGTAAGGGCCGCTGGTGTCGTATACCGTCACCGGTTGATTTGGTTTGTTCTCAGAGCCAAATATATCGGGTGAAGCATCTAGCGTTATTTCGCGCATTGCCACCTGAATATCGTGCATGGATCCTTTCACATACACTTTGCTCGAACATGGAAAAGGCTCACGTGAAATGGACTTTTCATTGGGTAATTTTTCTTCTTTCATGGAATTATATTGTGTTAAGATTCAAATATTGCGTTATCATTTTTAAAAGCTTTGAACTCGAGCGCATTGCCGCTTGGGTCTTTGAAGAACATGGTTGCTTGCTCACCGGGTTCATTTTTGAAACGGACATAAGGCTCGATAATAAAGGAGATGTTATGTCCTTTGATGTTGTTTGCCAGTATTTCCCAATCACTCCAGTCTAAGATTACACCTGAGTGGGCGATAGGTACACTATGCCCTTCGACATCGTTATGCGCTACAAATTCTGATTGTTTATTGGTTACATGGGCTGTAATCTGATGCCCGAAAAAATTAAAGTCTACCCACTTGTCTGTGGATCGGCCAACAGTACATCCCAGCACTTTTGTATAAAACTCAACAGTATCGTTCAAGTCCTTAATAGGAAAAGCGTAGTGAAATGGTCGTAGGTTGCTCATTGAAATTTGCGTTCAGCCGCCATTTGTGGCTCTGATAATTAGTATCTGATCATTCTCCTTTATTTGACAATTACCCCACTCGGATTTCGAGGTAATTTCATTGTTGACAGCGACTGCCACACCCTTTTGATTGGCGATCTCCAATGTCTCAAAGAGCTCCAACAATTTCGTGTTGTTCGGCACTTCTCTTTCACTTTCGTTAACCTTGATTCTCATGGTAATCTTACCAAAAGTTTTGTCCGCAAGTTGCGGATTATTGTGATCAAGACTTTGGGGAGAGAGTTGGCAAGTAAAAAACTTTTTCCTTCGCTGGTATTATCCAGATCAGGTACCGAGGGTATTATCTCAGTCTCACAAATCGCAATTGTGAAACACCCCTAAAGTCATTGACAAATGTAAAGATCAGGAACAACAATTCAAACAAGAAAGTGTATAAAGATACTGACAAATTAGCCTCCGCAATTGCAGCTTCTTGAGAAGTGGATTTTGGTATTGGGGAGCAAGTCTTTCATTGTCTTTTGCTCGTCATCATTTATTTCGATAACCCTTAGATCAAGAGTAGCTAACTTCCTGAGTCTTGATATTTCTACGGGCAGCCGGCCAATTTCATTTCCCCATAAATCGAGAAATTCGAGATCGGTCAGTAAACCAATTTCTGGCGGAAGAAAGGGGATTTCATTTTGGAATATTATCAGCTCTTTGAGTTTGGTTAGAGAACCAATTTCAGGGGGGATCCTTGTAAGCTTGTTCTTGGAAATATTAAATATCTGTAAATTTTTAAGTCCCGATATTTCCTTGGGAATGGTCTCAATCTTGTTCTTGCTTAGGTCTAACTCCTCCAAATTCACAAATTCAAAAATTTCCATAGGAAATTCTTTTAGCCTCTCCCTTTTTAAGATTAAGACGAAGACGCTATCCGGATTTTTCATCGCAGACTCCAGCGTAAAAAACACTTCACCTTCCGTTGCCTCAATGGAATCTAACTCCTGACTCACGGCGGTGCCTGGAGTCATATACAGCAGCGATATTATCGAAACTGCACCAATAATTATTTTATTGAAAAGTGTTTGAACTCTCATCCCGCTAAAATTCGATTGGTTTCAGTTTTATCCAGCGCAAGCTGATTTTTTAGTTCAGTTAAATCCTCAAATTTTCTTTCATCGCGAATTCTTTCAATAAGTTCTACTTCGATTTCACTTCCATAGATGTCATCGTCAAAATCAAACAGGTTAATCTCTATAGTATTGCGCCTGTCATCAGTTTTTCCCTTCTCTACTGTCGGATTGTACCCAATGTTTAACATGCCATTGTATTGTTTCCCATTTACTTCGGCCCTTGCTGCGTATACACCATCTTTGGGAATAAGTTTCTCGTTTTCGCGAATTTCTATGTTAGCGGTTGGAAAGCCAATGGTTCTTCCAATTTCTTTTCCTCTTACAACATCGCCTTCGAGGGAATAACTGTATCCCAAAAATGAGTTAGCAACGGTGACATTCCCCTCGGACAGTGCATCCCGAATTTTTGTCGAGCTAATATTCACATTGTCAATTTCTTCTGCTGGAATTTCCTCAACATCAAATCCATATACCGGGCCGTATTCTTTTAAATGTTCCAGTGTTCCCTCCCGGTTTCTACCAAACTGATGGTTGTATCCAATTACAAGCTTCTTTATTCCCAATTTATTCACCAGCAGATCTCGTACAAATTCCACGGAAGATAATCGAGAAAATTCTCTTGTAAATGGATGAATGATTAAGTGATCAATCCCGGATTCTTCAAGCAATTTTATTTTTTCCTTTTGACTGCTCAATAGCTGAATTCTGGTATCGTCAGGAAATAAAACCATTCTGGGGTGCGGATTGAACGACAGTAGAACACTTTCCCCGCTACTCCTGTCAGCAATTTCCAACAACCGGGATATAATTTTTTTATGGCCTAAATGAACGCCATCAAAGGTACCGGTGGTGAGCACCGGACAAGCCACACTTTCGAATTCATCTATGTTGGAATAAACCCTCATTAAACCCACTTTGTCAGTGAAAATTAAGGTGGGTAAAAATAGAAAAATAAATTTACGGGAGATCATGTAAATTCCAAATTAATAATAGTAATTTTGCAGTCCAAAATCGCACATAACACAACAGTTAATATTAAAACTCAGCAATAAACATGTCAACAACCAAAGGAAAAATTTCGCAGATTATCGGTCCTGTTATTGATGTTTCTTTTCAGTCTGAAGTAGATGGGAGGTCGGAACTGCCAAATATTATGGATGCACTCGAGGTGACTGTTAAAAATGGACAAAACATTGTTCTTGAATGTCAGCAGCACATAGGTGAAGATACGGTGAGAACTATTGCTATGGATTCAACTGACGGACTAAGAAGGGGTATGGAAGTGATTGGAACAGGAAGTCCAATTACCATGCCTATCGGTGATCAGGTAAAGGGAAGATTATTCAATGTAATAGGAGATACAATAGATGGTATTGGTGAGGTGTCGAAAAAGGGAGGCTACCCGATTCATAGAGAGCCACCAAAATATGAGGATCTTTCGACAGCAGCGGATATCCTGTTTACAGGAATTAAGGTCATTGATCTTATTGAGCCCTATGCAAAAGGCGGCAAGATTGGACTATTTGGAGGCGCTGGAGTTGGAAAGACTGTGTTGATCATGGAATTGATCAATAATATTGCAAAAGGATATGAAGGCTTATCCGTTTTTGCAGGAGTAGGCGAAAGAACCAGAGAGGGCAATGATCTTCTGCGAGAAATGATAGAATCTGGCGTTATAAGGTATGGAGATGAGTTCATAAAATCCATGGAAGATGGTGGATGGGATCTTTCAAAGGTGGATTTGAAAGAATTGGAGAAGTCGCAGGCTACTTTGGTTTTTGGCCAGATGAATGAGCCTCCGGGAGCACGGGCACGGGTCGCTTTATCCGGACTTACCATTGCGGAGTATTTCCGTGATGGTGATGAAGAATCAGGAGGAAGAGACATCCTGTTTTTTATGGATAACATTTTCAGATTTACACAGGCTGGTTCGGAAGTATCAGCGCTTCTGGGAAGAATGCCTTCAGCAGTTGGTTACCAGCCCACGCTGGCTACAGAAATGGGTGGAATGCAGGAACGCATTACATCCACCAAGCGAGGATCAATTACTTCGGTTCAGGCTGTTTATGTGCCTGCGGATGACCTTACAGATCCAGCTCCGGCTACAACTTTTGCTCACCTTGATGCCACTACGGTATTATCGAGAAAAATTTCTGAACTGGGAATCTATCCTGCAGTTGACCCATTGGATTCAACTTCCAGAATACTCACACCAGATGTCGTGGGGCAAGAGCATTATGACACAGCACAAGCCGTTAAGGAAATACTACAGCGCTATAAAGAATTGCAGGATATTATTGCTATCCTGGGTATGGATGAATTATCGGAAGATGATAAGCTTGCTGTGCATAGAGCCAGAAGAATTCAGCGATTCTTATCGCAGCCCTTCTTTGTGGCAACTGCATTTACAGGGCTTGACGGTGTTCTTGTACCGATTGAAGATACTATCAAGGGCTTTAATATGATCCTCAATGGTGAAGTTGACGAATATCCTGAAGCGGCATTTAACCTTGTAGGAACAATTGAAGAGGCCATTGAGAAGGGAAAGAAAATGCTCGCCGACGTAGCATCCAGTAACTAAGAAAGGATGAAATTAGAAATTGTCACACCGGACAAGCACGTATTTTCTGGCGAGGTGATATCAGTTAACGTTCCTGGTACCGAAGGTGCATTCGGGGTATTAAAGGACCATGCACCCATCATTGCAACTTTGAAAAAAGGTGTGATAGTGGTAATTGATGAAAATAAAAAGGAGCTGGCATTTGACATTGGAGGAGGCGTTGTAGAAGTGCTTAAGAATCACATTATAGTTCTGGCTGAATAATATATTTGAACTGAAATTGAAAAGGGGGTGCAGCAATGTCCTCCCTTTTTTTGTGTATAAATTTCTAACTTGCATATTATTCGTTTCAAACGAAAAAATGAAAAATCCAATATGTATAATCATTTTGTTGGCAATCTTTTGCGGAGTTTCAATTGCTCCGAATGAACCTTTCCAAAACGTTGCAGATTCAGAGTTAGAGAGGCATTATGCAAAAGCGGCTTTCCGAACAATTACGTTTGCGGGCCAGGATGGGATTCAAATAACGGCAGACCTATATGAAGTATCCAGGGAGAAACCATATATAATATTGTGCCATCAAGCCGGATATAGTAGGGGGGAGTACAGACAAACAGCCATGATGTTTATCAGGTTGGGTTATAACTGCCTGGCAATAGATCAAAGATCGGGAGACAAAGTGAATGGAGTCATAAATTTCACAGCGCAAGAAGCAACTGAGAGAGGACTCCCAACAAAATATATCGATGCAAAAAAGGACATTATTTCTTCGATCAACTTTTTAAATAAGTTTACTACAAAGCCGATTATTCTTTTGGGTAGCAGTTATTCGGCCTCATTGGTGCTAATGATAGCTGCAAAACACAATAAGATTGGTGCTGTCATTTCATACAGCCCTGGAGAATATTTTAAAGGGGTAAAAATGGCGGTTGAGATTGCGAATTTGAAGAAACCGGTGTACGTTACTTCATCAAAAGCTGAAGCGAAGGATGTTGCGGTATTGCTGAATAAGGTGAATCCTGAATTTAAAACCCATTTCATACCAAAGCGGGATGGGGATCATGGTTCGAAAGTATTGTGGCAGCAATATCATGGGCAAAAAGAATATTGGGATTCCTTAAAGAAATTTCTCGAAAAGATAAAGTGATATCGGCTTCTCACCAAACCGTAGTTTCCTTTAGTGAAAATCAGTAAATCCATAAGAATTGCGCTTTACGTGCTCGGTTTGTTTTGTTTTCAGGAAGCCGCCTTACGTATCTGTTTTCCAATCCCTGAGATCGATAACTTCAATAGAATCAATTATCAAATCCTGGCCAAAAACAGCAAGGCGAATTATATCCGCAATATTAAAATGCTGTGGAAATCATCGTTGGATACAGATGAGGACTTTATCTACGATCTAAATACTTATGGATACCGCGATGTAAATTGGGAAATTGAAAAGGACAACTCGCGAACCAGGATCATGTTTGTTGGGGACAGTTTTGTAGAGGGTATGATGGCGACGGAGGATCAGACTATTCCCAAGGGATTTGGCAATTCAGCGCAAAAGAATGGAGTTGATATTGATGCCATGAATTTTGGAATGATGGGCATTGGCCTCAACGAATACATAAAATTGATAGTTGATGCGGTTCCTGTTTTTAAACCGGATTATGTTTTTTTGGTACTCTTCTCAAATGATATTCCTTTCAACCGCCCCTATTTCCCTTCTCATAAGCTAAAACCTGTGTATTCCAACAACCTAAAACCTCAGTTATTCCGTCTGCTCAAGTATTCCAAAAGAAAAGATCCCATTCCCTTTCGATGGAGTTTAACTACTAAGAGATATTACCGGCCAGTACCGGATAAAAACAACCCTTGGACAACTCAAGCTGCTTCCTTGGCACCGCATGTAACACCAGAGGTTGCGGAAGCCATGAAAAGGGGCGATTTTAACTTTTTTAGATCCAATTGGATATTGGAAGAGGAGAAGTTTTTAAAGGCGCCCACAGATTTGAAAGAAAAACTGAAAATGATAGACGATTATGTCAAGAGTCTGGGGGCTGAGTTGCAGGTGTTTTACATACCATCAAGAAATCAGGTGAGCACTTACTATTACAAGTATGAAAAGGAGTATTGTCTTATCAATTGCCCGGATCAGTTGGATCTTACGCAAGCCCGGTATCACACTCATGCAAAAATGCTAACCGGCAATTGCTCAGACCTGAATATTCCATTCTTCAATATGACCCAGCTAATTGTGGATGAGGAAAATAAGGGCAATCATTTATATTGGAATTATGATGACCACATGCGCGGAACTAGCTATTTGATGCTGGGAAGTGCAATGTATAACTGGTGGCAGGGATTGCAAACTCAATAAGTAGCGAATCGTATTATGGCCAAGTTTAAAAAGGGGGAGAAGCACACGCAAAGTTCAGATTCTGCAAACGATACAAAACCTGTAGAGTCAAAAACCAAGGGGATATTCTCTCAAACAGCTTTTTACGCGATTGCCCTGTTCATCTTCTCTTTTCTGATCTACAGCAACACATTGCAGCATGGATATGCCTTGGATGACGACGTGGTATTTCTAAAAAACCGCTTTGTTCAGCAGGGTACGGATGGGATCTCAGATATATTTAGTCATGGATTTTTGTACGGATTTAATAAGCGTAATAATCAATCATACCGCCCGATCGTATCAACTGCGTTTGCCCTGGAAGTAGAATTCTTTGGCTCTGATCCGCATATCGGACATTTGTTGAATGTGCTATTATATTCATTGGGAATAGTATTGCTTTTTTTAACTCTTAAGCTGGTCTTTCAAAGCTACAATCTGCTGATTCCGCTGCTCATAACTGGAATATATGCCGCACATCCGATTCATACGGAGGTGGTGTCGAATATAAAAGGGCGAGATGACATGCTCACTTTCGTTTTTATGGTCGCATCGTTTAACTTGCTGTTCCAGTTTGTGAGAAGCAAGAAAAACATGTTCATGCTCCTGAGTGTTTTCACCTATTTCATATGTTTACTCACCAAAGAAAATGCAGTGGCAATTGTGGCTGTATTTCCATTATTACTATACTTTTTTACAGAATTAGACTTGAAGAAGTCCCTTATAAAAAGCGTTCCGTATGGGGCAATAGTCATTGTTTATCTGTTATTGCGTAACTCGGTACTCGACACTGTTGCTTTCGGTGAAAAATTGAACGTGATCAACAATGGATTGATGGCGGCAGAGACTACATCAGAAATGTTGGCGACGAATTTCGTTATTTTGGGAAAGTACATTTCGCTGTTGTTTTTTCCTCACCCACTTTCATTCGATTACTCATTCAGTGAGTTCGCAATTGTAAATTGGACGAACATATACGCCATCGGTTCCTTGTTGTTGTACATAGGAATTGGATTATTTGCGCTTAAAACTTTTAAGGACAAGAATGTAATTTCTTTCGGAATCATGTTTTATCTGATCACGTTTTCGGTAACTTCAAATCTGTTCATCAAAATAGGCTGTACACTCGGAGAGCGATTCTTGTTTCTGCCTTCACTTGGATTCTGTATCGTAGTGGTGTTTATGCTAATGAAAATATTGAGGATAGACAAATCTGATGCAGGTATATCAATCCCGCAATTTCTTAAGAATAAGTCGAACACGATGCTCACGGGCCTTGTACTGCTGATAATCGTTGGGTTTTCATATAAAACCTATTCGCGAAATTTTGATTGGAAGGATAACCTGACTTTGTTCAGGGCAGATATAGATGCAACACCGGGTAGTGCAAGGACCCATTTTTCTCTGGGCTCGGCCTTAAATACGGATTCTGCCCTGGAAACGGATCCGGAAAAGAAAAAAGAGATGTTGCTGGAGGCAATCGAGGAGTTGGGAAAGAGCGTTGCAATCTATCCGGAATTCAGCGCTGCGTATTACAACATGGGTGTTGCCTATTTCTCTTATGGTGACGAGAACAATGCACTAATTGCATATAACAATTGCCTGAAATATACGCCTACAGATAAGCAGGCATTAAACAATATGGGAGTGATATATTTTAACAATAAACAGTATGACCTGGCATTAGAGAATTTTTTCAGGGTAGTTAGAACGAATCCCGATTTCCCAGATGCATATGCTAACATCGGAGCTGTTTACCAAAACCAGGGTAAATACCAAGACGCGATTTCTTACTACGATAAAGCACTTGAGTTCAATCCTAACAATAAAATGGTGATGGGTAATTTGGTAAAATTGTATAACAGCTTAGGGAATACGGAAAAGTCTAATTATTATTCCAAACTTCTCAACTGATGAATCCTAACACAATAAGAATTATAGACAAGTGGGTGGGGCGGCCAATATGCTTTTTTCTCACGGTGTTAAAATCAATTTCTCCTTCTTTAGGAAAGAAGGCGCCCAAATCTATTCTATTTATCAAGCTAATTGAGCAGGGAGCTACTGTTCTCGCCTATTCAGCAATAAAAAAAGGTGTTGAAATGGTTGGAAAGGAGAATGTTTATTTCTGTGTGTTTGAAGAGAACCGGCCGATTCTCGACATTATGAAAATCCTCCCGGAGGAGAACATCATTGTTATCAGGCAGAGTAATCTGTTCATTTTTCTGTTGGATATTCTCGGGCTGTTACTCAAATCGAGGAGGAAAGGAATCGATGCTACCATAGATATGGAATTTTTCTCGAGAGCCTCTGCTATTCTTGCCTATTTGTCGGGGGCAAAGATCAGGGTGGGATTGCATCGATTTAAGAGTGAATTGCCATACAGGGGAAATCTGATGACTCACCGCATTCAGCACAATCCGTATTTGCATATTTCCAAAGCTTACCTTCAATTGGTACTGGCTTTAGAGGCCGATCCTAAAGAGGTGCCCATGCTGAAACTCAACGAACAATCTCTTTCGGTAGAAGCGCCAAAGATGGATGTCAATATGGAGCAAATTGCCTCTGCTGAGCAAATAATAACAACTATTGCAGGTGCCACAGTGAGTAAGCCATGGATCTTGCTCAATCCGAATGCGAGCGATATGCTACCCCTGAGAAAGTGGCCCACGGAGAGGTTTGTCGAATTGGGTAAAAAGATTCTCGATGAAAATCCTCCTTGCACAATAATATTAACGGGCGCCCCTTCGGAGCAGGATTCATGTTTGAAGATTCAAAAAGAGTTTAATTCGAATCGCGTTATATCTCTGGCTGGACATACCACATTAGAGGAACTGATGGTCATCTACTCATTATCTGACTTGCTCATTACAAATGACAGCGGGCCTGGCCATTTTGCTTCGATGACAAACCTGAAAACGATTGTGATGTTCGGCCCGGAGATCCCTCAATTATTCGGTCCATTGGGTAATAATACACATGTGATCTGGAAAAACCTCATTTGCAGCCCTTGTGTGAACGCCTTTAATCATCGATTTTCTCCTTGCACCAATAATGTGTGTATGCAGGAAATTTCGGTAGATGAAGTTTATTCGAAGGCCAGAGAGTTATTGGCTGGATAGTTTTGGGTTATTCTTGTGCCTCTCTTCGTCCCTTTTGGCTTTTCTCTTTAGACTTTGGGCAAATGCCTCTTCCAAATCAACTCCAGTTTGGTTCGCTAAACAGATCAAGACAAAGAGAACATCTGCCAATTCATCACCCAGCTCTTTGTTTTTATCAGAATCTTTAAAGGATTGCTCACCGTATTTCCTGGATATAATCCTGGCGACCTCTCCTACTTCTTCTGTTAGGATGGCCATATTGGTGAGCTCATCAAAGTATCTTACACCGTACTCTTTAATCCACTTGTCAACTTTTGCCTGTGCTTCTGTGATTGTCATGGTTAAAGCATTGACTTTCCCGTTTTAACCTTACCACCCAGGTAATAAGCGAGAAAGATTTCATGTGATCCGGAAGAGTACTTTTTTATGGAGGTCAGCGTGATGTCATACGAGTATCCAAAGGCAAAACCGCTTTTCTTAAGCCCCAACATCGCTATAATCGATTCCTGAGATCTGTAGGAGGCTCCCAGCCAAATCAATTCCTTGTAGAGCACTTTGGCGTTGATATCAATTTGCATGGGGGCAGCTTCGGTAGCTTTGAATAAGAATGAGGGCTCTATTTCAAAATCATTAGATACTTTGAATTTGTAGGCCGCATCAGCAAAGAAGTGCCTTGTCATTTTGTTCATGCTACCGGAGTATCCAACATCCACTTTCATCTGTATTAATTGGGGAACTGAAAGGCCGATATGAAATTTATCTCCATAGAAGAGGATTCCAAAATTCGCTTCAGGAACAATCTTTTTTTCAACTGCACCGTCTATGGCATTATCTTCGGGCGCATCAGTTGTTAGTTCGCTTTTATCCATTACATATTGAAACACCAAGGCGGAGAGGCCAAAAGAGAGCTTGGTTTTATTCATGGGCACATGGAATGCATAGGAGGCCATCGCACCCGTTCTGCTGGTTGGGCCCGTTTGATCGTGAAAGAGTGCGCCGCCAATTCCCATTTTCTCCTTAAAATTTCCGTGTGCGCTCAAAGTCATGGTTAATGGTGCACCTGTAAATCCTGTCCATTGGTTTCTGAAGGTCAGCATAATTGGTAATTCCTTGGTACTACCGGCAACAGCTGGGTTTAATAAGTATCCATTGAACATGTATTGACTGTGATAGGGAAGCTGCTGGCTAAATGCAGGTGCAGCCAGCAATAATATTAATGATGTAATACAGATTATCCTCATATCCGATAATTCAGTTCTCATCTTACAATTGTTACATTTCCTGTTATTGGCTCCAAGCCATCATCCAGTATGATTATGAAATAATAGGTACCCATAGCAACATCTTTGCCTTTGTATTTTCCATCCCACATGAGCCCATCTTTTTCAGAAGAATGTACCAGCGAGCCCCAACGATTGAATATTTCTACTAAAATGTTGGGATAATCAACAGCGTCCCTGAACCAGGTATCATTGGTTCCATCGCCATTTGGAGAGAATGAGGTTGGAATGAATAATGTTGAATCCGGGCATGCGTCTGGTGAAGCTGTTATAAATACGCTATCAGCTGTGCCACAACCTTGAGCGTCCATTATTATTACATAATAATTTCCAGGAGGTATATTTTGGGAAGTCGAAGTTGATGTGAATACCGGATTGCCCCAAACATAAGTGTAAGGAGTTACACCTCCACTGGTAGTAATGGTAACAGTTCCATCATCGGCATCTATACAGGATTCGTTGGTAATGGTAATATTGTCTATTACCGGTCCGGCAATTCCACCTGTTATGGTTCTAGATTCCATTATTGAACAACCCACAGCGTCAGTTATTGTAACAGTAAATGTTCCTGCACCAAGTCCATTTGCCGCACTGGTGGTCTGTGTATTAGGGTCATCCCATACATAGGTATATGGAGGTGTTCCCCCAGATACAGACATTACATTGATAGAGCCGCTTGCCACACTGCAGTTGGATGGAAAAGTCATAATTGCGGCCGTTAATCCGCTTCCTGTTCCAACCACAGCAGAGTTTGAAGACATACAACCATTAGCATCCGTTACAGTTACTGTATATGGTCCAGCGGCGAGGCCGGTTGCTGTGTCATTGGACTGTGAAAGAAGATCACTCCATAGGTAATTATACGGCCCAGTTCCGCCAGTTGTGGTTACCCAGGTGCTGCCAGTTGCGAGTCCGCAATTTGCATCTGATTGCCCCATAACCAGGATCATTGCAGCAGGTTCGCCGATAGTAACTGTATCGAGAATAGGGCACCCATTTGCATCTGATACACTTACAATGTATGATCCCGCGTTGAGTCCGGTTGCTATGGAGTCAGTCTGAATACCGGGGTCATTCCATAAGTAAGAATATGGCGCGGTACCTCCCGAAACACTTGCGGTCGCGGAACCCGTTGAATCGCCGGTGCAACCTGCATTTATTGCGATCATGCTAATTGATAATGCATTGGGCTCAGACACGGTAACAGTTCCTGTTCCTGAACAGGAGTTGGTATCAGATACAATGACCGTATAAGAACCTACAGGTAATCCCGTGGCATTCGCATTGGTTTGCGTATTCAAATCATCCCACAAATAGGTATAAGGTGCGGCGCCTCCTGAAACACTGACTATTGCTGCGGCTGTGGAGCCACCGTTGCATAACACCGGGATGAAGCTTGTGGTTATCAGCATTCCTGCGGGTTCTGTCAGCGTTACGCTTATTATAGAGAGGCAGTTTCCTGCATCAGTTACCGTGACTGTAAATGTTCCTGCCTTTAACCCGGTGGCGGTTGAATCCGTTTGCGCTAAGGGGTCGTTCCATAAATAGGTGAGGGGAGGAGTACCGCCTATCGTAGAAACAGTAGCATACCCTGTTGAATCCCCATTGCATGTGATATTTGTGCTATCTGATATTGAAACTGAAGGGCCTCCGACGTTACTAATATTGGCGATGGCGGAATCCAAACAAGCATTTCCATCAACCACAATTAAGGTATATGACCCGGCCGCCAAGCCTGTGGCAGCACTGTCGGTTTGTACTGGAGATGTATTCCAGGAATATGTGTATGGCATTGTACCACCAAGGACAGAGCCGTTGGCCGTTCCATCTGATATTCCGCAGGTTGCAGCAGTAGAGGTCGTGCTAATAATAATAGCTGGTGGCTCCGCAACCGTAATGCTATCTGTAGCAGTGCAACCTACTCCATCCGTGACTATTACAGAATAGACCCCAGCGGCTAAGCCTGTAGCGGTAGAATCCGTCTGACTACCAGGATCATTCCATAGATACGTGTATGGTGAGATTCCCCCCACAGAAGATACATTAATCGATGCTGTTGAATCTTCATTACAGAGGATATTTGAAATTAATGAAATGCTTAAGAAAATAGGGGCAGATTCAGTTATCACAACTGATACAGAATCCTGGCAGCCGTTATTATCTGTTGAGACAATTGTATAAGTTCCGGCTGCCAAACCTGTGGCAATTGTATCGGTCTGCGAAGAAGGATCATTCCACAAATAAGTATATGGGGATGTGCCTCCTGAAGCAATACCAGTTGCTAAACCCGTGGAATCACCAAAACAGAGTACGTCAGTAGAACCAGATAAGGAAATCGCAAGGACCGAAGGCTCGTTAATTGTTACCGAGTCCGTATCTGAGCAGGCATTGGCATCGGTAACAGTAACCGTGTAAGTTCCCTGGGCTAAACCGATGGCTGTAGAATCTGTTTGGCTGGAAGGGTCGTTCCAGCTGAAAGTATAAGGCGTAGTTCCCCCAGTTGTGCTCGCGGTAACAGAACCACTCGAATCCCCATTACATCCGACGTTGAATATAGATCCAAAGGCAATTTGTAAGGTATCGGGTTCTGTTATAACCTCGCTTCCAGTAATAACCGTTAATGCGGCATCCGTGATCGTGACTGTATAGGTTCCAGGACATAGGCCTGTTGCAACAGAATCGGTTTGAACAGGCGAGGTGTCCCACGAGTAGGTAAAGGGTGGCGCTCCACCTGAAGGAGTTGCCGTTGCCGTTCCATCACATAGTGCGTTACACGAGATGTTCGTAGAAATGGTGCTGAGAAATACTGAAAATGGGAAAATAGGCGGTTTACACCCGTTGTTGCCATAGGAGGCATTACCGGGCGGGTCAAAATCAACACCGTCTCCATCGAAACCTGTCAATGAATCTGGAGAATACGTCACACTGTCTGAACAAAAACCATTGAAGTCTATAATAAGTTCCCGCGTTCCACAGGGACAGCCCTGGTTGTTTTTAAAATGGCCTGAAGAATTTCCAGGGCACTGAAAGATCATGTACAGATCGTAATTCAGTGCTGACCAATCATGCGTTGCCCAATCAAAATTTGTGCTCGTTACAAGTATTACTATTGCTCCAGCAGGCAATACACCATTGGATGGTGCGTAAACCATACCACCACCTGTGATGGTTAGATTGATGCTGTCGATAATACCTTGTGTGATCGTATCCTGGCATAAACCCAACCATGAATTATTTGGCCAGTCGACGAAAATATCGCCCGCGTCCAAATCCGCTGGTCCTACCTGGAATCGAACCATTTCGTTTTCACCTTCCAGGCCAGGCCCTGGCTCGCAGGCCTCAACTAATATACTCTGAATCTCGAAACATTTACCACAAGAATCAACCACAGCGATGTTGTTGGTTGTGTCGTTTATCAGGGAACCGTCACTCGCTATCAATGTGTATTGGCTGGCTGAGTCAATGGCTAAATCACTAAATGTTGCACAACCCGCAACTGCTACAACAGACAAAGTTCCGGTCAGATTTCCTGGCCCAGTTGCGATTGAGATAGTAATTGTTCCGGAGTATGTTATATCCACATTTTCTACGGAGTCAGTACCACAAACAGTAACAGAAAATATAGAATCGGTTAACGTACAACCACTGCCAATGCTTGTAAATGTAAGTTGAGTAGCGCTAACGGGACAGAAATTTTGTCCATTGTTAATGGCATCCTCCGAACTTGTAGACGGATTTAACCATGTAAAATCAGAATATGTGTTTCCGGCACCTGTTAATTGAATAGAAGTACCTATAGCAGGTGCCGGTTGTTCGTCGACGCCAATATCCACTGAAAGCATAGTATTGGCAGGTCCGTTTCCTGCTGTTAAAGTACCCTCGTAGCTAATAAACTGAACTACGTCGTCATTGTCGCAGGGGCCCACACAGCCACAAGTATCTACTAGTGCAATAGCATCGGGCGCTCCGTTCTGAATTCCGGTAATAGCAAACCATACCGCGCCGAATCCACATCCTTCATCATCGATATTTCCAGATAAATTGAATGGATTTCCAGGTGCATAAATCAGGGAATTACCCCCATTGTATAAATATATTTCATAGCACGTAAGATCCGTACCTGCTGGACCCGCTATCTCAATACCTTCGCCTATGTCGCCACCGACATTGTCGTAATGAATTTCGTTGATGAATACAGATTGCCCCAACGCATCACCGGACATTATGACGGCAATAAGTCCAACAAATATTTTAATACAGACCTGAAATCGATATTTGATCATACCAGACTTGTAAAGAAACCCTCTTGATAGACCAAGTTAACAAATTAAAACAAAGCAGAATTGATAAAGGGCAATTATTGATACAAGTTTTTCTAAATGGTGAAAAGCCTAGAACATGGCGCCTTTTCCGTTGGAAACACTAGCGCCTTTAATATATCGGATGGAAATTTCAAAACCTCCTTTTCCTGAGCTGACTGATTTTAAACCAGAGACATTGATGTCATAATTAAATCCAACAGCAAAGTCCGCAAGCTCAAACATTACCATGGGGATGAATGAATCGCCTACCCTGAAAAATCCACCAATATAGATGGCCGAACTTTTAATCAATCCTGTATATTTCGATTCCTCTTTTAGACTGTAGCGGATCAGTCCTCCAACGTTTATTTCCTGTGCCGACTTTTGCTTCATGTATAAAAAGCTAGGTATAAATGCTAATGTGGTGTTGGGTATTCCGATGTAAGATTTCCCGTGAACCACCAGTTTAGCATACAGGCTTTGGTAATTATCCACATAGAATTTTTGCTTGGGTTGATTTAAATGGAATAATGCAACGCCCAAATTAAGGGTAACCTTGTCATTTGAGGCCATGTTCTTAGGCTTGGTGGTAAAATCCCAGTTTAAGCCGGCAGCAAAATCTCCATAAACAAAAGAGCTTGTATTTAATGTTCCCTCCTCTCCTGAATCAAGGTTTGGATCGTAGGTGTCACCATCAAATTGATTTCCCCATTTAACATCCGTATTCTTTACGCCTTTCTGTGCAAATCCTCCTTGCAGTCCCAATGAGAACTTATTTTTAGGATTTGCGGCCAATATGGCGGAAAGTGACAGGTTTACCTGCGTTGTCCCAAATTTGGTTTTGCCTGCTTGATCGTTATATATCAGTAACCCTGTTCCCAGATAGACATTGTTCCACTTTTTCTTCAATAGCCCAACATCAAAGGAAAGCATAAAAGTTCTGTAAGGTTCTGCAATGCTGTTCCACTGGTCTTTGTAATTGATGAATACCCTCATCTCTCCACTAAAGGCACCTGTTTGACCAGGATTGATTAGCAGCGGCGTTTCATTGAACTGAGAAAAGTGGATATCTTGCGCATGGACCCAAGAGCCGTAGATCAGGCCGATCAACACAAATGATATTTTAAATACGCTTTTCACCATTTATTTCATGAGTGTAATATCTCCTTGTTCAGTATAAGTTTCTCCGTTCAAATACACCGCTTCAACATAATATACAAATACGGCGGGATTCATCAATTTGCCTCTGAACATTCCGTTCCATCCCAAAGCAGGATCATTGGCTTGGAAATTCTTGTTTTCAAAGACTTTTTCTCCCCACCGGTCATAGATGACAAATGTAATAACCTCTCTGACTCCCTTGCCCTGAACGTATGCGACCGTGTTTCTTGGCTCTAAAGAGGCGGTGGAAAATATTTCAGGAATATATATGTAGTAGCCTATATCAACTTCTATACTGCTCGTATCGTTGCATCCATTTGCATCAGTGCCAACCACTGTATATGTTGTTGTAACTATTGGTGTGGCAATTGGGTCAGGACAACTGGTGCAACTCAAACCTGTTGACGGTGTCCAGTTATAACTAATTGCGCCTTGCCCTGTTAATTGAACGCCACCACCTGTTGCTCCAGGATCTGAAGTTACCGTAACAGTAGGGTTTGAATTTACCGCAATGATCGCAGTGGCGGTGTCTGGAGTACACGAACCCGATGTTACCACAACCGTGTACATGGTGGACACTTGAGGAGTCGCGATTGGATCGGAAATGTTACTTGCGCTCAATCCCGTAACAGGTGTCCAGGTATATCCCGTTCCGCCAGAGGCGTTCAATTGAACAGATTCACCCACACAAATGCTTATATCCGGTCCTGCTATAGCTATCAACGGGCTGTCAATTACCGTAACAGATGCAACATCTGAGCACCCGTTTGCATCGGATACATTGACTGCATAGGTTGCACCACCCAGGTTCACTGCAGTTGAATTGGTCTGATTGGCAGGATCATTCCAAGAATATATATAGGGCGAAGTTCCACCACTTACTGCTACCGAAGCTTGTCCGTCAGTTGCACCGCATCCTGCGCCAATGGAGTTCATGGTTAAGCTGAGTGCTGAAGGTTCAGATATCGAGGCGCTGTCGGAGATAATACAACCATTCATATCAGTTATTAAAACTACATAAGTTCCAACGGCCAATCCAGTTGCTGTAGCATTTGTTTGAGAACCTGGGTCACTCCATAGGTATGTATAAGGAGATGTTCCACCACTTGGTACAGCTGTGGCTACCCCATCTGTTGCTCCATTACATGTTATATCAGTAGGTGCTGCAACGACCGTCAGGAGGATAGGATCTGATATAGTTGTATCTAATATCGACTGACAATTTGCCCCATCGGTTACCGTAAGGCTATAGCTGCCCGCAGTTAGATTTGCAATGTCTTCTATAGTATCTGAATTGCTCCACAGATAGGTATAAGGCAATGCTCCTCCTGATACTGATACATAGATTTCTCCGTCAGTACTTCCATTACAGGTCGGACTAGTTACTGAATCAGTCACCAACGTGGCCGCTCCAAGATTGCCGACAATCACGGCAATCCCTATCAGACAACTTGCAGAATCATAGACCACAACATTATATGTTCCTGCGCCCAGCCCCGTGGCTGAATCTGTTGTTTGTGTAAATGGATCATTCCACAAATAGGTATATGGAGTTGTACCTCCTGTAACACTGACAATCGCTATGCCATCGTTTACACCGCAATTTGCAGCAACACTTGAAGTAGATAATACCAAGGCCGCAGGCTCGCTTATCGTAACTGAGTCAATTGACACACATGAATTAGCATCTGTTACTGTGACGTAATAAATTCCAGCAGCCAGTCCTATTGCGTTGTTAATGTTCGATGCTGAACCTAATGTAGTGAAGCCATTCGACCAAACATAATCATAGGGTGATGTGCCACCACCGCCGGTATTTACAATGGCGCTTCCGTCCGCATCACCATTGCAGCTGGCGTTAGCATCAACAATTGTTGCAACATTGAGAGCGGTTGGCTCTGTGATAATGACACTGTCAGCATTGATACATCCATTGGCATCAGCAATCTGAATATAAAAAGTTCCTGCAGACAGGCCGCTTACCACGTTAAAAGTATCTGATGTGGCTGTGGTGTCACCTGACGACCACATATAATTGAATGGACTTAAACCATAATTGATAATTACGTTAGCTGTTCCGTCGCTATCTCCTTTGCAACTTACATTGGCAATGACATTGGTAGTTAATGAAACATCCAACGGTTGTTCTATACTCACGCTGTCAATTGCAGAACATCCATTCGCGTCGTTTACAACTACGGAGTACATTCCCGCTGTCAGCCCAGAAGATGTGTCACTTGTGGAAGCCGTATTGATCGTGCTGTCACCACTCGACCAAACATAATTGAAATTAGAAGTGCCTCCAGCCAATGTAACATATACCTGTCCATCTGAGTATCCATTACAACTGGTACTGTCGGCTGTCATTGTCAAGCTCAATAGGGCAGGTTCGGTAATGGTTGTCGAAACCGAATCCATGCAACCATTCATATCTGTTACGTAAGCCATATAAGTTCCGGCAGGCAAGCCGATGGATGCTGAATCAGTTTGAGAATTCGCATCGTTCCACAAATAGGTATATGGAGTAGTACCACCAGATGACGACACAGTAGCGGTTCCGGTAGAGTCACCATTACAGCCCACTTGCGTGGAACCGGTTACCGAAACCGATAATACGGCTGGTTCAGTTACCGTAGTAATGACAGAGTCAATACAAGAATTATTGTCTGTTACCGTGAGCGTATAATTGCCCGCACCCAAACCCGTAGCAATTGCATTGGTTTGAGTGCCGCTATCATTCCATAGATAGGTATACGGTGCGGTTGCGCCACTTACGGCTATATCTATTGAGCCATCTGAACTTCCGTTACAGCTTACATTGGTGATAGACGTAACGCTGAAGCTCAAAGCAGAAGGTTCTGTAATGGTAACCGAGGCCAATGCTACGCACCCCGCATTATCGATAACTGTACCAGTGTAAGTTCCTGCTTTTAAGCCTGTGGCTATTGAGTCAGTTTGGGTGTTGGGATCGTCCCAGCTGAATGTGAAAGGCGAGCCCCCGCCAGTTGGTGTAATCGTGGCTGAACCAATTGAATCTCCATTGCATAAAATATGGGTTGTATCTGTTATGCTCGCCGTTCCACCACCTGCGTTGTTGATGTTTACACTAATTGAATCCTGACAACCATTTCCATCGGTTACGATTACAGTATAGGATGCAGCTGCCAAACCTGTGGCAATGGTGTCTGTTTGAGATGCCGGGTCACTCCACAGATAAGTATAGGGAGTAATTGCACCAGAGACGGATACGGTTGCATTTCCGTCAGAAAATCCGCAATTGGCGTCATTTGTGTCTGATATGGACAGTAACAGAGCTGAAGGTTCAGTAAGCGTTACATTATCCGAATCATTGCAGCCGTTTGCATCTGTTACTACAACCACATAGTTTCCGGCTCCCAGTCCTGCTGCTAATGACGTAGTTTGAGTTCCTATATCATTCCATAAGTAATTATAAACTGTTGTCCCTCCGGTAACCGTCACCGTTGCATCGCCGGTAGTATTTGAGTTACAGAGTATATTGGTCAATCCTGTTATGTTCACTGCAAGGACTGCAGCCGGCTGTGTGATACTGATCGTTGCTGAATCTATGCAGCCATTGCTATCGGTAACCAGGACAGTGTAGGATCCTGTCATTAACCCCGTTGCTACAGAGTCAGTTTGCGTGCTTGTATCATCCCATAAAAAGGTATAAGGAGTTACACCTCCTGATGTAGATACTGTTGCTGAGCCGGTTGAATCTCCAAAACAAAGTACCATTATCGAGCTGGTCATTGCAACTAACAAGGCTGTTGGTTCAGTTATTGTGGCTGTACCAGAGTCAATACAACCAACAGAATCGGTTACTACAATAGAATATGTTCCAGCTACAAGGCCCGTTGCCGTAGTGTCACTTTGTACAGGCGAAGTGCTCCAGGCATAGGTATATGGCGGTGCACCGGTTGTATCCATGGAAACCGTGACTGAGCCTGTGCTGTCACTTGTGCACAGAACCATGGTTTCGGTAATTTGAAAAATATTACAAGAAGGACAGGATTCGGTGGGAGAGGGTATGGCGGGCAGGGTCGCAGGATCTGATTCGCATGCTATATCTGCGTACGGACCAGTTTGCCCATCCGTCCAGGTTTTTATACTTACACTGCAATCAGAATTGTTAATGCAATTTGAATCTGTGGTTAACTCAAAGCAGACCCTCCAGGTATAGCCATGGCCGTCCACATCATCACAAAAACAGGGGCCAGCCTTGCAGCCATCTCCCCAAGCCAGATTGGGATCACCATTATGTGTAGGACAAGGGTTGCAATCATTGGTGTAAAACCATCCTCCCTGTTGGTTTACCGTATCACCTGTTTGATTGTAAATTACCGCAATTCCAGTATCCGCGTGGTACCAGCCCCAATTACCCTTTCCATCAGCGGAAGCCGGTGGCGTTATTTCTACAAATGACGAATCGTCCCAACAATCGCCCCAGCTGGGAACGATACCATGGAGGTAGTTGCAATTTATCTGCTTGTAAAGGCTTATATCATAACAAAATTGAACCGTGGTGCCCGGGGCATAAAATCCGCCTAAATTTCCGTCAGAGGTATCTGGTTCTGGCGCTGCGGTAAGTGTATCACCGATATTGCAGGCACTTGGGTCGGAGTAATTGGTTATGCATAAATTGAAGACGCCTGTTTGCCCGCTTTGAGTAGTGACCATTAATGTATAAGTATTACCACCTCCAGTAAAAAAGGCGTCAATATTGGCTTGCCCTCCTGAGCCAACAACACATTGATACCATCCTCCACAACCACCTTCCATCAATACAATTTGTGGATCCGAAATATCGAAACTTGTTATAACAATATCAATCATGGGTTCTGTGGTAGTAAAAGTATAGTACACCGTCTCTGCTGATGAATTGGGACAGTTACCTGAAAATATCCAGTTTTCTGTAGTGGCTCCTGTGTTGCAGTCGGTCACACAAGCCAGCAACGGGTCTCCAGTGAATGTAAGAACTGTTGCAGATCCGCAATCTTCGTTGTCAGTGCAATCCATACAAACCTGACAATCAGCTCCACCACAGTCGATACCTGTTTCGTCAAAATCTTGAGTGCTGTTAAAACAATGGCAGGCAAAGCAATCGGCTCCACCACAATCGATGGATGTTTCGTCATAATCGAGAATGCTGTTAAAACAGTGTGTAGGATCTATATAATCGAACTGAATACAGAAGGTCCCTTCCAAATCGCATGGGCCATCCACCATTATGTAGTAGGTAGTATTGGTATCCAAATTGGTAAATGTGACTGTCTTTATGGAATCGTCATCGGTACCATCTCCGTCCGGCTCATTGCAACCCAACTCTGCACTGGGCAGGCAAGAGGTAAAAATGGCAACATACGGATCGTAGTTTGGAGATCCCCAGGTATATCCATTGATTATTACCCGCAAATCGCCATCAAATGGTGCGGTAAAGCTGAACCAAACATTTTCATTCGGGTTGTTATTTGGACCTCCCGAGCAATAGTTGCCCATACATCCGGGTTCCAGGTCGTCGGTCGCCGCCGCCGTTGTATAAGTAGAACAGGAACCACTGTTCAAATCCGCTGTAATGTCAATGGCATTGACACAGCTGTCGTTGGCAGGTTGTGCATAAGTATCATACACAGATACACAAAGAACAATCGCGAAAAATAATCTTGATAAATAACCCACGAGTCTGCTAAATTCAGATTTATAAATTTAAGGGTTTTTCTCTTAAGTAAGACAGTTTGAAGATAGAAAACCCTTATTACAGAATGCAATTACTCTTTATTCCTCGAATCAATAATAATGGTAACCGGGCCTTCATTAACCAGTGACACACGCATCATTGCTCCGAATTCGCCTGTATGGACAGATTTGCCAATCTCTACGCTTAGTACTTTGATAAAGGAATCGTAGAGTGGTATTGATATATCAGGTGACGCAGCCTTTAAGTAGGATGGACGATTTCCCTTTTTTGTGGAGGCGTGCAAGGTAAACTGGCTGATCAGGAGTACTTCTCCATCTATATCCTTTACGGATAAATTCATAACTCCACTTTCATCATCAAATATCCGGAGTTTTGATATCTTTCCACAGAGCCACTCAATGTCTTCCACGGTGTCTTCTTCTTCAATTCCCAAGAGGATCATCAGGCCGCTCTTTATTTCACTCTTGATCATACCTGAAATGGTGACGGAAGCCTCTGAAACTCTTTGAATGACTACTCTCATCTCCTGTTTTTTCGCACGGTTAGAACCATGAGACGGCTAAGATTACCAAATTGATTTCAATTTCTTTTCATTAATTTCTGCGTAGGATAAACTATAAAAACTATCCTCGTCAAAATTAACTATCTCTTTCGCGATCGTCTGATTACATATGCATTCACCATTTGTACGTCTATATTCACCAAAAGAAGAATACTTCCAATCTTCCAGCTTATCTACCAATCCCGCTGCCAGGGGATTTTGGTGTATGTAATGAAAGCATGTGGAAGCGTAGTCAACATTTCCCTTGCCAAAATTTAACATTTTAGCCTTGGTGTTCTGAGTAAAAATGGAGCCTGTTCTGTTTTCTTGTTTATCGATTGCCTGGGCATATGAGCTCAACAGCATTCTCACCCCTTCGCTAAGTGCGTTTCTTTCTTGGCCAGCTTTCACAACAGTACTGACCGTCTTTTCATTGGCGAGGAGCATAAAGTGAAAGTGGTTGGGCATCAGGCAGTAGGCTAACAATTCACTATTGACACAGATATACTTCTTCATCTTTTTTAAGAAGAAAAGATAATTTCTCTGGTTGAAAAAGATTCTTTGTCTATTGTTTCCTCGGTTATAAATGTGGTATGTATAGCCTTCTTCAAAATGCATTGATATGATATTAAAGTTGGTAGCTAGCGTGGAGCCGTCTCACGGTTCTAACCGTGGACATCTTGTCATGCTAACGATAGTTTTCCGTTTCATCAGAATTATAAATGTTCAGATAATTCTTGTAACGCGACTCCGCAATCTCTCCTTTTTCTACGGCTTCGATCACAGCACAATTCGGCTCATTAATATGAAGGCAGTTGCTGAACTTGCAATCTTTCATACGCGATCTCATTTCTGGAAACCTATGGGACAGTTCTTCTTTTTCAAGATCATAGGTGCCAAAACTCTTCAAGCCGGGAGTGTCAATCACGAAAGTTTCATTTTTCAGCTCGTACATTTCAGCGAATGTGGTGGTGTGTTTTCCAGTATCATGGGCAGACATCTCCGCAATTTTCAAATTCCAATCTGGATCTAACCTGTTGAGCAATGATGATTTACCTACGCCTGAATTGCCTGCAATCAGATTAACTTTTCCAGCAAGCTGCTTAAAAATTTCAGCAATACCTTCATTTTTGAGCACGGATATTGGTTGACACTTGTATCCGGCCGATTCATAAATTGCAATCATTTTATCAAGCTCTTTTTTTTGGTCTTTCTCAATTAAATCAGTTTTATTGATTAATATTTCCACGGGAATGTGATACGCCTCCGCAGTAACCAAAAACCTGTCGATGAATAATAATGGCGTTACGGGACTACTTATAGTGACCATTAAATAAGCGCAATCGATGTTGGATGCAATGATGTGAGATCTCGCAGAGAGCTTGGTAGCTCGTCGGATGATATAGTTAGTACGCTCATGAATGTTGGAAATAACTCCCACGCCATCCTCCTCTAACTCATAGTCTACATGATCTCCCACAGCAACAGGATTGCTGGAATCAATGCCCTTCAGCCTAAAGGCGCCTTTTATTTTACATTCAATCTTATCTCCGTCTGGTTTTCTTACAGTAAACCAGCTTCCAGTAGATTTTATGACAATTCCTTCCAATCTAGTTATGGATTATTCTCTATTAGGTAAGCCGTCAAAATTATATATTTTTAATTTTGCCAATGCGTTGCTAAAATATTCAATACAGATATGTCAATCGAGGTAAAAGATGTAACAAAAGTTTACGGCACTCAGAAGGCGCTGGATTCAGTTTCCTTCCGAATTGATCAGGGAGAGGTCGTAGGCTTTTTAGGCCCGAATGGTGCCGGAAAGTCGACAATGATGAAAATCATCACCTCATTCTTACCGCAAACATCGGGCGAAGTTTCCGTTTGTGGCAATGATGTGCTGCTAGAATCAATGGAAGTGAGAAGAAATGTGGGATATCTTCCGGAAAACAATCCGCTTTATCATGACATGTATGTTAAAGAGTACCTCCTGTTTGTCGCGGGGATGTACAAGATGAAGAACAGTGAGCCAAGGGTGATGGAAATGATTGCTTTAACAGGATTGGAGAAAGAATACAAGAAGAAGATTGGTGCGCTTTCAAAAGGATATAGGCAACGCGTCGGATTGGCACAGGCTTTAATTCACGATCCGAAGGTGCTGATCCTGGATGAACCAACATCTGGATTAGACCCCAACCAGTTGGTAGAAATTAGATCGCTGATTGTAGAGTTGGGTAAAGAAAAGACGGTGATGCTCTCAACGCATATTATGCAGGAAGTAGAATCGGTTTGTGATCGAATTATCATCATCAAAGAGGGTGTGATTGTAGCCGATGATAGCGTTAGTGAGATCAAAAAAGGCGCGAAAGACGTTCGAACGATCATGGTAGAATTTGACAAAACTGTGATTGTCGATGATCTGATGAAGATCAAAGGTGTGGCTGAGACCAAGGACCTTGGAGATAACAAGTGGCTGCTGTCGACCAGTGAAAGCGAAGATATACGCCCAGCCATTTTCCAATTCGCGGTAGATAATCGCCTTTCGGTATTGACAATGAACGAACAAGAGCAAAGTCTGGAAGAAGTTTTTAAAGAGCTTACGAACTAGTTTAGGCTAACATAAATCTCTTTACTAATTAAAGCAGATGCCTTTGGGGTAGTTTTGGTTGCAGCAATTTTAAAGGTAAATTTATAGAAGGTTTTAACACCATCTTTAACCCAGGCTTTGCTTAAACCGCTCTTAATTTCCACCCCGTCTTCGGAAAACATCTTAAATATATAGTGCCAGTAGTTGCACTTAGTAGGCGCATGCTCTACTTCAACTTTTCCTTGAAAAATTTCAGTATTTTTTCCATTAGTCTTTTTATAAGGGAAGTCACAATTATGAATTGAATCTATTGGGAAAAATATCGGTATTGCTGGTTTTTCAAGATCAAATTTTATATTCTTGGCTTTAAGAAGCTCGTCACCGGGTTTCCATCCAGATGTCTGTTTCGCATCAGTGGGGCGGAATTTTATATGATTTTTATTGAAGACGCCCCATAGACTGGTTGAATAATCTATAAGCGCTCTATAATTTATTTTGGTTATTCCTTTTCGGTCAACGGAGTGTGGTAATAGCTCATCGGCTCGGATGTCACTAGAGTTTGTTCTAATATTGAAAGACCGCCTAGCCAAATAAGAGCCTGACGGTAATTTGCTCGTAGGAATTATTTGATATCCAGCCTTTGGAAGAAGTTCTTCAGGATATTTTTCATTCATAACAAAGCACTTACAGTGCCCGAACGTCTTCAATAACGTTTTCCAGAGTGCCCATGCCATTTCTTATACAATCATGTCCAACATAGAATGCGAAATACGCCTCCTTGGATTCACCTTCGGAAGGATCAAAGTAAAGCTCTACAAAAATTTTAATGTCGTTACTTCGATGGATATTAAATATTATTGAGCAATCTGGTGTAAGTTCAAGGGAAATATTCTTATATGCAAGGTTGCTTATTAAGTCAATGGCCACTTGTGCTTTGACCAGCGCTACTAGCTCAAACCCTTTTACATAATCGCCATATTCCTCCTCCTCAGCTTTGTATAATAAGCTTAACTGAACAGCTTTAATCATTGAGGATAGAGAAGATGTCCAATCAGTTGTTTTGTCAATCGGAAGTTCAGCAATAGCCGTTTGCAAATCTTCTGAATCACTCTGCTGTGTATTTGAATCGGTCTTTGTGGTTTCAAGCCGGGGTATGGGTATGGATGTCATTTCCCATTCATACGCCTTGTCGCTTAGCTTTATAGGGAATAAATGATCAACGTCAATATACTTGAGGTTACTGGTATTGTCAATGAAGTGAGTAAAATATGGCGTCAATCCATGAGCCATTTTAAAGGGAGGTTTTTCTGAATGAAAGTCTAAGTTTTTCCTTGTGAATGAATCGCAATCCAAGATAACTTGTAACGCTGTCCCTACGCCCAATGGATTATTAGCATCTATAATATTGCTGACATTATTTTTTAACCCAATCGTAGTCCCTATACCACAGCCATCAGCCGTAATGTCAAAGGCATCCGTGGCAACCTTCCAAGACGGATCATTAATCCTATGCTTTATACTCGGCATCTAAAGAATTTTTAAATTCATCATTCAATATAGAAAAAAACACTTCTTTTTCCTTGCTATGAACAGAATCTAGTAGCTCAATTAATTCCTTTGTCTCAATCTTTCCTTGCCCTGCATTAATATAAACGTCTACATCTATTTTAGATAATGTTTTTCCAGTTTTATCGTCCTTGACTCCATTATCCACTCTCAAGTTAATACCAAAGTTCTCATCCTTAATTTTCGTCACAAACGAAGTAGACTCCGTTTTGTAATTCCCTACTTTAATTCTCATATCCTCTTTTATAATATCGTAAATATTTGTGTCTTCAAAATTGTTGATATACCTTATTCCTAGTCGATAAAATCTATCAATGATTCCAAGATCACTTATATCTGAAATAGTCTTTCTTAATATCTTCCCATATTCCTTCCAGCCGAGATAATTTTTGGAGCAGTTGAATGCAATCGATGTCGAGGTTATCTTGATAGATATTTGATCATTGCTGAAAACCGGGTAAAGTGCGTCAAAGTTCACAAAATCCAAAGCATTTGGGTTGGGTTCTGGAAAAGCTGGGCTATTATATGTTAATCCAGACCCCGTAAAAAGCTCATGAAATTTCGCAATCACAACCTCAAACGGAGAATTAAGATCGAATCGAATCTCGACTATTGAATCCCGTATGTAATCTGGGTTAATCTTATCTGGAATCTGCATATTCACACATTGTTACGCAGCAAACAGTGGATTGTTTCAAGTTGCTCATAGATGGAAACGCTCAATATTAAGAATAATTACATTAAGTGAATCTTAAAAGTTGTTAAATTTCAAACAACATAATGCTTGACAAATCCACCGTGGGATCTCGTTTTTATATCCCAATTGGTTTTCATAATTTTGCACTCCTGAATAAAATAAAGAGATATGTCATATTTATTCACTTCCGAATCTGTTTCAGAAGGACACCCTGATAAGGTAGCCGATCAAATATCGGATGCATTACTCGATGCATTTTTGAAAAACGACCCAGATTCCAAAGTTGCCTGTGAAACGCTGGTTACCACTGGGTTGACAGTTTTGAGTGGTGAAGTCAAAACGACCGGATACATCGACGTTCAGCAAATAGCTCGTGAGGTAATCAACCGAATTGGATATACGGAGTCGGAATATCAATTCGATGGTGACTCTTGTGGTGTAATCTCTGCAATCCATGAGCAATCCGCAGATATCCGTCAAGGTGTTGAAGAAGGTGCTGGCCTTCACGACGAGCAAGGAGCGGGTGATCAGGGTATGATGTTTGGATATGCAACAAACGAGACTGACAATTATATGCCGCTCGCACTAGACCTCTCTCATAAGTTGCTAATAGAATTAGCTGCAATTAGGAGGGAGAATTCTGAAGTTAACTATTTACGTCCTGATTCAAAATCTCAGGTAACCATTGAATATGATGACAACAATCAGCCAATGGCGATTCGCACGATTGTTATCTCAACACAGCACGATGATTTTGATGAAGAGGCAACGATGTTAGCCAAGATCAAGGATGATGTCATCAATATTTTAATTCCCAGAGTGAAAGCAAAGCTTCCGGAGAGAACACAAAAGTTATTCAATGACGATATCACATATCACGTAAACCCAACGGGCAAGTTTGTAATAGGCGGTCCTCACGGGGATACCGGTTTAACGGGAAGGAAAATAATTGTAGATACATATGGGGGAAAAGGTGCTCATGGAGGAGGAGCGTTTTCTGGCAAGGACTCTTCGAAAGTAGACAGATCGGCTGCCTATGCCACCAGGCACATTGCGAAGAACATTGTCGCTGCCGGAGTGGCTGATGAAGTACTCATTCAAGTTGCTTATGCAATTGGAGTAGCTGAGCCGGTTGGCTTGTATGTAAATACTTATGGAACGTCTAACGTAAAGAATCTTACAGACGGTGAAATAGCTGATAAAATTAACGGGATATTTGATTTGCGTCCTGCAGCGATCATAGAACGTTTCGGATTGAAAAATCCAATATTCTTTAAAACAGCTGCCTACGGACATATGGGAAGAACTCCCGAAACCATTGAAGTTGAAACGAACTACAACGGTGTGAAAGAGACCAAATCGGTTGAGCTGTTTGGATGGGAGAATCTGGATTACGTAGAGAAGATCCAAAAAGAGTTCTCACTTGAAAGTGTGGCTATAGAAGCATAAAACACACAAATTCCTATATTGTAAGGACTTTGGCAATTGCTGAAGTCCTTTTTTATTTTCAAGTAGTTTGTACAATGGAGATATCAGATATTTTAAATCACCTTGGAGAGGATAGGGAAAACTATTCAAATGCCGTATCGCCGCCAATTTATCAAAGCAGCAACTTCTGTTTTAAAGACGTGGCCACCATGCGGGAAGCGCTGAAAAAGGAATTTGACGAACCATTTTATACTCGAGGATATAATCCTACCGTAGCCATATTGAGGAAGAAACTGGCAGCGTTGGAAGCTGCGGAAGACGCTTTGGTATTTGCCAGTGGAAGCGCTGCTGTTGCTGCAGCTATCATGTCTTGTGTGTCGAAGGGAGACCATGTTGTAAGTGTCGCAAGGCCTTATAGCTGGACGGATAAATTGCTGAATATATACCTGGAGAGATTCGGGGTTGAATGTTCCATGATAGATGGAACTGAGATTGAGAATTTTGTTGAGGTAATCAAAGAGAATACCAAACTCATCGTGTTGGAATCACCCAATTCATTGACCTTTGAATTGCAGGACTTGGAGGCGGTAGCATCATTGGCCAAGGAGAAGGGAATATTTACTTTGTGTGACAACAGCTATGCGACACCTTTGAATCAACAACCGATAAACATGGGAATTGACCTGGTGGTTCATTCGGCAAGCAAATACATCGGTGGACACAGTGATTTAGTGGCCGGAGTGCTGTGCGGGAGCAGAGAAAAAATTGCTGCGATAATGCAATCAGAATATATGACGTTGGGCGGAATCATTTCTCCTCACGAAGCATGGATGATGATACGAGGATTGCGGACACTGCAGCTACGGGTTGAAAAGAGTTGCGCTAGCACAAAAGAGGTTGTGGCGTTTTTGGAGACACACCCCAAGATTGAAAAGATGATGTTCCCATTTTCTGATTCTCATCCCCAGTGTGAGTTGGCTAAAAAGCAAATGAAAGATTGCGGAGGGCTCTTCTCAATCTTATTACGAGCCGGGGAGATTGAAGAGGTGGAGAGCTTTTGTAATAAGCTCAACAAGTTCTTGCTTGCCTGCTCTTGGGGAGGACATGAGTCGCTGATCTTTCCCACGTGTGCATTACGCGACTCAAAAAACTACCAACAAGGTGAAATTCCCTGGAACCTGGTGAGGTTTTATATTGGGCTGGAAGAGCCTGAGATGTTAATTGCAGATCTGAAAAGCGCTCTTTCCTGAACGGGGATTTTATTGTTTTGCTTTGATCTTCAAGCTCTTCCCATTTAACTCCCGGATAGCATTGTAAATCTCCACGACATCCGATATGTTTTGCGGAGCAACGCTCACCTTATTGACAACAAAGTCAGATTCCAATAGATAAATGTTCGGTTGTACCTGTTTCAATTCAATTTTCAGGTTTCCCAATTCATTTTCAAACTCGACTTTAAATTCATCCGCATTGAGAATAACAACCTCCTTTTCAAATTTCAAATAATATTTATAGCTGTCCCTAAACAGGAAATCAGGATAAAAGTTTAGGTCGCGGTTTTTGATGACAATGCCGTTTGCAGTAATGTGATTAAACCAATTATTCATGGGGATGGAAAAGACACCATCAGTACTTTCATCAATAAGGCCATTGCTTTTATACGATGCGTTGAGTATGAATTTGAATGGATACTGCTTCGAATCTTTGGTAATAGAGCTTCGAAGTAATTCTGTGTGAGAATTTAGCATCCATAACTTTTTCTTGTATAAAGGGTTAATGGAAGAGTCTGTGATATCATATTTATACAGCCCTCTCATCATCGTAGAAAATTGTCCCGATAGTGTTAGCCGTACGTCAAAGTCCACTGACTTGTCTTCCAAATTTACGGTCGCCTGGACGGATGAAATTCGAAAGTTTTCCTTAAACGTGCTGGTTGGTGTATTAACGAAGCGGAGATCTGCAATATGATCAGACCACAAATTATAAAAGTTAACAAATAGCACTTCTGTGTTTTCCCAATAGAAAGGTAATTCATTCGTGTAATATCCAAAGCGGCTCTTTTTAGGATATATATAAAAGGGGTGTTCTTCGTGGACCATGACAAAGGCAAAATCGTTATCAATAATCGGTGAAATATACGATTGGCTCATGTCGGCTATTCTCTTATCCATAAAATATACGGTAGAGTAGGGAACACCCAGCAAATTGAAAGTTCGGGCATAGAGTTTATACCTGCTTATTTCTCTCAGGATACGGTTTTCTGTAAAGTCGCCCAATCGCTCAAGCCTTGTGTCGAGGCCGGCGCGATAGGCATAGTCATCTTGATAATCGAAGCTGTCGACAATTGTATGGTGAATTCTCAGAACTTTGTTGTACGCCTGATCTTCGGGTATTGATGCTGTAGTATTCAGGATGAACTTTCTGACTTTGCGGAACTGTTTGTCTACGATGATAGGTTCTGTCCTTCTCTGTATTATAATAGCCTGAGATTCTCTCAACTTTAGCATATACAACCAAAAAGGCAAAACGGCATCTGTCATAGAGTAGGGCGAATGGTAATAGAACCTATCATCAGAAGGGTTGAGATCGTACACAAAATAGGGCAATGTCTTGTGGGGCCTTGAACCGACCTCATACATTACTCCAGGTAGATTGTCTCGTGTGAAGTAATAGTAGTCTCTTTTGTTTGCCTTGACAATACTGTCTGCTTTGCATCCGTTGTGGAACATTAGTTTGGTTAGCAGTTTCTCGTTTGTTTTTAAAACAAAACTGTAATTCTGTTTGGGTGTGATACCGTGAAAGAAGACGCGCGTGGAGTAATACAGATACCAATTATCTACATAGGGTAATTCCAATTTGTATGCAATTTCCAATTCATCACCGACTTGTAAATTTGTAATCTCAAATTCATAGGAGTGAGAGATGTTCACATTGTAGTCCAACATCTTTCTTTCCTCTTTACTGCGGTCCGTAATTTCTGCTATTTCTATATTGCCATTCTCTTTGATTATTCTGGCGGCGAAGTATTTAATATTGATTTCAAACAATCTGGGCCTGTGTTGCTTCTTGAAATTTCCGACAGGTATGTCTTTGTAATCAAAGGTTGGATCAAAAGACTCTGGGATGGTAAATTTGGAGAAGTTCTCAATTCCTTTTTTAGTCAGAAATTTGATTCGAAATTTCTTTTCAATATGAATTTGGAGAAATGGAGTTTTGGTACCCGATGCCTCCATAAAATTTTGCTCAACTAAGATTACCGCATCTTCATCAGAGAACGTACTGTCTACGGCTATTGATTTAGGAACATCATTTCCCCAGTCGTAAGTGTATTTTTTGTATTTGGTGTATTGGCCACCGGCTTCTGAGAACCACATACAAACAATTGTGAATATGAGGATGCTCGTATTCTTCATTCTACTTCTTTCTGAAGAAAATTTGAATAGGGACGCCTGTAAAGTTAAAATGCTCGCGCATTTTATTTTCCAGATACCTTTTGTAAGGTTCTTTCACATATTGAGGAAGATTGCAAAAGAAAGCGAATGACGGCGCGTATGTTGGCAGTTGCGTTACGAATTTGATCTTAATGTATTTGCCCTTCAACGCTGGTGGTGGATATTGAGCGATCACCTCGAGCATTGTGCTATTCAATTTGGATGTTTTGATCTTTCTCGTTCGATTTTCATTCACTTTTAGAGCAATCTCCAGCGCTTTCAACAAGCGTTGCTTCTCAGGAACCGAGGTAAAGACAATAGGGACATCTGTAAATGGAGCCGTTTTTTTCAAAATCTTTGCCGCATACTCTTTCACCGAGTCAGTTTCTTTTTTCATCAGGTCCCATTTGTTCACAAGAATCACAATTCCCTTCCTATTCCTCTCCGCCAGTGCAAAAATGTTTAGGTCCTGTGCATTCATACCTTCTGTAGCATCGATGAGCAGCAAGCACACGTCGCAATTTTCTATGGCGCGAACGGATCTCATAACGGAATAAAACTCCACGTCTTCTGTGACTTTGGCCTTTTTTCGCAGGCCAGCTGTATCAATCAGGATAAAGTCGTGCCCGAAAGCTTTATAGTGCGTGTTGATTGAATCCCGTGTCGTGCCAGGGAGTGGCGTGACAATATTTCTGTCTTCGCCAACAAGAGCATTTATCAGAGACGATTTTCCCACATTCGGGCGGCCTACAACAGCGATTCTGGGCAAATCACTCTTGTCCTCTTCTGGTTTTTCCTTCAGTGAACTCACTACCACATCCAGGAGATCTCCGGTACCTTTACCATTGATAGACGAAATGCAATAAGGTTCATCCATTCCCAATGAATAGAACTCGTGCGACAGTGCAATTTGATCGTTGTTGTCTACTTTGTTGGCCATCAGGTACACCTGCTTTTTAGATTTACGGAGAATATTGGCCAGTTCCTGATCCAGGCCTGTAATTCCTGTAGTTACATCTACCATAAAGAGGATGAGGTCTGATTCTTCCATAGCGATCAGCGCTTGTTTGCGAATCTCACTCTCGTAGATATCATCGGAACCGGAGACGTATCCGCCGGTATCGATGATTGAGAACTCCATACCATTCCAATCTACCTTGCCGTAGTGTCGATCTCGCGTTACGCCGCTTTGCTCATCTACAATGGCGTGCCGCGTTTTGGTTAACCTGTTAAACAAGGTGGATTTCCCTACGTTTGGCCTTCCTACTATTGCTACAATATTGCCCATGTTTACCTGTTATATCCAAACTTGTTCAACTGGCTGTCTTTCTTTCTCCAGTCTTTGCTGACTTTTATAAAGGTCTCCAGGTATATTTGCTTTCCGAAGAAATTTTCCAGGTCTCTCCGCGCATGAGTCCCTACTTTCTTCAATGATTTCCCCTGGTGTCCTATCATTATTCCCTTTTGCGATTCCCGCTCCACATAGATTTCAGCACGTATCCGAATGATGTCTTCATCCTCTTTGAATTCTGTGATAAGCACGGCAGTGGAATAGGGAATCTCCCGTTTGTAGAACTGAAATATTTTGGAACGTATGATTTCGGCCACAAAGAATCTCTCCGGCCTGTCGGTAAGCTGATCTTTCGGATAGTAGGCAGGTGCTTCAGGTAATGTTTTAAGTATATAGTTAAATACGGTATCCACGTTAAAGTTCTTTAATGCTGACAGGGGTAGCACCATGGCATTTTCCACAGCGGCATTCCATTTGTCTGCCAAGGTTGCCAATCTTTCTTCGTCAATCAAATCGATCTTGTTCAGCAATACCAACACCGGCGTTTTGGTATTTTTGAGTTTTTCTATAACTGATTCAACGTTTTCCTCTTTTTCAAAAACATCGGTCATGAACAAAATGATGTCAGCATCTGAAAAGGCATTGTTTACAGATTTCATCATTCTTTCATGCAACTCATAGCCCGGTTTTATGATGCCGGGAGTATCGGAGTAAATGATTTGAAAATCATCTCCATTCACAATTCCCAGGATACGATCGCGGGTTGTTTGCGCTTTGGAGGTGATGATTGATATCTTCTCTCCCACCAATGCGTTCATGAGTGTGGATTTTCCCACATTCGGGCTACCGATGATATTGACGAATCCTGCTTTGTGCGACATTTTGCAAAAGTAAAGAAGGAAAAGGGATTATGGACTATCGATATAAGAAGTTAGATGCACGAGTAGAGATGTAAAACCGAATGGCGTGATGTGTCTTGGGTATAAAGTAGAAGGTATTGGGACACAATCTTTATACCTTAAATTGAACATTCTGAATTTGACAAATACAAATTGAATTGCAGAAAAGAGATGACACAAGTAACAGTACAGGATTACTTTTTTATGATCTTTACCGACTCACGCGTTTCCTTCGCTGTTAATATGTACTCACCAGCTGGCAGACGTGTGAAATCGAGTTCAGTTTTATCCTCTGTAAGTATTCCTGCATGAACTTCCTTTCCAGCCAAGTCTATTATTCGATAATTGTAATCCTGTTCACTGGATTTTACAACCGTCAAAATCATTTCAACTGGATTTGGATAAACCTGGAGTGTTTTTTTGGAATCTTCAGCGGTAGGCATATTAACTATTTGTCCAGCTGAGTTGATAAGGTCAACATGTTTATAAAAATCACGATCTATGATTAACTTCTCCTCATTAAAATGGTGCAACAGATTTTCAAACAGTTCCGTTCCCAATTTCCTGTCGATTTCGAGGACGTACTTTTTAGAGGTATCAACGATCATTGGCGTCAGATTTCCCTGAGCAACTTCACCGTCGATGATGAATGCCTGTAAATATTCAGTTTCCAGGCCCACTACTGTAGAGTCCGTAAATTTTAAAGCAGATATTCTGTATCTCCCATTGGGTAGTGGGCGATTTAGTAAATACATTCCGCGGTGTTTCGTAACAATCCCCTGAAATATCGTGTCATTATCATCACGGATGATATAATTTATCCTGGTTTTTCTGTTGTAATGGAGATTGTAAACAACGGTGTCTTTCCCCCGCAATACCGAGAACGTATCGCCTAACCTGTAAGATAAATCTATCTTATGCCTTTTGAACGGAGTCGTGAATTCACTCCGGGGCTCCTCCTGCACTCCACAGCTTGGCAGCAATGAAAAGACAAGCAATAATAATATGAATTGAACAGGCTTTAACATAAGCGAAGCTAAAATTACAATTATTGCTTTAATAGTAAGTGTTCATAGGAAATAGAATTCTGTATAATTCTCACAATATAAGGACCTTTGGCCAAGGACTTTATATTAACTGACGATCTACCGCCTTCAATAGTTTCTGTAAGTACGGCTTTCCCACACAGGTCTAAAATTTCAATGGAGGCTCGTTCTTGAGAGGGTGTGGTGATGGAAATTTGATTGGTGGCCGGATTGGGGAACAGTTTGATCGTGTTTTTGCTGGAACGTTCATTTACTGACAATGGACTGTTGAATATAAACTCAGCAATTACAGGAAGGTGATCTGCAGCGTAATGCAGTGCATTGGCAAAGTTCTGAGAACAGGATGAGTTTGGTGGCTGATTAATAGAATCATTATAGTGATTTCCATCATTGCCCACCGCCCATGTGGATCCGTTCACATAGTCAATTTTGCTGGCATCTGATATACTTTGAGAAAATAGGATCATATCGAAGCGATCGTCCATTCCTCCTGTAGATCCACCACCAAAAGAGCGGGTCCTGGGACACTGGGTGTGATATTGTGCATAGGCGCCGTTGTTCCAGGTTCCGGTCATACTGAATGGATCTATCACGTGGCCGAATGTGGAGCCGTCATCTATTGTGAGGTCGATGTAAGCTTGCTCATTGGCGCTGTATATATTGAAGTCGCCGCAAACAATAAAGTGCTGACTGTAACTCAATTGATTGGTCACCCAGCGAAGCTCTCCCACTTCAGCGGTTCGTTTATCTTCATTGGTGCTTCCCTGGCTGGATTTTAAATGCAATGCATAGATCAACAGGGTATCTCCCGTGCCAACATGTTGCAAGGTGAACGCATTGATATCGCGGTGAGCTGTTGAGATTGCATTGTTGCTAACGAACGAAAACACAGAGTTTTTGAAGAAGATGGCGTTCTGTGTATCGAAGCCCGTAAGGAATTGCCCGGCTGTATAAGTGGAGTTGAGCACGGTTGAGTAAAACAGGTCGACACCAGATTGATAAATAACTTCCTGCACCACCAATATATCGGGGTTGAGGCTATCGATGATGGTTTTGAAATAGGGAGACCTGCCGCCGCTGTTGTTATCGTAATTCAATATGTTGTAGCTCATGAGGCTAATGGTCTGCTGGGAGTAGCTCAGCGAGGCCATTGTACAGAGCAATAAAATGGATAAGAGTTTTTTCATTTGCTGAATCGTGATAAAGACTAAAAAACCCTCCAGAACTTCTGAAAGGTTTTTATTAGTAGCGGGGGCTAGACTCGAACTAGCGACCTTTGGGTTATGAGCCCAACGAGCTACCAACTGCTCCACCCCGCAATGTAAGGGCGAAATTAAGATTTTTATTTATCTGAGCAAACAGTCCTTACATACAAATTCTGATACCTTACGAATACTCTCACCTCTTTTTATACACCCAGGGGGATTTCTTATATTTACATTTCTATGCATATGAAAAATCTGCTATTCCTATTGTATGCGTTATTATCCTTGGATGCAGCTGCACAAGACAGCCTTCGTGTTAAAGTCATTCACGAATATGTTGGAGAAGTAATCGATTCGACAGAAAAATCAAAGTACCACTTATTCCCATTTCTCTCTTCAAAGCAGTTCATTTCAGCACAATTTTTAACCAAGCCTGATGGTTCCGTTATTCTGCGGGCTAAGATGAAGTACGATACAATTATGGACAGAGAATTCAGTGAACAGATGTTGGAGTGGACGAATATTCTAATTGAAGGAGAGGGAATTGGCGAATTTATAATGAAGATGAACATTACACCAACTGGAAAAGTAATACAGCGAATTCAGGCGGCACTTGAAAGGATGAACCATAAACAGCGTTCTGAGTACGAGTCAAGGCTATCAAGACTTAAGAAACGAAGCAACCGAAGTGCAGTTTTGATTGTAATTGGGGGTGTTGCAACAGGAGTTTTTGGGGGTGCCGTTATGGCTGAAACATCCCAGGATGATGTAGGTTTAGTATTTATTGCTGCCGGGGTCCTGATTGTAGTTGCGGTTGTTTCCGCGACCGTTGGCGCAATGATCGTAAAATTGAAAGAGCATAAGGCGTGGAGGAAGCTCAGGGATGAAATATTAAGCATTCAGCCAAACACCCTCCCGGATTCCCCAACCAGCCAGATAAGATGATTTTCAGACCTGTCAGTTGAAGGCATAATCCGAAATAACTGGCTTTGAGTTCGTTACTCTAACATCACATATTTTATAGCCCTTACCTTTCTGATCTACTCAGCAACTTACTTGAAGTCCATGGTCTGTTACCAATTCGTGGCAGCGAGATATAGCTGCGTAAGCTTCCTCTCTAAATATCAGTTTCTATTCAAATATTAAAAAGACAGGTAAATTTAAGTACCTTCACAGTCCCTTTACGCATCCTGGGAAATCGTATTTCGTATTTTGTTTTATAGAACAATATGAAACTTGAATTCCGACAAAACAAATGGGATGAAGTTGTTGATATAGAGTAGGAGTATTCTCTTTCTTTTCGTGCAGAGGTTGTTGCTATTGACATAGTGCTTTTCGCATCATTGAAGAATATAGCATTTACTTGAATGCATCGGCAATAGGCATTTCTGGTTAGGGTGTAAAGTATTCACGTATTTTGAAACAATGAGAAAAGGAAATAGAATGAATAATGTTGATCACACTGAAAGAATCACAACAGCCCTTCTACTTGCAGCTGGAACGGGAAGTCGGTTAAAACCTTTTACTGACTGCATGCCTAAATGCCTGACCAAAGTCAATGAAATTGAAATTTTGGGTCGTTTAATTACTTGCCTTCGCAAAAACGGCTTTAAGCGGCTGGTAGTGGTGGTAGGATATTTTGATCACGAGATAAGAAATTTTCTCAAAAACAATTCAGGGGACATCACTGTTGAATATGTTGTTAATGCTGATTTCGCAACAACCAATAATATCTATTCACTATGGTCAGCACGAGATAAAATTAAGGAACCATTCCTTTTAATTGAAAGTGACTTGGTTTTTGATGCTTCTTTACTTGAGAAAATGCTTATACCGGACGCGATTGCTGTATCTCAAATATTACCTTGGATGAATGGAACCACGATCACAACAGACAGATTTGTGACTGACCGTGTAGTATCTATAAACCTTGACAGGAATTTAAAGGCGGATGGCTACACCTTTAAAACGGTAAACATCTATAGCATTTCACTGAAATCATGGCGACGAATTAGCGAACGTTTGAATAGCTGGATATTGGCTGGTAGAGTAAATGACTATTATGAATCCGTTTTCTCTGAAATGGTAGCCGAAGGCAGTTTGGATTTTCAATGCGTTTATTTTGATGTGGATCGTTGGTACGAAATAGATACCTCAACTGACCTCGAGAATTGTGAAATGCTTCTGCAGCAAGCCAGATTCCAATTAGCCGGCTAAGCTGAAACAGAGATGCCTAATTTCATTAAACTAAGTATTTATAAAAATATCCCAAACATTGTCTCCATCCTTGGTGTTGTCCCATTGATTGTATTATTTACGGAGGATGGATACCAGTACATAGTCCCTTTAATCATCTTTAATAATATTATGGATGATTTGGATGGAATACTGGCTGCTAAGCTGAATGTAAAGAGTGAGTTTGGTGCCCGTTTGGACAATGTATGCGATGCTATTTCTCATACCATCATCGTTATGGTTATTGGGATGCACTACGGTTGGATTTGCGGCCTGGTTGGTTTGATTTCCGTTTCAGCCATTTTAATACGGTCAGTTTCAAGGCTTGATCATGATGTTGTAAAGGAAACAGGATCACCAACGAATGAGCTGATTCGCCACATTCTTTTTGCGATATTATTGGCTGCTATGTTTGATTTTAATCCGGCATTACTCCTGATAGTAATATTTGTGGTCCACACGATAACCATGTTCATCAAATATCCAATGCCTTATATGATCAGAAGTCAAGCTAAAACTGCATCAGCCATCTTGTTGGTCAATGTGTCATTAATTACCGCATGGTTAATCCCCTTTGCCTTGCCGATAATTGCGGGAGGATTTATTCTAACTTACCTCTATTCACTGCTTCAAATTGTTTTCTTCAATAAGATTAGGCCGGATAATGTGCAAGAAAGTTAGAAGGTAGCCTTGAATTACCATCCCTTAATCCCTTACGAACTTATGGCTTCACCAAGTATTACAGACGTCTAAGCATCGAAGAGCCAAACGGATAATAATTTTAACATGAGGTTGCAACCCTCCCTTTTCTCAGACTGGGTTTAAATAGATAGTTGGAGAAAGGGTTCCAGATCAAATAACCTTTTCAAGTCCTGAAAAAAGTTCGATAACTGTCCTGTTGGGGCTACTAGGAAAGCCCTCTCAGGAAACTGAAAGGGCTTTTTGTTTTACGCACCCGAACTAGCGGTATGTTTTATCAAATTACTTGTGTTTTATGCTCAAATTTATAACCGTTTTCGGCTAGTTCAGCTAATACCGGCTTGTATATCTCCTCTGTTATTGGCTTGAGAACACCTTTTGAACGTATCGCACCTTCAAGTATCAATCTTGAGGCAATGGCTGCCGGAAGTGAGACTGCTCTTGCCATTGCTGAATGGCCAAATGGCCTTCCTTCTACTTTCATGGTTGCCATTCTTTTTTCTACACGGTTATCGAATTCAATAGTAGCTTCGTTATGAACAATAATCATGTCCTTTTCATGATCTTTATAAGCCATTTTTTCCTGCATTAGCCCCAGTAACACGTCTGCATTGGTTCCCTTACTGATGGGAATTAACACATCATCAAAAAGCCCAAGCCACTGTAGTTGCTTAATAATATCGGATGATACCTTCAGGTTGAGTTTGTCAGCCACTGCTTGCCTTATGTCAATGTCTTCATCCACGCCAACCAGTGAGGCTGTGAATTGCTTATATGATACATCCTTTAGGTTATGGCTTTCTTCATCACTTAACAAATTGAGGTCCTTCAAACTTTGCATAGAGTTGCAATAACCAGGATGCCGTAACAAACCTCTATAGAAATCAGAAATATCAGCTAAGCCATAATCTATAATATAATTAGTGCTGTCTCTGTTTGCGTAAGTCTCGAATGTTCCCAGCCCATCAACTTCTACCAACCAACTACTCTCAAATAGATCCTTGGCAGACACGTCTATTTTTTGTCCATCTTTTATATAAACAGCTGGGGTTTGAGCAGCTTTCAATAATCCGCGGGGGCTCCAGGAGAATTTGTAACCGTAAGGGTTATTATTATGCTCAAATGAGGGAATCCCTGAACCATATGATATGAATGATGTGATCTTACCGCCTTCTTTTTTCACTTGATCTATCATTTGCATGGCTCCCATATGATCAATACCGGGATCTTCTCCGATCTCATTCAAAATAATGATGCCCGCCTTTTTGACCTCATCATCCAATGCCTTCATCTCAGGACTGATATACGAAGTTGTTACCATATTTATTCCATGCTTCAGGCATGTTTTTGCCACAACAACATGCATACTTGGCGGCAACATACTCACCACCAAATCAACATCTTTCACCATATTATCCAATTCCTCATACGGCGGTGCTGCACTCCACAATACTCTTTTACCAAGTGCTCTTCCAGCTATGATGACTCCCGAGTTGTTATTATCCCTGCTAGCGACAAGCACTTCATATTTACATTTATCTATAAAATAATCGACCATCGGCTTAACTACATACCCGGTTCCCAATACCAACACTCGTTTCATAACAATTATATGTTTAATGATTCACCAATTATACTTTAAATAAACACTGCGAAGTTACCAAAACAGGCGTTTACTGGTCTATTAAAATCGGATATGGGATTAGACAAGGTTCAATCTAATAAAAGGTTCCAGATCAAATAACCGTTTCAAGTCTGATAAAAAGTTCGAAAACTATCTTGTAGAGGCTACGAAGAAAATCCTTTCAGGAAACTGAAAAGATTTTTTGTTTTGGGTAAAATTAAGCCGAAGGGCATGCAATCTTGTTCGTTTAGCTTGTTGATAAAGCTTTAAAGTAAAATCGATCCTATCTCGTGTCAATTTTCAGAGAATAAGCGTGGGTCTTACCACCGCTTTTTGCGTAGGCAATCAAGGTCATGGTATACACTGAAGGGTTTGGAAAGGTCACCGTTGGGCTTTCTGAACCGAAATTGCATTCACCTGGATTTGCAGCATTGCAGGGCTCATAAGTCCATTTGAAAGTCTTGGCATTCTTGGATAAGTTGGTGAATAGCACAGTCTTACACTCAGGATTGACTCCCAGGTCACAATTGGTAGAAAGGGAATCAGCGACAAACCCATAAATAAAATATGCCTCGGGTTTCTTTGAACAACTTGCTATTAGAATAACAAGACAAAACGCTATAGCCGATACTGTGAATAAATTTTTACTCATGGATTAAAGTTAGTAATTAAAATCTTTATGGAGCGTCATTCGGAAATATGCAAGTTAACACATATGTTTTTGGCTAGTTTAAAGTAGATACCACAGCACCTTCCTGCTGCTCCCTAAAAGAAACCAATACCTGCATATTTACGATTTGTCCGTTTTGTACGAAATCAATGCCAATTATTCTAGGAGGAGAAGGGTCTTCTATACAAGACATACAAGGCATATAAACTTCTTCCACACAGCGTTTACATTCCAGCCAGTTCTTTAGTTTGTTCAGTTGTTGGTTGTGAGTGTTACCAATTAGTTTTGCCAGGTAATTCCTCATTACGTTTGTCGCGCCTTCGAGATTGTTGTCATCCACAAGTGTACAAAGCGCTTCTTCATCCACACATCCCTGCTTGTCTTTTTTACAAGCGGCAAGCGCGAGAACGAAAGCGAACGCCAATAACGTAAGTATTCTTAATTCCTTCATAGTCCGGTGGTTTTGGTTATGAGTGTTATGTTGTATAAAACGAATTGGGACGCTGGGATATTACCTCTTTGAACAGGGATACTCTGGTAGATAGTTGTATTACCCCCTGCTCGCTTAGCTCGCTGCCCCCTGGTTATAGGGGAACAGTTTCTTTGCGAAGCATAGAAACAGGGGGTAACAACTATTGAATCTTTACCAGCCTCCTTTTCAATTTAGCCTCAAAGAAAGCATGTGCCGGGAATATCAAGGCGGCTATTCCCGCATTAAACAAGAGCTTAAAGCCAGGAGCCCCCCCAGACCAAGCTTCAATGTATGGATCAGCAAGTACAAGCAAGAACTCAAAGAGTATAAGGAATGAAAAGAAAATAATTCCCTCAGCCATTCTAATTGGCAGCGACAATCTACCCAGCATTGCAACGACAACACCAATAACCAATAAGCAAATCAACACCACCGAATACTGTAGATTATCGCGCCTTGCTGTAGCTTCATCCAATATCCGTTGGGCTTCCTTCGCATCATGCTCTTTCACAAGTTGTGCTTTTTCAAACTCATATTTAGTTTGCTGACGAATGGTAGCTTTCTGAGTTTTCTCGTTGTTGATGCTATCTCGCATTTGGATGTGGAGTTCATACATCTCTAAGGCTTCCTTATAATTGGCTTCTTTTTTTGCAATGTTGTACAGCAATTTGGCGGCGTCTCTTATGTTTCTCGGGTATTCAATTTCCACAGCCAATGCCATGCTTTTTTGGGCTAGATCCTTTGCTTTTGCTACATGTCCCCGCTCTAAATAGATTTTCCCGACATTGTGTAAGCTCATTGATAATCCATGTTTATCTCCGGCCTCATCCCGCATCTTCATACTCCTGAGATGGTAATCCAATCCTTTGGCTGTGTCACCATGATTGTAATACATGTAACCAATATTGTTCAATGAGTTTGCCACTTCAGCTTTTTTGCCCGACACTTCCAAAAGCGTTAAGCTTCCGAGATAGTAATCCAATGCCTTCGAAATGTATTCGCTTCGTTTGATGGAGTCTGTGTCGTAGTCAATTTGATCTTCATAGATGCTTGCAATATTATTCATTGAAATTGCGACCATTCTCTGTTCGCCCAATTCCTGTAATATTTTAAGGCTCTGCTGATGATATTCGAGTGCTATATTCAAGTCTTCCTGGCTTTCATACAACATGGCAATGTTATTTAATGAAGTGGCCATCCCTTTTTTGTTTTCTAATGCTTCCTCAATCTTCAAGCTTTCATGGTAATATTCTAAACCCTTTGCAATGTCACCCTGGCGTTCATAGATGAATCCCACATTGTTCAGGCCACTTGCAAGAATGGTTAAGTACTTCTGCTTGTTTGCTTCAGTTACATTGCTCTGAAAGTGGTAATTTGCCAGATTAATTGCCTGTTGCCAAAGAATCAAAGCGGTGTCTGGATTACTCAAGTAAACTTTTTCACCCCAGCTTAGATAAGCATCACAAACTGACGTATCATGCTCGGCAATTTCAATAACAGAATTTAAAGAATCGATTGTACGTTGATCTTGAGCCTGAACAGAATAAGACAAGAGAAGTATTACGAGCGTTATGGGATAGGGAGCGTTCAATTTTTAACCAATCTACCCTTCAGTTGTGATTCGAAAAAAGCATGTGCGGGAAAGATCAAAGCGGCAATCCCGGCATTAAAAAGTAGCTTAAACCCCGGTGCCCCGCCAGACCAGATTTCAATATAGGGATCTGCCAATACCAGTAAGAACTCAAAGAATATCAGGAACGAAAAGAAGATAATTCCTTCAGCCACTTTTACTGGTAACGACAATCTTCCCAACAGGGCAACTATTACACCAATAACCAATAAACAAATCAACAGCACCGAATACTGTAGATTATCACGCCTAGCCGTTGCTTCATCTACTTTCCGTTGTGCTTCCTTTGCCTCTTGCTCCTTAATAAGCTGAGCCTTCTCAAATTCATACTTGGTTTGTTGTCTAATTGTGGCTTTCTGAGTTTCTTCATTAGTAATACTATCTCTCATTTGGATAAAGAGTTCATACATTTCAAGAGCCTGTTGAAAATCACCTTGCTTTTTGTGCACTTTGGAAATCAGCGCAGCAGCATTTCTGATCTTTTCAGGAAAACCTAATTCTCGAGCTATTTCGATACTTTTATGGGCATATTCTTTAGCCTTGCCAAGCTCATTCAACTCCAGATAGATTGCGCCAATATTGTTCAAAGATCCAGCCACCCCTTTTCTTCTTCTCAATTCTTCTTTAATCTTCAAACTCTTAAAGTGATATTGTAAAGCAATTTGAAAATCTCCTCGAATTTGATAGATGGTCCCAATATTATTCAAGGAATTAGCTATTCCCCTCTTATACTCTATATCTTCTCGGATCTTCAAACTCTTGAAGTGGCATTGTAAAGCATTTTGAAGATCCCCTTGAATTTTATAGATAACCCCAATATTGCTCAATGTAGAAGCTACCCCCTGTTTATTCCCCATTTCCTCTCTGATTTTTAAGCTTTTATTGTAGTATTCCAATGCACCAGACAGGTCCTTCTGATTTTTATAGATCACCCCAATATTGTTAAAAGATCCACCCATCCCTTTTTTACCTGCGTTCGCCAGAACTTTGTCGGTTGAGGTTCCTAATTCTTCATAGATTTTTAAACTTTTAAAATTGTACTCCAATGCTTTTTGAATGTCTCCTCGTTTCTTGTAGACAAGCCCAATATTACTCAAAGAAGTAGCCACCCCTTTTTTATCTCCTATTTTCTCTTGATTCTTTAAGGATTTAAGGTAGTATTCCAATCCTTTTTGAATGTCCCCCTGGTTCATATAATAAACCCCAATATTGTTCAAAGCGTCCGCTAATAAGGATAAATACTTTTTTTCAAGGATAATGCCCTGGTTGTTATCGGGAGGGTGCGAAGCTAAATTCACTTTAGCAATGTCATGTGCCTTTCGCCAAAGAATCAAGGCAGTATCTGGATTACTTCGATAAGCTTCCATACCCCAGCTCAAATACGCATCACAAACTAAAGTATCATGCCTCGCCTCTTCAATAACTAATTTTAGGGAATCAATCAAATGTTTATCGGCGGCATTAGCCATAAAGGTCATAAGCAGCAACAAAAACCATATGAAGCATCGGTTAATCACTCAACTAATATAGCAATTCAAGGCTTTTTCGTATCTTAGGTTTATCAAAAAAATCACTAATTCCTCAATGCAAGAACATAAATGAACCTTGAAGAGCTCCGCCAATATTGCATGTCCTTCCCAGGCGCAACTGAAGATGTAAAATGGGAAGACAACCTCTGCTTTTGTGTGGGGGAGAAGATCTTCACCATGGCTGGCCTTACGAAAACCGGTAACCTTTGCTTTAAGGTAACACCGGAAGAATATGCAGAGCTAATTGAAACTGAACATTTTATTTCCGCTCCTTATCTGGGCAGAGCCAAGTGGGTATACATGCATGAATTTAACAGCATTGGCGAGAACGAACTAAAAGAATGGATTGCTAAATCCTATGCTATCATAAAAAGCAAACTACCAAAACGTGTTTTAAGTCAGATTGAAGATTCTTGAAAGTATCCTGGTTATATGCCAAATCTTATTCTTTAAAATTCCTTTCCACAATACATTTTCGTATATTTCAAGTCCGAATACAACCCTTTGACCTCCAAATACGTCTTAAGACAGGGTGATTATGTAGAATAACGTCATTAATACATTGGTCATGAGATTCATGTTGTCAAGGATTCTAAGCATTTTGTTTTTGGTGCTATTCGCTAGCTCTTATGCGGATGCTCAGGGAAAGACTCAATTTAAAGGTACGCAAAACAATCTCCAATCTTCAGCACTTTGGACAACAATAAAGACACAGGTATCTAACATAAACAAGCTGCAGCGTAATACGATCCCTGCATTCTATAAAGTTTATAACCTCGATCTCAATCAGCTCAAGAATACGCTGGTAGGGATTTCTCTTAGAGGTGTCAGCAGATATCCTCAGTACGCTTACGTAGATTTTCCCAATTCGGATGGCGAATTAGAGCAGTTCAAGGTGTTGGAGTCACCTATCATGCACCCTGATCTGGCCGCAAAATTCCCGAATATCAAAACTTATGTGGCACAGGGAATCGACGACCCAACAGCTTACATGCGCTTTAGCATCACCAAGTATGGACTTCACTGTTTTACACTATCTGGCACAGGCCCAGCCAGTTATATCGATCCATATACTCTAGACCAAAAGAAGTACATCGTCTACGACCGCAGTTCAATTACGAAGGACCCTTTGAATTTTCAATGCCTTATGGGTAATGTGCCGCCGCCGCCTTCCATGAAAACCAGCGGTGGGAGCCCAAAGCCGGCATCGGCTAATGATCAGATATTCCGCACTTTTCGCTTGGCTTTATCTTGCACGGCGGAATACGGAAACTTCTTTGCCAACACGGGTACAGAACTCGCGGATATTATGGCCGCAATGACCGTGACCATGAACAGGGTCAATGGTGTATATGAAGTAGACTTCTCTGTTACATTGCAGATGGTTTCGAACAATGATCTTATCATCTATTGGGGAAATACTTCTGCAGATCCATGGTCAACCGAATGGAACAACACCACTCAAACAGAGATTGACAGTAAAATAGGAGATGCCAATTACGACATTGGACATAATTTTAACATGCAGGGTGGTGGCAATGCAGGGTGTATATCATGTGTTTGCACCAGCGGCCAAAAGGGCAGTGCATATACGGGTGGTTCCAATCCAGTTGGTGATCCTTTTGATATCGATTATGTGGCACATGAAATGGGCCATCAGTTTGGAGGGTACCACACCATGAATACTTGCAGCAGAAGTGGAAATGGACAGACAGAAGTTGAACCTGCCAGCGGAAGTTCAATTATGGGATATGCAGGCATCTGTGGAACCAACGTTCAGCCGAACAGTGACGCGCATTTCAATTATGTAAACCTTAGAGACATCACACAGAATATCCAGACCGGCAATAGTACCTGTGGTATGCAGACCTCTCTTACCAACAATCCTCCAGTTGCTAATGCAGGCCTTGATTATACGATTCCGCAGGGAACGGCTTTTGTGCTGGAGGGTTCTGCAACTGATGTCGATGGAATGGGTTCCCTGACCTACAACTGGTCTCAGAATGATCCGGAGCAAGCGCCCAGTAACGGGTCGCCCCAGTCAACCTGGACAGTGGGGCCTCTGTACAGAGCCAAGTTGCAGGTTACCTCTCCGGACAGGTACATGCCGCAGATCACGGATATTATTGCAGGAAATTTGTTCCCCACATGGGAGATGACGCCTACTGTGGGTAGAAACATGGAGTTTTCATTTGTGGTCCGCGACAATGATATCTCCGGGCCTCAATCCCACGACGATTTGATGCAAGTAACAGTAATTGGAAGTGCCGGGCCCTTTGTCGTAACGTCACAGAATACTTCGGTTACATGGAATGCAGGTGCTACGGAAACCATTACATGGAACGTGGCGAATACAAGTGGGGGATCTGTGAACACAGCCAATGTGGATATTTTTCTTTCGACCGACGGTGGATTCACTTATCCTATCACCATAGTAGCTGGAGTTACAAACAATGGCTCTGCTACGATTACGGTACCAACAGGTGCGGCCACCACTACCGGAAGAGTCATGGTTCGGGGAGCGAACAATATATTCTTTGATATTAACGATGCAGATATCACTATCGTAGAATCAGATTTCGTAATGAACTTCTCCTCCACAACATTGGACGTTTGCCCTCCCGACAGCGCGATCTATAATTTTACTTACAATACATTTTCGGGTTTTAATGAAACGACCACATTCACAGCAACCGGCCAGCCAGGAGGAACAACAGTGACTTTCACTCCGCCTACTGCCACTTCAGATGGAACGCCAGTTCAAATGCTGATAACCGGAATTACAGGAGCCATGACTGGAACTTATAGTATTACTGTTACGGGTACATCAATATCTACCACCAATACCGTTCAGATTACACTGAACGTTCTCGACGCATCACCCGGATCTACTTCGCTTACTACTCCAACTGACGGCGCTACAGGGGTTTCGGCTCCAACAACATTTAATTGGTCCTTGGTTGGGGGAAGTGGTATCCTATATGATATACATATTGCGACTGATGCGGGTTTCATTAGCGTGGTTGACAGTGGAATTGGCCTCACGACAAATAGTTACATCTCTACATTGCTAACTTCGAATACAGAGTACTTCTGGCGTGTTTCTGTTTACAATCAATGTAGTACAGCTCCGGTTTCTTCAATTTTTTCGTTTACAACCAGCAACTGCAACACTATGATGAGCGTAGACGTGCCCGTGAGTATCGCCTCCATGGGAACACCTACCATCACCTCAGATCTGATCATTACACTAACAGACACAATTATTGATGTCAATGTGGTTAGCCTCATAGGCCCTCACACATGGATAGAGGACCTGACTTTTACTTTGCAGAGCCCGTCGGGAACGAATGTTATTCTGTTTGATCAAATTTGTGGAAGTCAAAATAATTTTGATCTGAATCTGGATGACCAGGCTACACCAGGTCCATTACCGTGTCCGCCGGTAGGTGGTGGCACCTATCAACCACAGGGGTCTTTGGCCTCATTTAACGGTGAAATACCTACCGGTACATGGATCTTAACTGTAACGGACAATGTCACTAATGATGGAGGCTCCCTGAATTCATGGGGATTGGAAATCTGCACAGCGGTGCCAACAGTATGCACAGATCCTGATGTCCCCACAGCTACGGCAACCTCCGACACAATTTGTGCGGGTAGCACAACAACGCTTACAGCCAGCGGAAACTTAAATAGCGCTACTGCATGGCAGTGGTACAGCGGGAGTTGTGGAGGCACGGCAGTAGGTTCAGGAAATTCAATTGTAGTCTCACCATCAGTAAATACCACTTATTATCTAAGAGGTGAAGGGGGTTGCATTACTCCCGGAGCCTGTGCAAATTACAGTATTGAAGTTAAGACTGGCACCAACACGAATGAAAGTGCCAGTATATGTGATGGTGACACACACACTTTTCCGGATGGCAGTACATCTACAACTGCTACGACATATACTAGTAGCTTCACCGGTGCAAATGGTTGTGATAGCACAATTGTAACTACGTTAACGGTGAATTTTGGATCAACAGACAACGTAAGTGCCAGCATATGTGATGGCAGCATCTACACTTTTCCTGATGGCTCATCAGACTCGGTGGCAACAGTTCAAACCAGCATCCTAAACGGCGTTAACGGTTGCGATAGCATCATCATCACTACGCTGTCAATAGACGTAGTGTTTAACATGTTTGAGAATGCGAGTATTTGTGGGGGTGTGACATACACTTTCCCGGATGGGGACACCTCTACAGTTGCTGTGGTACACACAAGTACGCTAACGAGTGTTGATGGTTGCGACAGTATCATAGTCACTACACTTACAGAGGATTCTGCTTACTACACCACGGAAGATATTACCGTTTGCAACGGAGTTACTCATATGTTTCCAGATGGTGCCACTTCGACAGTTACAGCGGTGCACATAAGCAACTTAACGAGTATGGGAGGATGCGATAGCAATGTTACCACCAACTTAACGGTGGATCCAACCATAACTGTTAATCAAATTGCTGATATCTGTGTTGGAGGTATATATACTTTCCCGGATGGAACTTTTGGAAATACTGATACTGTTCAGACCAGTTCATTCACCACGGGTATTGGTTGTGACAGCGTTATAACAACGACTCTAAGTGTTCACGAGTCTTATACGACAAGTGAGTCGGCAAATATGTGCCCAGGAGATTTCTATGTCTTTCCGGATAATGTCGTTTCGACGGTAGCAAATGTTCATACCAGTAATATAACGTCGGTTTATGGATGCGATAGCACGGTAGTTACAACACTTTCTCTTACTTCGTTGGATCTGTTGGTTACCCAGGTGGGTAACATATTAACCGCAGCAGCAAATGATACCTATCAATGGATGGACTGCGCTAACAATTTGATAATTGGTGCGATAGGTCAATCATTTACGGTAACAGCAGATGGCAATTATAAAGTTGCCCTAACACTTGATGGATGTGCGGATACTTCGGCATGCATGAATGTAATCTTATCTGGAATTCTTCATAGTGAGTTCAATTCCTCACTCACTATTTTCCCCAATCCTGTGTCGGATTATTTAACAATTGATTTCGGAGATGTGTATGAAACAGTGAACATTTCAGTAGTTACTATCACCGGGCAACTGCTGGTTTCCCATCAATTCGTGAATGATCATAGATTTGATGTGAATTTAGAGAACCTGGCCTCAGGGGTTTATCTCATCCGTGTAGAGGCAGATGGAAAGAAAGCTCTAATTAAAATTGTAAAAGACTAGCGGATAAGTCTTCGCATATTACTATCCTCGGGAGAGTTGATTATATACTAACCAGGCTATCAATCCCATTCCAGTTTCTAATGCCTGTTCGTCAATATTAAAAGTAGGTGTATGAACTCCTGAAATGATTCCTTTGCTTTCATTTCTAATTCCCAGCCTGTAATAGCAAGTTGTCATATGTTGCGAGAATGAGGCAAAGTCGTCGGCTGTCATGCGAAGCTCGAGGTCTTCCACGTTATCCGCGCCTAAGTATTCGATAGCCAGGTTTTTAGATTCTGTTGTAAGCTCCTCATCATTCTGCAGAAATGGATACCCTTTTTTGATTTCAATTTCACAGGAGGCATCATATCCTTCAGCAATATCATTGCAGGTATTTTTGATAAGCTCATGGGCTTTAGCCCGCCATTGCTCGTTCATGGTCCTGAAGGTTCCCTCGAGCTCAACCAGATTGGGAATAACATTGGTTGCACCCGCCGCAGTTACTTTTCCTATTGATAATACCATTGGGATGTCTTCATCGTCCGGTTCAATTTTCTGCAAGGCCAGGATTATTTCTGCAGCGATGGGAATAGGGTCAATATTTAGTTTCGGAAGTGCAGCGTGGCCTCCTTTCCCTTTCACTTTAATGAATATCTCATCTGCTGACGCCATGTACATTCCTCCACGAAATCCCACTTTGCCTGCATCTATTGTGGGCATAACATGATGCGCCAACATGCAGGAGGCATTCATTTTTTCGATGATTCCCAACTCAATCAATTGCGCTGCTCCACCAGGAAGTTTCTCCTCACCAGGTTGGAAAAGTACTTTCACCCTTCCGTTCCACTCATGGCTGATTTCCTTGAGAATTTTTGCAGCTCCGAGGATGGAAGCCATGTGCACATCGTGGCCACAAGCGTGCATTACACCATCATTTTTAGATTTATAAGTGACATTATTTTCTTCATTTATCGGAAGAGCATCTAATTCAGCCCTCAAAGCAACCGTTTTACCCTCCACACTTTTCCCATCGATATTCGCTAATATTCCAGTTTTCAATAATCCGGATTCATACTTAATATTGCACTTATCCAATACGGAAGCCACATATTTCGAAGTATTGTACTCCTCAAAGGAAAGTTCTGGATTGGCGTGAAGCTCATTGCGAATTGCAATAATCTCATCCCGGTATTCGGATGCCAGCTCTTTTATTTTGTTTTTAATATCCAATTCTTGAAGGTGTGAGTTAAACAGGTCCAGATCAGAAATCCAAACTCAAAGACCAATAAAAAAGTCCTTTTTGGGACATGCCGTCCTGGATTCCACGAGCATAGTCAAGTCTGATAAAATAGCCCCACAACCTGGTTCTTAGGCCAATGCCATATCCGGCCACAATGGGTTCTCGTTGATGGGTTAATCTTATTGTTATTGGCCCATTCTCAATAATATCTGTGTTGAAAGAATTGTCAGAAGAGTAGGGGGTCTTGCCGGTCCATGCAGTTCCGATATCTCCGAAGGCCAATATTTGAAAATTTCTAAGAAAATCTGATTTCATTGGACGATTCATAAAAAACTTAAAAACTGGAAATCTCAGCTCGCTGTTAATAACGGCAAAGCTGTTTCCGTTCCTCACATTCTGCCAGAACCCTCTCATATTGGTTGCGAGGGTTTGGTAGGCATAATTCTCATCCTGGGAAATGTTGACATCGTTATCAAACTGAGGTTTAAGCCATCCATCAACTCCACCTAAATAATAAACCAGTTTATTATCCCCAAATGAGCTGCTGATGGCAAATCTATTCGCCCAAATTAGATCCCGGTGAATTTTTTGGTAATGTCGAAAGTCCAGCCCAAGAACATATAAGTCTGTTTCAGCTTTATCTACTTGCTTGTACCACTCAAAAAAGACCTTGTACCGGGTTCCATTATATAGGTTCAAGCCCCGGCTGATGGTGTTATCAAAGATGAATTCTGCCTTGAGCCCTCCCCATGTATCATAGGTGTTTGGCTCCTGCACAGTGATGCGGTCCGTTGACAGAATAACATTTCGGTCGTTTCGCAATATGGCCGATCCTTTCAAACACATAACTTCATTGATCGGGTAGGTTGTAGTATACCTTATATCATGGGTATGTATTTTGACCCCTGTTCCATCAGTTTTAAAAGTTAAAAATGATTGCCGGTGCAAAACCACTTGCTTGTCGAACCGCTTCTTCAAATTTTCGAAGCTCAGGAAGTATTCATTGTTGTTAAAGTTACTCGATAACCTGGCGCCGCCAGCAATACGAAAGTCGTCCAGCAGGTCGCTTATACCTATTTTGAAAAATAGGTTCAATCCAGGGTTTGTATAGATAGCACCACCACCTGTAAATTTTTGATAGGTAGAATTTAAATATCGATTGTCCAGCTGGCTAATAAAGTAATCTGTAGAAAAGGCTGTATTGTAATTCCACTGTCTTGTTGGTTTAGTAAGCTGAGTAATGACTCGAACCAGCTTATCCTTTCTTGGTTGAATTTCACTAGCCGATTCTGAATCACGCATTACAGGCGTTCCTCCAGCCCCCTCAATATCTTTGGTAGAGCTACTGTCCTCAATATTCGTTTCTGACTGTGGATCACTTTCTTTCTCTGTGGTTGATTTAGTTTTCTCCTTTTCCATTTCAAATACATAGTGATCAATGTCTATTTTGCCTTCCTCGTTTTCATCTTTGAAATAATCTTCTATTTGCTTCTGTTCCTGTTGGTTTGTTTTTCTTTCCTGTTTTACGTCATCACTTTCTTCAATATCCAGGTTTGAAGGAATGGAATTGCTCTTTTTAGGTGTTGAAATGCCATTGTTTTCCAGTTCGGCCCCTCTAGCTATAGCCTTCTCAAGAGAAAGGCTATCGACAAAGAGCAAATGCTTTCCGTTAATATAAATGATCTCGGCTTTTTTCTTCGATTGCAGGTTCGCATCATGCTCCACAATGCTTCTTTTATAATTCGTGATTTGTGTGGAGCTGGCTACAAAGCGATAGTGGGCTATGGTATCAATATGGCTAATCACGCTGTCGAATTTCACAAGATATCGATTGCGAATGCCGTTTTCATCCACCAGATACGTGATGTGATCATCCTCATATTGGATTGGCTGAGATTCATCCAACTCAGGAGTTTTAGTAATTCGCTTAAGAATATTTGATTTTTTAATGTAGTTATATAGGTATATGTCTCTATTTTTTCCGAGCGTTATTGGAAAACGAACCTCTTCACTCATATTGCTGAAATATAAAGTGTCGATTGTTCTATTTGAGCTAAATACTATATCGGCCGAGTTATTGATAAATCTAGGCTGAAAATCGTCATATATATCCGCGGTCACTTGCTCATGCGTATTTTTCGAAATATGGTAAACATAAATATCCGACTGTCCATTATTTACAGCGGACATCACAAATTTCTTTCCGTCATCCGAATATGAAAAGTCAAGGATCTTCCGGAAATTATGAAGAGGCCTGGTACTTTTCTTCTTGTTTTTTGTAAAGTAATAAGTCAGTAGGAGTTTATCTTTTTTTTCTATAATTATTGATAATAGATCAGAATTGGGGTGCCAGGCCAGAAGGGGATATGAATAATCGGTCATGCGATCTATTTTATACCCAAATCTCATAATGGGCTTAGCTTTATTCTTTTCAAAATCATATAACCAAACTTTGTATCTGCCGAATTCATTAGTGGCAAACGCTACGTATTTTCCATCTGGACTTACCCGAAGTTGACTATAAACCCGACTGGATTTTGATCTCTTTAAAAGGGGTTTGCCGTGTATAGAGGGATCTAAATTTTCCTGTCCATAAAAAAGATCTCTATAATAGTCTAACCAATCCCGAGTAAGGTTTTTCAATGAAGAGCCAAGTACGAATAACATTCCGCTTTCTATATTTCTGCTCACCTTAGTCATATAAATAATACTGGGAATGAGCGACTCACCATATCGTTCTACAATGAAATTCCAAATGGAATGGCCGGCATACTTTGCATCTCGCCCAGATAATCTGTTGAATTTTTCAAAGCGGCCGGAAAGAATACCGTCTTTAACCTTGTTCTCAATCTCTTCATTCCAGCCTATTGAGTATAGCGATATCAAGCCTTCAATGTACCATTCAGGTAACATAAGCAAGGTTGAGTTTTTAACCCTGTCCTTCCAGCTTCCTCCATACATCATCTGGCTGATGAGTACTTCTGCAATACCGGCTTTTATTTGCTGTTCGAGATGATTATGGTCGCCATCAAAATATAGAAAGACCTTTGATCCCACGATTCTCGTTACACCTCCAACATTGTATTCTTCAGCGCTTGTAAAGCCGATGTTACTCTGTTTCAAATCTCCGAGCTTGTTATAAATGATAAGCTGAACTTTTCCCTCCAGAATGTAATCGAAATAGTTTTCCGTTTCATCGATTATTTCATCTGTAATGTTGGCCGTATAGATAGCCGTTTCCATACCGCCAGCGTAGAAGTAAACATCAAATCGATTGAATTTATAAGATGTCCAAATGAATTCGCGGTGCTGCACCCGATTTTTACCGAAATCTTGTTGAGACCCATTGTAAAATTGTGCATAGACGGACTCGCCATAGAGAATGGAGAGTATTAGCAAAGAAATTATTGTGATTTTCCTCTGAAACATACTATGTCAAGGCGAAGTTCTGTGTATGACAAAGATATAACTAATTTTAGGCAAATAAAGTACATTTACCCTCTATAAAGATAGCCAATTCCAGTTACGATATGATTGAAATTAAATGCTTTCAATTCAACCCATTTCAGGAAAATACCTACGTGCTTTATGATGAAAGCAAGGAATGCATAATCATTGATGCCGGCTGCTATGAAGAGCATGAAAAGCGTGAGTTAATCGAGTTTATTGAGGATGCGGAATTGGTGGCTAAAAGATTGATCAATACTCATTGTCACATCGACCACGTGTTTGGGTTGGCATTTTTAGCCGAGAAATATAAACTCGGACTAGAAATTCACGAGAAGGACCTAGGCGTATTAGAGGCGACAAGTAAAGTAGCACAAATGTATGGGTTACCTAATGTTGACACTCCTCCTACACCTTCCACGTACTTCAATGAAGGGGATGTCATTGAATTTGGGAATTCCTCTCTGGATATTCTGTTCACTCCAGGCCATGCACCAGGTCATGTGGTGTTCGTCAACAAGGAGCAAAAATTTATCATTGGTGGAGATGTGTTGTTTTACATGAGCATTGGAAGAACTGATTTACCTGGCGGAGATCACGCGCTATTAATCGACAGTATTAAATCTAAACTGCTTCCTCTGGGTGATGATTTTACAGTACATTCGGGCCATGGCCAAACGACAAATATTGGCTTTGAAAAGACCAATAACCCTTTCTTGTAATTAAATTAACAAGCTACAACAGTTCAACTATCTCCTTTTCGACTTCATCCGAATCCCACATTTCCTCGATATCGTTTCTACTCATTACTTTCTCCATAATCTTATCCTGCCTATAGCTTTCTTTTAATGCTTCTGAGTATGGAATGTCGCTAAACTTTACCTGAGAATATAGAGGCACCCATTTTTCAGGGTGTTTTTTGTAGATCTTAGATTCTATTTTTTTACGCAATAAAAAAGTTGGATCAGAAACAAGATCACGCATTTCGATGAAATTTCTCAGTGAAAGATCCGCAATGGCATCGCCGTTCGGTTTTCTCAGTAATTCATAAGAGCGTAATACTTTTGTCCAGTCCATACCATGTTCTTCGAGCAACTCGTATAATACCCGGCAATCTTCAAATCCACAATTCATGCCCTCGCCATAAAAAGGCACAATGGCATGGGCGGCATCACCAATAAGTGCAATCTTGTCTTGGTACGTCCAGGGGAAGCATTTTACGATCATCAGGGAAGATGACGGATTATCAAAATAATCAGACACCAGTGTCGGCATTAGCGCAACGACATCAGGAAATGTTTCGTTGAAAAAGGCCATCAAATCCCTTTCATCTTTTATAGACTCAAAGGAAGGTTTTCCTTTAAATGGAAAGAATAAAGTACAGGTGAATCCGCCATCCAGGTTGGCCAATGCCATGAGCATGTATTTCTTTCGCGGCCATATATGCAGGGCATTTTTATCTAGTTTCCAGCTTCCATCCGCGTTTGCAGGTATGATGAGCTCTTTGTACCCGTGATCTATCGGTTCTTCAGAAGCATAACTTTCAGCTCCAAATGCAGTTAAATTTTCCTTTGTGAGCAAGCTTTTACGAACCATTGAATTAGCTCCATCCGCACCAAAAATTACACCCCCCTTGACAACTATTTTATTGTTGCTTTCAGTATTAATAAAGTAAGCTGTAGATGAATTATGATCGACAGATTCACAGGAATGATCAAAGTGAAAGGTGACATTCGAATGTTCTTCCGCACACGTTATCAGGCGTTCATTCAGCTCTCGCCGTGAAACGGAGTAAATTGCTCTTTTCAAACTGGAATATGGAAGAAAAGTTTGTTTTGACTTAATGTCATGAGTCATCCTTCCGTATACGGGTATGCAGAGCTTCTGAATTTCAGCCTCTATTCCTGCTGCCGCAAGAGCTTTCCAACCTCTATCCGAGATCACGAGATTTATAGATCGCCCACCTCCACTATTAGATTTGCGCATGTCAGGACGCTTTTCATAGATGTCTATAATTAACCCCAGTTTAGCGAGGAATATAGCCAGCAACGAGCCCACTAAACCACCGCCAATTATCACTACTTTATTCATACACTTAAAATTAAAAATTATTCCACATTTGTTAAGGTAGAAAACAAAAATTTGTATCTTAGCTTTTCTATTTGCAACAAAAAGTGAATTATTATCGTATCATTGCATCTACTTTAAGATTCAATTCTATGCCCAAAAAGTCTTTATTTGCGATAGCTCTTGTAGTAATGCTTGGCTGGTCTGAGTTTGCCAATGCGCAAGATCCACAGTTTACACAATTCTACGCAAATCCACTTTATCTGAACCCGGCATTTGCTGGTACAGCCAGGTGCCCGAGAGCTATTATGAATTATAGGAACGAGTGGCCGGCTTTGTCGGGTACCTTTGTAACCTACAGCGCTTCTTACGACCAGCACGTAGATGCTCTTCAAGGAGGATTGGGAATCATTGTCATGCAAGATAGGGCAGGGGAGGGAACGCTCAATACAACTACTGCCAATGTGGTTTACTCATATCGTTTCAATGTAAACAGATCTTTTTCTATAAAAGCTGGATTTCAGGCTGGATATATGCAGAAAAAGGTGGATTGGGAGAAGTTAACATTTGGTGATATGATTGATCCCCGGTATGGCTTCATTTACGAGACATCAGAAACTCAGGTAAGCGACACCAGAGGGAATCTTGATATTTCTGCTGGAGTGCTTGGATTTAGTAAGCAGTATTTTGGCGGTATTGCGGTTCATCATATAACCCAGCCCAAAGAAGGGTTTATTGTACAGGACCAGGCGAGGCTTCCTATGAAAATTACAGTTCATGCAGGAGCAATTATTCCGCTTGATGAATCTGATGATGCAAGTGTGTCTCCGAATATTCTCTTTCAAAAGCAGCAGGACTTCATACAGATAAACTTAGGGGTATATGTGAACAAGGGTCCAATTGTAGGAGGATTGTGGTACCGCCAGGCAGAAAAGAATTCAGATGCATTTATCGCCTTGGTAGGTTTTCACCAGGGGATGATCAAATTTGGTTACAGCTACGACGTTACTTTGAGTAAATTGAGTAACGCCACCAATGGTTCTCACGAGTTCTCATTCCAATTACAATTTGAGTGTAGACCTAAGAAGAGGAAGTTTAGAGCAATAAGTTGTCCGTCATTTTAGTTTATTATATAGCAGGGTAACCTTTTCCAACAGTTTTCGTTATAAAGAGATCAATTATTTGAATTAAATCTGAAAAGCTATGATTAAATCAGCTATGAAGCCACGAGGAGTAGTTCCAACATTAACATTGGTGATATTTCTTTTGGTAGGGTGTGGTAAAGAAATATCACAGATGTCGGGATGGAACTATAATGATCCTAAAAATGGAGGTTTTGAAGTAACTCCTTATTTAGGACAAGAAACTGGTCCTGGTTTAATTTTGGTTCAGGGTGGAACCTTTATGATGGGGCGCGTTGAGCAAGACGTTCTCTATGATTGGAACAATATTCCAAGAAGGGCTACGGTATCATCATTTTATATGGATGAAACTGAGGTAGCAAACGTTCACTATCGCGAATATCTATATTGGATTCGAAGAGTGTTTGAACTTGACTACCCTGCGGTGTACAGGAAAGCCTTACCGGATACACTTGTATGGAGATCTAAACTCGCTTATAATGAACCTTACGTGGAATTATATTTGAGGCATCCGGCTTATCAATGGTATCCTGTGGTTGGTGTTAGCTGGAAGCAGGCTGTAGACTTCTGTGCCTGGAGAACGGATAGAGTAAATGAATATATATTGATAAGGGAGGGCCTATTGGATATGAATCCGAACCAGGCTGCTGATGATAATTTTAATACAGATGCATATTTAGCAGGGCAGTATGAGGGTTTGGTCATTGTAGATATGCCTGATCTGGATCCTAATAAAGACACTAGAAAAGTTAGAATAGAAGATGGCATCTTCCTACCCAGGTATAGGCTTCCAACTGAAGCTGAATGGGAATTTGCTTCTCTTGGCTTAATAGGAAATACATACTTTGAAAGAGTAACTGAAAGAAGAGTGTACCCATGGAATGGTCACTATGTAAGAAATGACCACTCTAAATATCTTGGTAGTATGATGGCGAACTTCAAGAGGGGTAGAGGAGATAATATGGGAGTGGCAGGCAGGCTAAATGATAACGCCGATGTTACCGCACCGGTTTACGCTTATTGGCCAAATGATTATGGCCTTTATAATATGGCGGGTAATGTATGTGAGTGGGTTATGGATGTGTATCGCCCACTATCCGCAGAAGATAATGACGACTTCAGGGCGTTTAGAGGAAATGTCTTCAAGACTCAGGTAAGGGATGAAGAAGGAGCAATTGCGGAGAAAGACAGCTTGGGGCGAATTATATGGAGAGAAGTTGCCGATGCTGACCATAAAGATGAGAATCTACATAGAAGAAATTACAAAAAGGCTGATAACATTAGCTACCTTGATGGTGATAAAACGTCTAGTTTATATTTTCAGGAGGAATCGTTAGAGCCAGATGAGTTGAAGAAAATGATGTATGAGATTACCGGTGAGCAGCCTACAACAATGATAGATGACCGGGCAAGGGTTTACAAGGGCGCCTCATGGAGGGATAGAGCTTATTGGATGGGCCCTGGAACTAGAAGATTCCTCGATGAAGAACAATCAACTAATTGGTTGGGATTCAGATGTGCAATGGTTAGAGTGGGAAGCCCTGTGGGATTCTAATTAGAAGCAATTTCTTAAAAGAATAAACCCCCGTGCATAAGTTTTATGTGCGGGGGTTTTTGTTAACAATCATCTGATAATTTTGGAAATTCAAGAGTTACACAAGATTTATCTCGAGTATCCTGTTATTTCTACGGATACGAGGAACATTACAGAGAATTCGTTGTTTTTTGCCTTGAAAGGGGAGAATTTCAATGGCAATGAGTTTGCAGAGGAGGCCTTGAAGAAAGGATCAGCATTTGCAATTGTTGACGAAGCTTCTTCGGCTGAAGATGCCAAATGTATTTTAGTGAACGATGTACTTAAAACATTGCAGGATTTAGCGACCTATCATTTGCAGCAAGTAGCAGTTCAGGTAATAGCCATAACCGGAACCAATGGCAAGACAACAACCAAAGAGTTGGTGAGCGGGGTACTGTCTAAAAAATTCAATGTTCAGGCTACCAAGGAGAACCTGAACAATCATATTGGTGTCCCGTTAACAGTTCTAACAATGGAGAGCTCAACCGAAATACTGGTAATTGAGTTAGGTGCCAATCATGTTGGAGAGATTGAGCATCTGTGCAACATAGCGCAGCCCTCCTTTGGTATGATCACGAACATTGGCAAAGCACATTTGGAAGGGTTCGGCTCTCTGGAGGGCGTTATGACAGCCAAGAAAGAACTGTACGAATATATCGCAGGCAATAATGGAATGTTATTCGTAAACGGATCAGATGAGAAGTTAATGAATTTGAGTGAGGGTGTCAAAAGAGTGCTTTATGGAAGTTCAGATTCTGGTGAATGCGTGTGCAAACTTGAAGAATTAAACCCATACGTGAGGGTTAAGTGGATAAGTAAGGATAACAGCACCGATAGAACCAATCTGATAACGTCCAGGATCTTGGGAGAATATAATTTCGATAATATCGCTGCCGCTATTTGCATAGGAGATTATTTTGGAGTTACTCCCCAAGATATTTCCGATGCTATCGAAGAATATCTGCCAGCTAACAATAGGTCTCAGATATTAGAAACCGATTCTAACAGAATATTATTGGATGCTTATAATGCCAATCCGATGAACATGAAAGCTGCTCTGAGTAGTTTTCAAAAGATGGAGGGTGAAAATAAAGTATTGATCTTGGGAGATATGCTGGAGCTAGGTAATTATACACTGGAAGAGCATCAGGCAATTGTTGAGCAAATAAAGGAGCAGGATTTCGGAACTATATTTTTGGTAGGGGAGAATTTTGGCGCGGTAAAAGATTTTGTTTCCTGCACACATTTCAATACCGCACAACAGGCCAAAGAGTACTTTGCTGAAACACCGTTGCAGCATTCATTGATACTCTTGAAGGCCTCAAGGGCAATTGGTTTGGAATCGTTGGTGGAGGCGCTCTAAGCTTTAATTCAATATAGCCCTTGAAATAACAATTTTCTGAATTTCCGTAGTACCCTCATAGATTTGCGTGATCTTCGCATCCCGCATCATTCGTTCGACATGGTACTCTTTTACGTATCCATAACCACCATGTATCTGTATCGCTTCCACTGTTACTTTCATAGCAACTTCTGAGGCGAAAGCTTTGGCCATTGCACTGGCGGTTGAATAATCTCTTCCCTCGTCTTTGAGCCATGCTGCTTTTAAGCAAAGCAATCTGGCAGCCTCTATTTCTGTGGCCATATCAGCCAATTTGAATTGTATAGCCTGATGTTTAGAGATCTCCTTTCCAAAAGCTTTTCGTTCTTGCGAATAGGCCAGTGAAAGTTCATAAGCTCCTGCAGCAATTCCAACAGCTTGTGAAGCAATTCCAATTCTTCCTCCCGAGAGGGTTTTCATTGCAAAAACAAACCCCTTTCCATCTTCGCCAATCCTGTTCTCCTTGGGTACTTTAACATCAGTAAACATCAGGGAATGTGTGTCAGAACCTCTTATACCTAGCTTTTGTTCTTTAGCCCCAACAACAAACCCTTCCATTCCTCTTTCAACAATGAATACGTTAATTCCATGGTGCTTCTTTTCGGCATCGGTTTGCGCAAAGACCAGGTATATAGAAGCCGATTTTCCGTTCGATATCCAGTTTTTAGTCCCGTTTAACAAATAGTGATCTCCTTTATCGATAGCTGTTGTGCGCTGTGAGGTAGCATCAGAACCGGCTTCTGGCTCTGAAAGGCAGAATGCCCCAATAACTTCACCAGAGGCGAGTGGCTTCAAATACTTTTCTTTTTGCTCTTCTGAACCATACTTCTCCAATCCCCAACAAACAAGAGAGTTGTTCACGGACATCACTACAGCAATTGAAGCATCTACCTTTGATATTTCTTCCATTGCGAGCACATAGCTCACCGTATCCATGCCCCCTCCTCCGTATTCTGTAGAGGTCATCATACCCAGAAAGCCCAACTCACCCAGCATTTTTACTTGCTCCGTGGGGAATTGTTGCTTCTCATCTCTTTCGATTACCCCTTGCAGCAATTCTGTTTTAGCAAAATCCCTGGCTGCCTTTTTAACCGACTCTTGTTCCTCTGTATACTGTATATTCATTTGGAAATCCCTTTTGAATAGGAGGCGCAAAGGTAATTTTTTCATCTGAAAATTGCTAATCTTACAGGACGGAAACAAAGCAATGGAACAAAAATCAAAATACAGAGTAATTGGCCTTATGTCGGGCACGTCGTTGGATGGCTTGGACATGGCATATTGCGAGTTTGATTTAGCTGGGGAGCACTGGCAATTTAATATTGTTGAGGCAGAAACAATTCAGTACACAAAGCAGTGGCTCACAAAACTTACTGAAGCACCGTGGTTGGAAGAACCTCATCTGAACCTTTTAGATCAGGAGTATGGAAAATATATCGGGCACTGTGTAAGTGAATTTGTCAAAAAATATCGATTGGACCCAGATCTGATCTGTTCGCATGGGCACACCATTCTACATGATCCAGCGCACGGAATAACATTTCAGCTGGGATCCGGACAAGTAATTTCAGAGACGGCAAAAAGGAGGGTAGTATCAAATTTCCGGGCTCTTGACGTATCGCTGGGTGGACAAGGTGCGCCGCTTGTTCCGATCGGGGATAAATTATTGTTTCCGGAATATGAATATTGCCTCAATTTGGGTGGCTTTGGCAATATTTCGTTTGATGAGAGTGGTGAGAGGAAGAGCTTTGACATATGTCCTGTTAATATGGCATTGAATCAAATATGCCAACAGTTAGGTATCGGCTATGATGACAAAGGAGAAAATGCATCAAAAGGCAAGGTAGAAGGGAAATTATTGGAAGAACTGGATGGCTTGGGATATTATAAGGAGAGCTATCCAAAGTCGTTGAGCAGAGAATGGTATGAGGACAAATTCAGGCCTGTCATGGAAGGTGCTAATAGCTCTCTAATAGATAAACTATGCACTCTATGCGAGCACATTACACATCAGGTGGCAAACGCACTGAATGGGAGTTCACCTGAGCATAGCCTATTGATTACCGGTGGGGGAGCCCACAATCAATTTTTGATTGAGCAAATTAAATCCAAATTGAAACTGGATGTGTATATTCCGAACAAACAAATTATTGATTACAAGGAGGCGCTCATATTTGGTTTTTTGGGAATTCTCAAGGCACGGAATGAGATAAATTGTTTAAGGTCAGTAACAGGAGCAAAAAGAGATTGTTCAGGAGGCGAAATTCACACATTCGCAGGTTAGCTCTTTCTCATCCTTTCGTTACTTCTATCCAATTGTTTTTATACTTTTACGGCGATTTACCGGATTAACATTCCAATGGACTTCCAAGAAATACTCGATTCTTCGTTCTGGGGAAACACGCTAGAAAATTATCTTTGGTTTTCAGGCATCATATTGCTGGCGATCGTTTTCAAGCGACTCATTTCCAAAAAGCTTGGGAATCTGATTTTTAAACTTTTTAAGAAGGATAATGCGGAAGAAGGTGTAGGCGTTGATCATTTCTTTGAATTGATGATCAAGCCAGTAGAGTTTCTGATCGTCCTCGTTGGTTTATCTTTCGCAGTGTCTGCATTGCATTTTCCAGAACCTCCTGATGGTGAGCTTGGTTTGGGTGGCGTGATCGACTTGCTACTACAGATCTCGATAGTGGTATCTGTTACCTGGTCCCTTCTGAGGTTAATTGACTTTTTTGGTCTTGTTCTTTTACGGAAAGCTGAAAAAACAGAGGGCACCACCGACGACCAGATCGTTCAGTTTCTCAAGGAGGCCCTAAAGATTTTCACATACATATTTAGCTTTCTTTTCATTCTCGGAGCTGTATTCCAACTCAACATTGGCGCCATGGTGGCGGGGCTGGGAATAGGTGGATTAGCAATAGCATTGGCAGCTCAGGATACACTTGAAAATGTGATCGCGTCATTTATTATTTTCATGGATAAGCCCTTTAAACAGGGTGACTATATCAGTGTTAGTGGTGTAAAGGGTACGGTGGAAAGAATAGGATTCAGAAGCACAAGAATTCGAACGCTTGAAAAAAGCTACCTCACCATCCCCAATAAAATGTTGATCAGTGATGTACTCGATAACCTGTCGCTCAGAACATTTAGAAGATCAAAGTTTCATATCGGCTTGGTCTATAGTACCACGCAAGACCAGATCAAGGCAATTGTATCTGAGATTCAAAAATATCTGGATGATCATGAAATGACCAATGAAGACGGATTGGTGAGATTTGAGGAGTTTGGCGACAGTTCACTCAACATTATGGTGTTGATGTATGTAGACACACAACAGTATGCAGTGTTTCTCGAGGTATTGGAGGATGTGAACTTTAAGATTATGGAAATTGTGAAAAAGAATGGAAGTGACTTTGCATTCCCTACGACTACTGTTTATCTCCAAAAAGAGGATTAGGAATTGTTGCACAAGAATAAAGAGTAGGACATGTTCATTTTAATGCTGGTTGTTTTTGTTATTGGGTATACAGCAATAGCCTTTGAACATACACTAAAAGTTGATAAGGCTGCCTCTGCACTTTTGATTGGTACAATTACCTGGGCGATCTATGTGATAGGTGCAGTAGACATCCTCCCCTACAGCCCATATTTTCAAGATTATATGGCTGCAAATCCCGATGGCACAGCCATTGATTTCATCGTACATCATGAAATATTGCATCACCTTGCCGAGATAGCCCAGATCTTATTTTTCTTGCTGGGTGCCATGACCATCGTTGAATTGATTGATTCGCATGAGGGCTTTGCGGTAATCACAGACCGAATCAATACGGGAAACAGAATTAAGCTACTGTGGATAATAAGCATCTTAACTTTCTTCTTTTCAGCTGCATTGGACAATCTAACTACTTCCATTGTGATGGTGGCGCTACTGAGGAAACTTATAAAGGAAAAGGAAGAAAGGTGGTTCTTTGGAGGCATGGTGATTCTTGCTGCCAACGCTGGTGGAGCCTGGTCTCCAATTGGTGATGTAACAACGATAATGTTATGGATTGGCGGACAGGTTACAGCCGCTAATATCATCACTAATCTGTTTATTCCAAGTTTGGTATGTATGTTGGTTCCGTTGATTTACCTGTCATTTACTAAAAGGGGTGAGGTTGTTAGAGCATTGGGTCGTATGGATCCAGAGCACATGAAAAACCCAACAACTGCATTTGAAAGAAATTTGGTGTTCACGGTTGGCGTATGCGGATTGCTTTTTGTGCCAGTATTTAAGACGGTAATTCATTTGCCACCATTTATGGGAATGACTTTGAGCCTGGGCGTGCTTTGGGTGTTAACCGAAGTTTTACATAGAAAGAAGAATCAGGAAGACAAAACAGCTTTATCCGTTATTGGAGTTTTGAAGAAGGTTGACGTTTCGACAGTGTACTTCTTCTTGGGTATATTGCTAGCTGTGGCCAGTTTGCAATCGGCAGGCCATTTAGGCATCATGGCAACTTTCCTGGATGATAAACTAGGTAATATTTACGCGATCGACATGGTCATCGGAGCGCTCTCAGCAATTGTCGATAACGTACCATTGGTAGCAGGGGCTATGGGAATGTATGAACTGGGGCCGCTGGTTCCAGGAAAGTCTTATCCTGTGGATCACAAGTTCTGGGAGTTTCTGGCTTATTGTGCCGGTACGGGTGGCTCCATGCTTATCATTGGTTCGGCAGCAGGCGTGGCTGTAATGGGAATGGAAAAGATCGACTTTATCTGGTACATGAAAAAGATCAGCCTTTTGGCCGTTATGGGATACCTTGCAGGCGCTATTACTTACATTTTCATGTTTTGAGGGTCCGCCTCTTTGGTCTGTGGATCAACATCCACAGCAAAATTCTCTAATGCTGTTGAATTATGAATATGCCGTTAGCCAAAATAAGAAGAACCAATGAATACATCTTTTTTATTACAGACCTCTTTATGGTGGGTTTGGTTGCTATTAATCTCATCTGGATGTCTGTTGACTGGTTTTTCGAAAGCCAATTAATTAAAGATCTGCTGGAAAAATACGCTCCTTTATTCTTCTACTTTTATAATGATCATATCCATAAAAATTTTCTGCTGTTTGATGCTGTTTTTGTTGGCATTTTTATCACAGAATTAACTATTCAATGGGCCATAGCTGTTAAAAGAAAAACCTACCACAAATGGTTCTTTTATCCATTTATTCATTGGTACGATGTGTTGGGATGTATTCCCCTGGGCACATTCAGGTTTCTCCGCCTGTTGAGGATCATATCAATGACCTACAGGTTGCAAAAACTCGGGGTTATCAATCTGAAAAACACGTATCTCTACCGCCTTTTAAAAAAATATTATGACATCCTTGTCGAAGAAGTATCTGACAGGGTGGTTGTCAATGTGCTGGAAAATATTCAGGATGAGGTCAAACGAGGGGGACCTATTACTGATAAAATGATCACAGAAGTTATCAGGCCTCATAAAGATGAGCTCGTAGAGTGGCTGTCTAACAGGGTTCGTAAAGTTACGGAACACAACTACAATAAATACAAAGACGATATCAGACACTACCTTAACAATCTGGTAAGTAAAGCCTTTGATGAAAATGATGAAATCAAAAGGATCGAAAAAATTCCCCTTGTAGGCAGTTCAATTACAGCCTCTGTGGAAAAAGCTATAAGTGATATTGCCTTTAACGCTATCAACACTGCCGTGGAAGATCTCGTATCTGATAATAATAACACGGTGATTGAGGAAATGTCAGATCTTGCTTTTGAAATGGTTTTGATGGAAGAAAAGGATGAGAAATTGAAGATAGCCAAGGATATAGTATTACAATCTATTGAGTTGGTAAAAGAACAGGTTAAGATACAGCAGTGGAAGCTGAAGGAACTTGAAGAAAAGAAAACTAATAATCCATAGCAGTGAGTAAACTCCAATATTATGCAGATTATATATCTGCATAATGATTCTAAGGAACAGGCTGTACGACAAATTTCCCTGTTGCTGTTTAAAGCAGGCCTCAAAATGCCACAAAGTCCTCCGGTTGCAGATGGCCCGCCAGCTGGCGGAATCAACATCACAACAGATAACTCTACAAAAGAACTATACTGCGAACAGCTTGCCCCGTTGAATAATGGGTAGCAAAACCACTGGGCAAAAATTAAAAATTAACCGCAAGGTTCGCAAAGATTTACGCAAAGACCGCTATGATTTCCTTGCGCCCTGACAGTTAAACGGGAAATTACTGCACCAAGGAACTTTGTCGTACACCCAAGGAACATTTCTCATAACATTTTGGCATAATTTTCGTTACAGAGCCTGTATGAGAGTTTTTTCTAGCATATCGTTGGTTATATTTTACCTGTTTGTATCTGTAGGGATAGGGTACAATATGCATTTCTGTGGGGGAAATTTATCCTCAGTAGATCTATATACCAAAACGTCAGCATGTTGTTGCGACGAGGACGCTGAGATGGCCAATAACTGCTGTAATGATGAATCCAGCTTCTTTCAATTTACTCCGCATCAAAAATTAGCTGACAACACGAACATTTCCGTTAAAGAGATTAGCTTGTTCGCGGATCTTTTTATTGAAATTCAAAATAAGGTGGTCGATGATGGTTATGAATTGAAAAATTCAGCTTATCGCGACTTGTCACCTCCCGATCCGGAACGGATCTACCTTCTCAATTCTTCTTTTTTATTTTATGGTTAGTTATTGACGTATCGAATTTATGCTGATTGATCGGCAATTAAAACGTATGTCAAAACTTATAATAACTAATCATTATGAAAAATCTAGTAAAACATATATTTATAGGTGCAATCGTTGCGCTGTTTAGCGTTACGGTAAATGCACAGGAAAAAAATGCAGAACCTGTCAAGGAGGGTAAAGTAACCTGCAAGTTCAAAGTTGAAGGAGTGTGCGGTATGTGTAAAACCAAGATCGAAAATGCAGCTTTTGTAAAAGGCGTAAAATTTGCGTCCTGGGACAAAAATACCGGCATGATCGAAGTGGTTTACAAAGCGGACAAAACTTCTGAGCAGCTAATACATGAGAGTATTGCTAAATCGGGCTATACAACTGAAAAGGTGAAAGCTACAGAGGAGGCGTATAATGCGCTGCCCAAATGCTGCAGGTATAAGGAGCTGGAAGTTCACTAAGATTTCAAAGCACGGGGCTGATTTCTGGTTAGCGTATTGTTGCTAGCCAGGGTATCGGGTTTCGGATTGTTTCAAAAATGAAAGATCTCAGGTTCATCGTCATGTTTTCACTTGTTCTTTTGAGCAATAACACACTCATTGCACAGGATGTAATGAAAGGTGTGGTGGTGGAAGAGGATAAGAAGGGTCGTTTACATCCTCTCATAGGAGCCAATGTGTACTGGGAGGGAACTACAAAGGGAACTTCTACGGATACCAACGGAGTTTTTCAAATTGGATATAAACCTGAGTACAGGAATCTGATCATCAGTTACATCGGTTACCAAACGGATACGGTGTTAATTGAGCATCCGGATATGTTGTCGATAATTTTGAAAAGTTCGGCAATGCTGAATGAGGTGAAAGTGGTATATAGGAAGAAAACAACGGAAGTTTCATTCATGGATCCGATCAAGACAGAAATCATGGGTGAGAAGGAACTGTTCAAGGCAGCCTGTTGCAACCTTTCTGAGAGTTTTGAAACCAATCCCTCTATCGATGTATCGTTTACAGATGCCATTACCGGAACCAGGCAAATACAGATGCTGGGGCTGGCCGGCTCCTATACCCAAATATCTCAGGAGAATATCCCAGCCGTTCGGGGGTTGGCGGCAATCTATGGACTGTCCTATATTCCGGGCGCATGGATGAATTCTATACAGGTAACAAAGGGAACGGGGCCGGTAATAAACGGTTTTGAAAGTATGGCAGGCCAGATCAATGTTGAATTGAAAAAACCAGATGAAGAAGAGAAGCTTTTTCTCAACATTTATATGAATGAAAGTGGGAGGCTAGAGATTAATTCGATTTCTAGCCATCAGGTAGGTTCAAAATGGTCAACAACCTTGCTCGTTCATGGTAAGAATCAATCGCTCAAAATAGATAGAAACGGAGATTCATTTATGGATAACCCAGTTGGCAACAACATCGTGTTAATGAATCGCTGGAAATTTGATAACCAAAAAGGCTTGCGAATGCGCTTTGGAGTTAAGGGGTTGTATTATGATACCAAGGGCGGCCAAATGGATTACAATCATAATCTAATCTTAGATACAACCAATTATGGCCTTGCGATCCAAACAAATAGATATGAGGCGTTCCTGAAAGTGGGATATGTCTTTCCAAAGAACAAATACAAGAGCATTGGATTGCAATTATCCGGTTCTCTACATGATCAGTACTCTCACTTTGGATTGCGCCAATATGTGGGTGATCAGAAGTCTTTTTACTCCAATCTCATCTACCAATCAATAATTGGAAATACAAACAACAAGTTTAAAACCGGATTGAGTTTCGTGTATGATGACTACCTGGAAGCATTGGATTCCACAACTTATAAGAGAATTGAAAGTACACCAGGAGCTTTTTTTGAATACACTTCCAAAGGCCTTGAGAACTTTACAATGATACTTGGGCTTAGAGCCGACTACCATAATTATTATGGAGCCTTTGTCACGCCTAGGGTGCATATGCGTTATGCTTTGACAGAGACCACCGTAGTTAGGGCTTCAGCAGGAAGAGGGCTAAAAACCGCCAACATCTTTTCGGAGAACATTGGAATTTTGGCTAGCTCTAGAAATATAATAATTGACAGTGATCCCAACAAACCCGGTTTTGGACTTAGGCCAGAAATTGCGTGGAACTATGGTATTAATCTAACTCAAGATTTCCGGTTGGACTACCGCGACGGAGATATAGGAATAGACTTTTACAGAACAGATTTTCAAAACCAAATTGTGCTCGATCTGGATCAGAATACGCAGGAAGCCCGGTTCTACAATCTGGATGGCGTTTCCTACTCCAATAGTTTTCAGGCCACCCTCAATTATGAGTTGATCAGAAAGTTGGACCTGCGAATAGCCTATCGCTGGTTTGAGGTGAAGACAACTTACAACAAACAGCTGCTCAGCAAACCGCTGGTTGCACAGAATAGGGCATTTTTGAACCTGGCTTATGAAACGGGTACAACGTGGGTTTTTGACTTAACGTTTCAGTGGCAAGGAGAGAAAAGAATTCCGAATACATCCACCAACCCAGAGGGTTATCGGCTCGACAGCAAGTCACCGGATTACTTTATTTTAAATGCACAGATAACCAAGAAGTTCAAAAACGGGATAGACATTTATTTAGGAATGGAGAATATTACTGACTACAAACAAAACAATCCAATTCTCGCCGCTGACCAGCCCTTTGGCCCTTACTTCGACAGCTCACTCATCTGGGGGCCCATATTTGGCCGAATGACCTATTTGGGATTGAGGTATAAATTGAAGAAGAAAAAGAATTAATAAGATACAATAGAGAGCAGCTGTTTAAGAGCGGATAATCTGTCTAACCGCAAAGCGCGCAAGGCTTTCGCAAGGAGCGCAAAGTGTTACTAATTACACCTTTGCGAACTTTGCGTTTTCTTTGCGACCGTTGCGGTTAAGTGAGGATTAGACTTTGGAGACAGCCTCAACTTGTGACTCTACTGGAATGACATGTAACTATTAATTCTTTTTTACCAACCTCCCTTTCAGCTTGGACTCAAACAAGGAGTGTAGTGGAAATATCAAAGCAGCAATACCCGCATTGAACAAGAGCTTAAACCCAGGCGCCCCGCCTGACCAGTTTTCTATGTAAGGGTCGGCAAGAACCAGCAAGAACTCAAAGAGGATAAGGAATGAAAAGAAGATAATACCCTCAGCCATTCTAACTGGTAACGAGAGCCTCCCTAGCATAGCCACCAATACACCAATTACCAATAAACAAATTAACACTATCGAGTATTGCAGATTATCCCTCCTTTTTAATTTTTCATTTAATATTCGTTGTTTTTCATTTTCCTCCTGCTCTTGAATCAGCATTGCCTTTTCAAACTCATACTTTGTTTGTTGGCGTATGGTGGCCTTTTGAGTTTCTTCATTTTTGATACTGTCACGCATTTGAATGTAGAGTTCATACATCTCCAAAGCTTCTTTGTAATTGCCTTGTTTTTCTTCTATTTTTTTAATGTGCCTGCCGTGTACATCATTTGACTGGGAGATCCAATTTCGCGGGCTATTTCTAAACTCCGCTCTGCCTGCTCACCAGCCTCTACAACCTGCCCTTGGATCAACATTGATCTTGCAATATTGTTTAAAGAGACAGCGATGCCTTGTTTATTGCCTATATTTTCTCTTATCTTCAAACTCTTATAATAGTACTCCAGGGCTTTGGGGATGTCACCTTGATTTTTATAGATATACCCAATATTGTTTAAAGATGTAGCTATTCCTTCTTTATTTCCTATTTCTTCATATATCTTCAAACTCTTATGATAGTACTCCAGGGCTTTAGGGATGCCTGCTCTGAGAGACGCTTCTTTAGAAGAGGTAACCGAAGGGTCACCATGATTCCTATACATAAACCCAATATTGTTTAAAGAGGTGGCTATGCCTTGTTTATTACCTACTTGCCCGTCCAGCAGGCGGGTTTCTTCTCCTAATTTCAAACTCTTATGAAAGTACTCCAATGCTTTGTGGATGTCACCTTGATTCATATAGATCCTCCCCATACTGTTTAAAGAGTTAGCTATTCCTTCTTTATTGCCTATATCTTCTCTTATTATCAAACTCTTATGAAAGTACTCCAATGCTTTAGGGATGTCACCTTGGCTGTTATAGATATACCCAATATTGTTTAAAGAGGTTGCTATGCCTTCTTTATTGCCTATATCTTCCATTATCTTTAAACTCCTATAATAGTACTCCAAGGCTTTGGGGATCTCACCTTGATCATCATAGATATACCCAATATTGTTCAGGGCCTCAGCCAGAGAGAATAAATACTTTTTTTTGAGAAGGCCTGCCTGCCGGTCAGGCAGGGTGGAGAGTGGGCCAGAGACAAGCCCCTTTTCTGCTAACTGCTCTGCGATTTTCTGAATAATCAGAACCGTATCAGGGTCAGACCCAATAAGTGCCTCTCCCAGTGCAAAGAGGCAGTTTATTTTGTCTGTGTCGTGCTTAGCCGATCTGAATGATTGATTTAGGGAATCAACAATCCTTTGGGCTTGCGAATGAACCGCAAAAGTTAGGAGAAACATTAATAGCGCTATTAAGTATCGTTTTATCACAATACTAATATAGCAATTCAAAAACGAGAAAAAAGGCGGTGAGACCTACTGCTTATTCCCCATAGCGATATAGAGAGAATACTGCGCCTTATTGTAGTTGGTAATGGCGCGAATGTTATCAATTTCAGATTGAAGTAGTTGTTCCTGAGCCTGAAAAACTTCTAAGGGTAAGGCAGTTCCCAGCTTTTGTCGCTCCATGCTTTGCTCCAAGGCTGTGGTGGCAAAACCTAGGGCTTCCGTAGCTAGCTTCATTTGCTCAGTCGCGATTGCTACTCCACCTTCAGCATCTTGCACTTCCTGCCTGATCGTGTTTTTGGCCTGGTCCAAATGGATCTGTTCCATTTTTATCCTGGCATCGTATTGCTTTTTGTTTCCCCCAAAAAACAAAACACCCAACGGGATGTTCCACCTGGCTCCGATATAATAGGAGTATTGGTTAACAAGCGGATTGAAGTAGGGGCCGAGCACTCCGTCATTAAAGCCCAGGTTTATATCAGGCAAAATCAATCCTGTGGTGTAAGATTTCCGCCCAATTGCCAAGGCATCCATTTTGCTTTGAAACATCATGGTCTCTGGCCTCAGAGCATAGGCTTTCTCGACATCTGCAATGGAAGTATCTACCAAGGCAATGGGAACAAGCACAGAATCACTAACGATCAGTACAACATTATCTTGAATATTCAGGATGTTGAGTAATTCGTTCGATCTTGTCAAGATCTCCCACCTTGCATTGCTCTGCTCAATTTTCACATGGTTGAGGTTGGCTTTGGCCAGCAATACATCTGATTTGTACCTGATGCCAGCTTCAGCCTGGATCTCTATTTGCCTGGTGATATCAGCGGCCTTTTTAACGATCTTGTTCAGAGCTGTGAGCTTACTCTGCGCAGCACCCAACTCGTAGTAAGTTTTCACCGCTTCAAGCTGTATGCGATTTGATTCTACGGTAGAAGCATGCTCCGCAGTTTTAATGTCTTGCTTGGCTTCCAGGTATGAAAATACCGCATCTCCCAGGTTCCAGTCTGCAGTAATCGCCGCTCCACCCCAGAACGAATTCTTATTTACATTAATGAAAGTTCCGTCTGTACTTTGGGCATTACCCTCATATCCTATCAATAGAACCCCTGGACTAATTGTTGGCAAGAACCATTCTTTGGCAGTCTTAGCTCTGGCAACGGCGAGTTCTCTCTTGGCATCCATTTCGGCTACCGCCAGGTTATTGGCACCAGCTAGTTTCATCACAGTATTCAGATCAATAGGCATCTGGGTCTTTCCATCCTGGCCATGAAGCTGAGTGAATCCTGCCATGAGCAATAACGCGATGGCCCAGATTCGGGAATTTAATATGTTGAATGTGCCAATACTCACTCCGTATTACTCTTGATGACTGTTTCTACAGATTGTCCGGCTTTTACCAAACTCTTCCCCTGAATAATCACTAGTGACTCAAGATTTACGTCGTCGTTCAAAACTTCGAAGAAGTCTTTGTTGTCCAACCCTTTTCTTAAAGGAATTCGTTCTACAATATTGTCCTTGACCACCATTAAGAACAACTCATCTTGAAATATTAGCTGTCCGGTAACAGGAAGAGAGAGAACGCTGTCGCGACTTGCAAGGGGAATCACAACCTTGGCATACATACCAGATTTTATTTTGCCATCTGGATTGGCGAGGTCCACTTCAACCTGCATTGTTTTAGACGCGAAATCCATAACTCCTGCCGTTCTGCTGATCTTGGCCCTGTAAGATGAACCTGCTAGCTCAGGAAAGGTGATTACAACATCCATTTCAGTATTTATATTTGATACATCTGACTCAGGAAGAGGGATGGTAAGTCGTATTGGATCCAATTGCTGTAATTCAACAATTGCTGAAGCATTAGAATTGGTCATCCCACTTTGGATAAGTGCCCCTCTATCTACAAATCGCTTGGTGATCGTTCCATCAAATGGGGCTTTTACCCTTAAAAAACCGCGACGATCTTGGATGGCACTTACCTCAGCTGAGGCAGCGAGATAATCGGCTTTTGCTTCGTCTAACAATTGTTTCGGTGTAAGATCGGGTGTGTTTTTATAACTTTCTTCCAGTCTTTCATAAATTGCCCTTTTTGCTTCGAATTGGGCAACTAATTTGTCACTTATCCTCTTCAATTCAGGATTGTCTAATTCTGCAATTAGCTCCCCCTGTTTCACTTGGTCTCCGATATCCTTGTGGATAACTCTCAGGTAACCACTCTCCATAGCATGAACGAGTACGATCTTGTTGGGCATGGCGGTTCCGGTTATTAGTATTTCACCAGTGAAGTCGCGATAAGCAGGATTAACCACTTCAACGATCTGTGTTTTCCCATCAGAAATTTCCCTTTCTGGGGCTTTTTCGTCTGTTGATTGGCAGGCCATCATTAAGCCCAGCAGGGCCAAACCTGGTAGCCCTATGTTATTCCGGAATTTGTTCATCACTTACAGTATTAGTAGATTTTGCTATATAGGAATATAGAATTGGTACGATAAATAGGGTTAAAAACATGGCCATAAAGGTTCCACCAATAACGGCAATTGCCAGAGGCACGTTCGATTCTGAGCCCTTGGTCAAGGCCATTGCTGTTGGCAACAAGCCAAAAATAGTTGTGCTGGCAGTCATTAATACAGGCCTGAAACGATCAGTGGCTCCCGCAATGATTGCTTCAGTTTTTTCCTTTCCTTCTTTTATCAAATTGTTGATTCTGTCAACAAGAATATTTCCGTAGGAAACGGCAATTCCAACCATCATAATTATTCCCATAATGGATTGAATGCTCAAATAGGTACTGGTGACATACATGAGAAACGCCACCCCTATAATTCCCAGTGGGAAAACGAGTATGATGATCAAGGGCAGCCGGAATGACCGGAATAGGGGAGTAATGATCAGGAATGCCATGATGACAGCCAGCATGAGCCCCAGTCCGAGATCGCCAAAAGAACTCTTGATTACAGCCACTTCTCCTTGAAATGCAACAGTGTACCCTTTTGGCAGCTCTAAATCGTTCAATAACTCCTGAATTTTATCTGATACGGATCCTATATCTTCCCCTTCTACATTGGCATACACGTTAAATACCCTTGCGAGGTTGTGATGATTGATCTCAACCGCATTGGTGGTTTCCGTAATTTTTGAGAATGTCCGGAAGGGAATGGGTTTATCATGTGTTTTGCTGGCGATCGTTACATTTTCCAATACATGCTCATTGTCTATCTGATTTTCCGGGTAGGTAACACCAACATAGTAATGGTTGCCATTTTTCTCATCGATCCAAAAGGATTTACTGTATGTAGTTGATGAGTTTAGTGCGGAAACAATGTTTTTAATAGCATCAACAGGTTCAACACCCAATTCTGAGGCTTTGATTCTGTCTATGTCAATAATCTTGGCAGGCTGATCCATTCTCTGTAGAATAGTAACGTCACGCGTTGTAGGAATGCTGGATACCATGTCTTTTATTTCTTCAGCCAGCTCTCTCAGTACTTCCAGTTTATTGCCCTTTACTTGCACGTCAATTGGCGACGGCTTGCCCTCATTTAGCGCTGCAGTGATCAGGCCACCAGTATTAAAGCTCAATTCTATACCTGGAAATTCCTTGGTCATCCTGCTGCGAAGCCTTCTGGCATACTCTGGAGTACTGACTTCATGATCAGGCTTTAATTGAATGCCAATAAAGGCATCCATCGTTCCTGAGTTAGGCGTGTAAGCAGCTGGTAAATCGTAAAATATTCCAATGTTCGAGATTAATTGTTGAAGATCGGATCCTGTTTCTTCACGGATCACCTCTTCCATTTTTGCAATGGTTTCATTGGTTTTCCTCAATGGAGTTCCAGATTCCATTCTGACTTGAATCTCCATCTGCCCAACATCCGTTGACGGAAACAACTCGTAGCCGAGGTTTACCATCACATATGAAGCAATTACAAAGAGCACAACCGTAAATGACAATATCGGCCCGCGGCGTTTTAATACACCAGAAAGCGCATTTTGATAATTCTGTTTCTGTCTTTCTATAAAGCGTTGAAAAAATCCTTGAGTTTGTATTTGTGCTTCACCCTCCTCTTTCGGGCTTCGCTGTTTGAAGAAATAGGCAGCAGAAATAGGAATGAGTGTCAGAGAGAAAATGTAAGATCCAATCATAGCGCCTGCAACGGTGATGGCCAGGGGAGAGAATAAAAACTTTGTTATTCCGGTTAGGAACATAACGGGAAAGAAGACCACGATTATCACCAAGGTAGAGGCTAAAACGGGTTGGGCCACTTCCATGGCAGCATCATAAGCAGCCTCCATAGGCTTTTTACCCATGCTCAGATGTCGATCTATATTTTCTAGTACAACGATGGAGTTGTCCACCAGCAATCCCAATACCAGGGCTATTCCGCCTAATGTGATGCTATTTATGGCCTGGCCCGTTGCCCACAACACGATAAATGCGAACATCACCGACAAAGGAATACTTATAGATACGATCATGGCAGATCTAAAATTTCCAAGAAAAAGTAACAGTACAATAATCACCAGTACCAGCCCGCCTAAACCAGCGTAGGCTAATCCGGAAATCGAACTTCTCACATAGACAGATTGATCAAAAATGATGTTCAGATTCACATCATCGGGCATTCTCTCCTTGAGCAATGGCAGTGCTGCCCTTACCGCATCTACCGAAGCAATGGTATTAGCATTGGGCCTTTTGAAGATTGGGAGGTACACCTGTTCCCTGCCATCTATTCTTGCAATATTGGTCTGAATAGCGGCGTCGTCTGAGGCTCTTCCAACGTCTTTTATGTAAATAGGCTTGCCGTTTCTATAAGTGATTACTATATCGTCAAAATCTTTAACGTCTATAATCATTCCCTTCGCGTCAATTCCATAATTGATTTCGCCAATCTTGGCGATACCAGATGGAATCATGGTTGTATTCTTTTGGATCGCGTCATTTACCTGGGTCTGTGATATGCCGAAGGCCTCGAGTTTGGCCGGATCCACAAATATGTATATCCGTCTCAAAGAACCGCCATAGGCTGCAGGGGCAATGATTCCCTTTACACTACTGAGCATCTGCCGTAAATTGTAATAGGCAACGTCATAGAGTTCCTTGCCATTCTTTACATCGCTGCTCACTGTAAGTAACATCAGTGGCTTGGAAGCAGTGGGATCAAAAGGTTGTATCATCGGTGGTAACGTCCCGGGTGGTTGGTAGTACATATCCGACATGGCATAAGATGATGTATTTGCCATGGCTTCGGCAGGATCTATTTCAGCGCCGTAGAAGTTCGTTACAATGCTCACACCCATCAGACTCTTGGAAAGCTGTTTTTCTATTCCGGGAGACTGTCCGGTCCATCGCTCCATACGACTGGTGATATCCTTCTCCACAACCATAGCAGGCATGCCTGGGTACAGCGTAAGAATCTGCATGGCCGACTTCTTAAATGATGGCAGAATATCGACCGGCATTCGCGGAATTACCACCGCAGCCATGACTGCTACGATAATGGCAAATACCAATACAAGGAATGGGTTGTTGAAACTCGTTTTAATCATGCGTACCGATAAACCTTTTTATTAAAAATGGTACAGTAGTGTCCCATCTGATTGAAGGGAAGGCAAAACTAAGCAAATTTTAGCAGGTGTTCAGGGGTCAAACGTGATGGAAGCTATTAACCGCAGTATGTGTAAAACTAGCTGTGGTTTCCTTCATAAGAATAAGATGTGGGTATAATTTTACGTTAGTAATTGGATAAGTATATCCAAAGACCTAACAGAATTCAAAATACAAGTAGAATGAACTATCCCTTTTTATTGCAAATATCCATGGAAGGTGGAACGGAAGCTGTTGAAGAAGTCAGCGATGAAAAAATGCTGTCCTTATGGCAATTGACTCAGGACGGAGGCATTGTCATGGCCATAATTTTTATCCTGTCGGTAATTGCGATCTATATTTTTGTAGAGCGTTTTTTAGCGATCCGAAAAGCATCAAAAGAAGATGAAAACTTCATGAATAACATCAAGGATTTTATTCATGATAGCAAGATAGATGCTGCCCTCTCTTTGTGTAAATCAAATGAAAGCCCTATAGCCCGCATGATTGAAAAGGGCATAATCCGTATCGGTAAGCCCCTAAGAGATATCGGAACGGCAATTGAGACGGTTGGCAAACTGGAAATTTACAAGTTGGAAAATAACCTGGCCACCCTGGCTACCATTGCTGGCGCGGCGCCCATGCTAGGATTCCTGGGAACAGTGATCGGTATGATCAAGGCATTTCATCAAATGCACATCAGTGGTAATAGTGTCGAGATAAGTCAATTGTCAGGCGGTATCATGCAAGCTATGGTAACTACAGTAGCCGGGCTGGTTGTGGGTATCATCGCATATATCGGTTATAACATGTTGGTTGCTAGAGTAGAAAACGTGATTTATAAAATGGAGGCCAGCACAACTGAATTTCTCGATCTTTTGGAGGAACCTGTAAAAACACAATAGATGGCACTTAGCACACGAAATAAGGTTAGCGTAAACTTCAGTATGGCATCCATGACGGATATCGTGTTTCTGTTGTTGATATTTTTTATGATCACATCTACGTTGGTTAGTCCGAATGCGTTGAAGGTATTGCTTCCAAACAGTTCAAGTAAGACGATGTCCAAGCAAACAGTGTCTGTTACGATTACTCCTGAATTAACCTTTCACGTGAATGCGAAACTCGTTAGTTCTGATGGGTTAGAATCTGCGTTGCAAACTCTTTTACGTGGAGAAGAAAAACCGGGTATAATACTACATGCCGATAAATCAGTTCCACTTGAATATGCGGTCAAGGTCATGGATATAGCCAATAAAAACAAGTACCAACTCGTTTTAGCTACTAAGACTGATTAGAAAGTGTTTGTAGAACGGCACAAAATTTGCCCTGAACGGTAAGAACAGATTATGAAGGAGATTTTTAAGGATAAGAATAAGCGAAGCGGCCTGATCACCACGATTGTGATTCACCTGATGTTATTGATACTATTCCTATTTACAGGTTTGATCGTTCCGGTGCCAATTCCGGAACAGGGTATTCTGATAAATTTCGGAACGACTGATGAAGGGATGGGAGATATTCAACCTGAGGAAATGAACACTTCTGAAAGCGAGGAGGTGGTAGAAGAACAGGAGGTAGAGGCTGTTCCTCAGCCGACTGAAATCGTTGAAGAGATAATTACTCAGGATGAAGTTGAAGCTCCGGCAATTACAGAAACCGAACCCATAAACATAGAAACGGAAGTAGTGGAAGAGGTAGAACCTGAACCGGTGGTCAACCCGGCTGCAATGTATACCGGTAAAAAGAACACCGAAGCAAATGAATCTTATGAAGGTGAAACTGGTAATCCAGGAGATCAGGGTACAACTGATGGTTCCAAGGAGTCAACTGTTCATGGCAACAGCACGGGTAATGCAAAGTCTGGTTTTTTTCTAGCGGGAAGAAGGATTGTAAACAGGTACGTACCGAAGGAAAGAACCCAGGAAACAGGTAAGGTGGTTGTTACCATCTGGGTGAATCGTTACGGCAAAGTTACTCGGGCCACTCCTGGCAGCAAAGGATCGACTACAACGGATGCGCGATTGTATAAGATCGCCAAAGATGCAGCATTGAAAACTGTGTTTTCATCCAACTCTAGAGCAGCAGAGGAGCAAAAGGGTACCATAGAGTATATCTTCAAGGTTCGTCAATAGGGCTTTATTAGTTCAGCATATCCGGCGCTTGTTCCGTTCAGCGTCCGGAATCCGTACCCTGAGCGGAGCCGAAGGGTACATAGCTTATAATTTCTCTCGCTTTAACACCACCTGTTTTCTACTTTTGTTTTTGTGACTTACGAACAAACATTAGAATATTTAATGAGCCAGCTACCCATGTATCAACGCATTGGGAAAGCTGCTTATAAAGCGGATTTAAACAACACAATTGCTTTGTGCAAACTTCTCGGCAACCCTCAAAAGGAGCTGAAGTGTATCCACATCGCAGGCACCAACGGAAAAGGTTCGGTGGCCCACATTCTCTCCTCAATCTTACAAACCGCCGGATTGAAAGTTGGTTTGTATACATCTCCCCATTACCGCGATTTTAGAGAGAGAGTTCGGATAAACGGGCAGATGATACCAGAAGATAATGTAGTAGATTTTGTTGAGAAGTACCAGGCTGGATTTGAGACTATGAAGCCCTCATTTTTTGAAATGACTGCGGGTTTGGCCTTTTATCATTTCGCCGATGAGAGTGTTGACGTTGCTATCCTTGAAGTTGGTATGGGAGGGAGGTTGGATTCCACCAACGTAGTCACACCACTGATATCAGTTATCACCAATATTGGATATGACCATATGGAGTTTTTAGGCGACACCTTGGAAAAGATCGCAATGGAAAAGGCAGGAATAATCAAACCGGGGATTCCTGTTGTTGTTGGAGAGTCCAATCCCGAGACTGACAATGTGTTTGAACAAATGGCAACAGAAAATGGGTCCGATTTGTACTTTGCCAAGCAGCGAGATGTCGCTTCTGACTTGCTGGCGGATTATCAAAAAAAGAATATTTCCACGGCCCTTGAAACAATTGAAGCCCTAAACTCTCGCGACTACAACATCTCAAGCAACCAGATTCAGAAAGGCCTAAAAAACGTTACCCGCAACACCCAATTCATGGGTCGCTGGCAACAGTTATCGGAATCGCCGCTTACAATTTGTGACGCCGGACACAATGTAGATGGGATGAGAGAGGTTGTTGCCCAACTTGAAAAAACGCTGCACAAGAATCTCCACTTTGTATTTGGAACGGTCAATGACAAGAATATAGAATCCGTACTCGAACTGCTTCCTAAAAACGCGACTTATTATTTCTGTAGCGCAGATATTCCACGTGCATTGCATGTTAATCAATTGTCAACTCAAGCGGCAGGGTTCGGATTACATGGTAATACATACTCATCCGTTAGCGCCGCACTGGAAAGTGCCCAGAAAAATGCAGCATCAGATGATTTGGTATTTGTTGGGGGGAGTAGTTTTGTGGTTGCGGAGGTTGTTTGAGGTCCAGCAGCTTGTTCAGCGATTTGCCAAATTGCCGGACTAAAAATCCAACTTATAATAGAAGATCGGTAGCAGCCCTAACTGGTATTCCTCTCTGATAGCTGGCGCCGTAGGATCATTTGGATCTGGAGCGTAGGTAAGCTTGAGAACATTCTTGGTATTGAACAGGTTCACGATGTCAATTCCGATTTCATGAGTTACCTTTTTCTGGTTGACCTTGTAATTCAATTTCAGGTCAGCCCTGAAATAAGGCTGTAGCTGTAAACTATTTCGCGTGGCATCTTCATATACGATTTCGCCCTGGGCAACCGTTGCCACAGAATCCACGGGGCCATATCTCTTGTTACCAGCAGCGGTTATTTTCGTCCCAACCGAAAATGATTTGTTACCTCCCCACTGAAATTCCCTCGAAGCAAGAAAGTTGGTCGCAATATTTCCATTGAAGTCCGTATCTCTCTTAACACCGTCACTCCCCTTGTAAAAAGATTCAAACAATGACACGGTAAGCATGAAGAAGAACTTCTTGCTAAAGAACTTCTCTACCGTGACTTCCAAACCGTAATTTTCTCCTGTTCCGGTATTTTCCAGGCTGTCAGGATAGAAGCGGGAGAATCCGGAACCCTGGTTCGCCAATGAGTAAGAGGAGGGCTTAACTTCTACCGGGATATTATAAAGCTGTTGATAATACACTTCTGTTTTAATTCTCATATTGCGTCCAAGTCTGAGGTCATGACCGACAACGTAATGCATACTTTTGGTAAAATCCATGCCCTTGTTGTGCTGCACGTAGCTATCGCCGCCAATAGGAAGATGATAAAAATAAGTGTACATGGGTTGAAGCTGACTGTGAAGGCCAAGGCCCACATTGATGGTATTCTTCTCATTCAGGTCATAGCGAAATCCAGCTCTTGGCTCGATGGCTGAAAAGCTGTTGTTCAATGAGAAGTATTGGCTGTGCAATCCGGTAGTGAGCACCAGCTTCTCAGAAATCCTGAATTTCCAAAGCAAATAAGGTTGAAATAGAATGGCATCACCCTTATGGTCCCATCGCACTGTCCAGTTATAGGTAGTATCATTATAAAGGCTATCTATCATATTAAAACGAAAATAATCTGAGGTAAATCCAACTTTTACCACATGCCTTGCGCCGAATTTCTTATTGATGTAATAATTAGCAGATGTTTTTCCAATCTGAAAATTGTAGTTCAATTTGTCAACCAATGAATCGATAACGTACAGGCCGTTGGCCCCAATTTCAAATGCACCAGTAGAATCCGTTTTCTGATACAATTGCTTGTGAAAGCTATTCTGAATTTCAACAGAAGTTGCCAACGTTAACTTTACAAAAGTTGAAGAGTTAAGGGATTTTGAATAGTTAGCACCGACGATCCCCATTTTGGTTTTAAAATATTGGTCTCTATCGGTATTGCCGTATATTTCAATGTCATCTGGACTTTGTTCACTAATTACAATGTCTATACTACTCGCACCACCCAATCCAAAGAAAGAAATATTGCCCCCATTTTTCATTGGAAAATTCAGTTTAAAAGAAGCATCCTGGTAATAGGGTGTGGCGGTGGTGCCTAGGTTAACTCCGAGAAAACTGAAAAATACCAGTGTGGAGTATCGGTAATTAGCAATAAAAGAGGATCGCTTCTTTTTGGATATAGGCCCTTCTACAGTTAGCTCCGTTCCAAAAAGCCCAAGTTGTCCGGTAAATTCAAGTTTCTCATTGTTTCCATTCCGCATTTTAATATCAAATACGCCAGCAATGCTATTACCGAATTCTGCTGGAAAAGCACCTGTGAAGAAGTCAGAAGTTCCCAGCACTTTGTTGTTCAGGATGCTGATTGGCCCACCACCTGAACCTGCCACAGCAAAGTGGTTGGGATTAGGGATATCCACCCCCTCTACCCGGTATAAAATTCCCAACGGGGAATTGCCTCTAACCACAATATCGTTTCGGGAATCATCGGCACCCTGACAACCAGCGAAATTGGAAGCCATCCTTGCGGGGTCCCCGCGACTTCCCGCATATCTTTCAGTTTCCTCCACAGAGAAAGTTCTGGCACTCACAGTGGCCATTTCATTCATAGCTTCGCCTCTGTTTCTTGCAGCGGTAATCTGAATTACTTCCATCTTCATTATACTCTCTTCCATAGCGAGCGGCAGTAGTACCTCTTTCCCTGAGTTGACGATTATATTTGGAAGAACGATTTGGCTATACCCCAGGAATGATGCGATTACCGTGTACCTACCAATAGGCACATTTTCAATTTTAAAATACCCATCTACATCAGTAGCCGCACCCATCATCAGCAATGAATCTTTGTACAAGGCCACAGTAGCACCAATTAAGCTAATTCTGGAGTCCTTGTCTTTGATTGAACCCCGTACAGTTTGGGTTAAATCTTGCGAATACAGATCGACGATTATAGATTGAAGAATAAGCGCCAGAGTAAGGAGGAAGATTTTTTTCATTGATAAATTCATAGAAGAACGGGTCAAAGTTAAAAATTTGAAGCCTACCACCATCCAATTATTTTCCACCAAATGGATCCCAAACCGAGCCAAATAGCCATATGGAACAAAGAAACCATGAATCCGGTGGAGAACCATTTTTTTGATTCTACATATCCCAGGCCGTAATAGATCACAACGGGCCCGGTTGAGTAATAGGTGGTACAGGCGCACAGATTTGAAAAATAGGCGAGTAGCGCTACAGAAACCATAACTGGCGCACCTGCTTCCAGATTCAATACGAAAAACGCAGCCACCATTGCCGCAATGTGGGCCGTGAGCATAGAGAACATGTACATAGAATAGAAATAAACCAGGGCCAATACTATAGCCACTGTCATACCATCAATTCCCTCTATCATCACACCAATATTATCTGCAAACCAGGCGATAAATCCAGAAGCCTTGAGCATGTTGGCCATTGTTAATAATCCACCGAGCCAGATAAGCGTATCCCAGGCCTTTGAATTTCCCACCATGTCGGACCACTTTTCTGTGTTGGTCACTAACAATACACATACGCCAATCCAGGCCACCAGCGTTGTGTGTAATCCGTGTATAGCCTTGGTTGACCAAAGTGCAATTAATAAAACAAATACCAGGCCCATGATCTTCTCGCCACGTGACCATCTTCCCATCGAAGTGAGGTCTGTTTTCGCTTTTTCATAAGCCGCAGTTGTATCTTTTATCTGAGGTGGGGCTAACCATTTAATGTACCACGGCAGCAACGCCAATCCAGTCAGGCCCGGAACAATAGCTCCAAGAGCCCAGGTGGCCCAATCAAAATCAACGTTCATTATGTCCTTTGCTGCTTTTGCCACCAGTGGGTTGGCTGCCATGCCTGTTAAAAACATGGCTGCTGTTATCAGATTGGCATGTGCGCCAACCAAGGCGAGGTATTCTCCGATTTTTTTAGGCTCCCTATCTGGCGTAGATCCCATAGCGCCCGCCAGAGATTGCATAACAGGGGCCAAAATGCCTCCACCCCGAGCCGTATTTGATGGCACAACTGGTCCCAAAATGAGTTCGGCGCCGCATAGGGAATAAGCCAGGCCCACGGACGTTTTGCCCATGAGGCTAACAAGCATGAGTGCAATACGAGTTCCTAATCCGGTTCTGGATACTGCCCCTGCGATCAAAAATGCAGAAACAACCAACCACACTGTGGTATCACCGTACCCTGAAAGTGCCTCTTTAATACTTATGGTTTGGCTGATGGATAGAAATACAAGGCCTAACAAAACCATTACACCCATGGGGAAGGGCCGCAATATGAAGCTGATAATAACGCTAACAAAGACTGCGAACAGGTGCCACGCCTGATCAGATAATCCTTCCGGAATGGGGGCCATCCAAATTCCGGCGCAAATAGCTGCGCAAATTCCAAGTTTAACAATTGGATTCAAAGGCGATAAGCTGTTATTCTAATCAAACATACGTGATAAGCAAAGTGATTATTTACTAGACGTCAGCCAAATATACTTTAATAGAACGCTGATGACACGGATTGTGCGGGTTTCCACGGATTTTAAATTGTTCTTATCTGCGAAAATCTGTTAAACCTGCCTGTCGGCAAGGCAGGCCCGAGTTCTCCGCGTTCCATTTTATTCTGGCTTATTTGACTAGTATAAAATGCTGGCTGGACTCTCAATCCGAACGCCCGTCAATTTATTTTGCTTTTTCACCATGCTTATATTTTAATTTAGTTATCAACTTTCCTGATTCATCGTACTCTGTCCAAACGCCATGTTTCTCGCCCTTTATGAATTTACCCTGCGTTTTTAGTTCACCGTTTTCGTGATACTCTTTGTATTCTCCATGTTGCAGGTTGTTCTCAAAATTGGATTCTGATTTCAATACGTTATTGATATAAAAGGATCGTTGAGGCCCATGCATTTGCCCCTTGTTGTAATAGAATTCAGCAGAAATGTTACCGTCTAAATAGTACCACGTAGTTTTTTGATCTTTGGCCCCGTCAACGTAATAGGACTCCTCCTGGATTTTACCATTCGAGTAATATTTTTTAGATGGTCCATTTAATATTCCATTATCATATCGATACTCCTCGATAACCTGGCCGTCTCTATTGAATATCTTATAATCACCATCTCTCTTTCCTTTTACAAAATTCCCTCGTGTTTTAATGCGCTCATTGTCATGATATTCGGTAATTGAGTAATGATAAGCTGTAGAAGTATCCGAATTGTCCTGCGCATGGATTCCTTCAAGAAACACTATTAGCAGCAAAGAGTGTATGAGATATTTCAAGAGTTGATAGACTAGAAATTATTCCAAATGAGTTTCAGCTGAACTTTTTCCGGGTTACTTTTCTTAGTGGTCCTTCGTGCACTTAGTGTCTTAGTGGTGAGAAGTTTTACCACACCTGTGTACCATAGCACTTCGGTGCGCAGGCACAAAGGCACGCAGGTCACTAAGATTCACGAAGGATTAAATTTAAATAACGCACATATGTCATTAGGATAAAATATACTCCTGCTATAATAGACAGGTGGTTAACTTAATACACTGAATACCCTATTGCTAAATAAAGTTAGTAAAGTGCTTACCATTCTACAACAATCTTACCCATAGATTTTCTGCTCTCGAGAAACGCGTGTGCCTCTGCAATTTGATCAGCCTTGAACTTACCTCCTACATGGGGCTTTAATTCTCCCTGCTGCACAAGCTTAAGCACCTCATTGATACATCTTGAAAGAACATGCGGTTTATGATCAGCTATGGTTAACATATTTACCCCGATGGCTCCTTGTGATCGCATCAACAGGATGATGGGATGCATGAATCCGAAACCAAATATCATCTTGATACTTGCAATAATTTTATTTCCACTACCGGATCTAATGGCAGCACCATAACTCACTATCCGGCCTCCAAATGCGAGTATCTTTTTACTTCTTCCGTAGTTTGAACCACCAACAGAATCAAATATTATATCCATTTTGTCTTTGCCTCGAATTTTCTTTATCTCCTCCACAAAATCTGATTTATTGTAATTGATGGGAAAATCCACGCCCTGCTTCTTCACGTATTCGAACTTTTCATCAGAGCCAACTGTACCATATACGATACAGCCTTTCCGTTTCGCCATTTGCACGATTGCTGTTCCAACACCACCTGCTGCAGCGTGCACCAGAATGTGATCACCCTCAAACATGTTCACCATCTCGTAAGCACAATGATATGCGGTTCCATATTGGGTGGCAAGCGCTACCGCTTCACCATTCGATAAGTCATTTCCTACAGGAACCACCGCCCTGGAATCTGTTACGGCGTATTCTGCATAACCTCCAAAACGCGTGAAAGCCAAGGCCCGTTGGCCAACCAATTCAGGTGAAACATCGCTTCCTACTTTATCCACTGTACCAACAACTTCGTATCCGAGCACAGACGGTATTGGAGGCGCATCTTCGTAGAGCCCATTCCTCGCCATCACATCAGCGTAATTCAATCCAAATGCATCCACTTTTATCAATACCTGATCTGATGCCACTTTCGGAATATCAACATCCCTTACTTCAAATGCGTTCTCCGCCTTACCCTCTTTAACCAGTGTTATTGCCTTCATTATTCTAATCCGTTAAGTACTATTACAATCTCCCCTTTCACATTTTTAACTGAAAAATAATCCAGTACAGTGCTCAGAGTTCCTCTTTTTGTCTCTTCATAAACTTTACTCATCTCTCGTGAAACCGAAACTGGCCGGTCTGCTCCAAAGTATTCAATAAATTCTTTCAGTGCTTTCACTAATCTATGTGGTGATTCGTAAAATATCATGGTGCGTTTTTCTGATACTAGCTCCTTCAATCTCTTTTGCCTTCCTTTCTTAGTGGGTAGAAACCCCTCAAAACAGAATTTTTCAGAAGGTAATCCAGAATTGACTAATGCAGGCACAAATGCCGTAGCACCGGGTAGGCATTCCACTTCTACATCGGCGGCAATGCACGTTCTTACCATTAAAAATCCAGGGTCTGATATAGATGGCGTACCTGCATCTGTTACCAAGCCAATATTAGCTCCTTTCTGAATCTGTGCCACATACCTGAAAACGGCATTGTGCTCATTGTGGGCATGGTAAGGCGCCATTTTCGTATCGATATCGAAATGCCTCAGCAATTTTCCAGTGTGTCTGGTGTCCTCCGCCAATATCAGGTCAACATCTTTGAGCATTTGGACAGCGCGGAGGGTAATATCCTCGAGATTACCAATAGGTGTTGGGATGAGGTAGAGTTTTGCCATTTCTCTTAATGGATGGTGGATACAAATCTTGTTAACAGTCGAAAAACATCTTCATACTCTGATAACGCAAGATTATCCACAGTATCGAAAACATCATGATATGCTTTACTTCCACCTAACGTGTAGATAAAGAATGATGGCACTCCTTTCTCAGTAAAAAAATAATGATCGCTATTCTGTGCCTTGCCTCTAATTTTCACTTCTTTCACCAAGCTATCCTTTGCGTTTATCTCAACCAATGTTTCAAATTCGCTCTTATACTCCGTACCGTTAACAACGGTAATGCCATCAACTCCGTTGCCCATTAAGTCGAGGTTTATCAGAAACTTAATTTTTTTGAGAGGAAACTTAGGGTTCTCTGTGTAGTATTTAGAGCCCGCCAATCCAACTTCTTCAGCGGCAAATGCTATAAAGACCATGGAATAATTCGGAGTGTCAGTAGCGTTCGTATAGTGTTTGGCCAGATCTAATATCATAGCTGAGCCGCTGGCATTGTCGTTTGCGCCTGGGAAATAGGTCTCAGCGCCCATTCTCCCCAGGTGATCGTAATGTGCAGTAAAAACAATGAATGAATCTGCCTGGATACCAGGAACATATCCTATAATATTTTGCGATTCGTATTTTGGAATGTGCAAGCATTCAATTTCGATATTTAATTTGTTCGATCTTTTACTGATTTTGTCTTTTTGTATTTCCACCACCGGATATCTGCCCATACCCGGTGAAACTCCCCACGTGAGTTTTTCTCGCACAATTATAATGCCTCGGGCCATGTACGCTTTAACGGCAGCATCCAATAAACGCCTCTGCTCACCTTTTTTAATATCCTGCTCCAGTACGACTATAAACTTAAATTGATCCGTTTTCTTGACGAACTTTTGAATTTCCTTTTCGGTTTTTAACACCAGGTCATCAAACCAGTACAAGTCAAATGTTCCAAAAAATCCTGGGGAGCTGGGATCTATTATGAAGTCCTTACCCGGGACAAGCGCAGTTCCGTCCAGTTGGATTTCCATTTTTCCCGGATATGTATTCACGGAGTGTGTAAACGATTGATGATAATCATCACCAAACTTTTGCAAGCCCAGGCCGGAGAATTCTGTTTTCAAGTACTGAGCTGCCAGTTTATCCCCTTTATTCACATATCCCCGCCCATGCATCTCTGGAGCAGTGAGATTCTCGATTATACTTCTGGCATAATCAATATCCTGACCATGAACTAATCCGCTAAAAAAAGTGATTGCAAATATGACCAGAAAACGCTTCAAGTTTGGTACATTATTTAAGAAGAATGTCTCTTTTCTACCAGATTGGTCAACGCTTCCGCTGCCTCACTTTCATCTTCCCAATTGTAAGTGTCTTTCAACTCCGATTCGATGTATGATCTTGCTTCATCCAAAGACTGGAATTCGTTTAGCTTTTCAATTGCTGCTGAGTATGCCTGGGAATCATCATTGAATAATTCCTTGGTAAATAAGAATCTCTCATTGATACCGATGGCCAGGCTCAGGTTGGCAATAGGCTGGCTTTCCAACCGATTAGCAACCGAGTTCGCTTCACTACGTGATTCGATTTGATCATTAATAGATTGTTCATGTACGGATGGCTGCTCCTCGGTAGATGTTGAATCAGATAACGTTTCAGCTTCCGGCTCGGTTTGCTCTTGATCTTCTTCCTGTGCTGAATCTTCCACGGTTGTGTTTTTATCCTGTTTTCCCTCCTCTTTTAAGTTTTCAACCAAAGGTTCAATTTCTGTTGTTGGTTCTTCCACCTTCGCTTCGGCTTCATCCTTCGCCTTTGCTATGGATGACTCGTCGGTGGACAGGTCTGGAACTGTGTCTGCTTCTTCTGTCTCTTCGGGCTCTTCAACAGTGGTTGCCCCAGGTATTTCTGTTGTATTTATATGCCTGAGTATGACAATCGTCTCCTGCAACTCTCCGATATCTTCAAAAAGGGCATCCATCTCTACCTTATTATTAATATCCGAGTTGTTCGAATGGTCAGCGATTCTTGCCAGCAATGATTTAATTTTTTGTTCTAAGTCGTCTTTGTTCATAATCCGATTTTTTATCTAATTGAGGACAAGCTTTTTCTTTAGATTTGTATGTATCAATAATCGTGCAAAATAACACAAAATGGGGCAATGTTCATAGAGTCAGCACCGGGTGGAACGGTAAGGAGCGGGTCTATCGAAGTGATTTGTGGTTCCATGTTTTCAGGGAAGACAGAAGAGTTAATTAGGAGACTGAAGCGAGCTAACTACGCTCGGCAGAAGGTTGAGATCTTCAAACCGACAGTTGACGACAGATATGATGCCAGCAAAGTGGTGTCTCATGACGAGAATACCATTCATTCAACTCCGGTAAGCACACCGCAGGACATACTACCCTTGGCCAACAACATAGATGTAGTAGGCATAGATGAAGCTCAGTTTTTTGATGAGAGCCTGGTGGACATATGTAATTACCTGGCAAATAAAGGAATGCGTGTAATTGTTGCTGGACTCGATATGGATTATCTAGGCAAACCTTTTGGGCCCATCCCCAAATTAATGGCTACAGCGGAGTCTGTTACCAAGGTGCATGCAATTTGTGTAAAGTGTGGCAACATTGCCAATCATTCTCATCGGATTAGTGTTGAGGATACATTGGTGGTAGTTGGGGAGAGCCAATCTTATGAACCGCTCTGTAGAAGCTGTTTTTCAGAATTGTTTCCTCCTCTGGAAGTACGTGAGGGAAAGAGTGATAAAGATAAAAGGGAGTTGCTCAGACGCCCTGAATGAATGATTATCTAGAATAGAGATGGTTTACACACTATACAAAACACAGGACATAGTAGAAATTCTCGGAGGTAAATTTGTTGGGAATGATCCACAAACACGGATCAAATATCTGCTGATAGATAGCCGGAAAATTCTGCACCCCGTGGCATCTATTTACTTTGCCCTTACAGGTGAGCGGCATGACGGTCACGATTACATAGCGGAACTTTACGACAAAGGCGTTAGGAATTTTGTGATTTCTATTCCGGCTAAAAATGCCGTGAGCTTTCCCGAAGCCAATTTTATCAAGGTAAAAGATACCACGAAGGCACTGCAAAAATTGACCGCCGTACATCGGCAAAAAGTGAAAATCCCTGTGATTGCCATTACGGGAAGCAATGGAAAAACCATGGTTAAAGAATGGTTAGGACAATTGTTACACAATGATTGGAATTTGGCTAAAAGCCCCAAGAGCTTCAATTCGCAGGTGGGTGTACCCCTATCAATTTGGCAATTAAATCCGGATCACACCTTGGGATTGTTCGAAGCGGGGATTTCTCAACCGGGTGAAATGGCTAAGTTGCAGAAGATGATCAAGCCCACAATTGGGATCATAACCAACATCGGTGATGCACACAGTGAGGGATTTGAGGATATTGACCAAAAAGTGAATGAAAAGCTATTGCTGTTTCAGGAGACGGAAACACTCGTTTATTGCAGCGATTATCCTGAGATCGTTGAAGGCATTAAGAGACTAAAAGCAAACAATAAGAAATTAAAGATATTTAATTGGTCGAAAGCGTCCAAAGCAGATCTTAGAATCGAAGATGTAGAAATAGGTAAGATTACAACCCGAATTAAAGGATCGCTGGGAAAGGATAAAGGAGAAATTGAAATTCCATTTACTGATGAAGCATCGATAGAAAATGCGATACACTGTTGGGCTCTCATGCTCTGCCTGGAGTATAAAACTGAGTTAATAGCGGACAGAATAAAAAACCTTGCCCCGGTAGCCATGCGCCTGGAACTAAAAGCAGGTATCAATAACTGTACAATCATAAACGACAGTTATAACTCTGATTTAGGGTCGTTGGAAATTGCCCTGGATTTTCTGAACCAACAGAGTAGATACAAGAAGAAAACAGTGATTCTCTCAGATATTTTTCAGAGCGGGAAGGATGAAAAGAGATTGTATAAGGAGGTATCAAATTTAATAGACAGAAAAGGAGTAGATCGAATCATGGGAATTGGAACAGACATCAGTCACCAGGCAGAACAATTTTCAACAGGAGGGAGTTTTTATGAGTCGACAGAGGATTTTCTGAGTAAGTATTCCGGTTCATTGTTTCATGATGAGGTGATACTTATAAAAGGAGCCAGGCCATTTAAATTCGAAGAGATCACTAAAGTACTTCAGCAAAAAACCCATGAAACTGTGCTTGAGGTCAATCTGGAGGCAATTGTTTATAACCTGAATGTGTTTCGGTCCTTGCTAAAACCAGAAACCCAGATAATGGCCATGGTAAAAGCATTTTCATATGGAAGTGGCAGCTATGAAATTGCCAACGTACTACAATTTCATCGAGTTGATTACTTAGCTGTTGCCTATGCGGATGAAGGAGTTGAATTGCGAAATTCAGGTATCACTATTCCGATCATGGTTATGAATCCGGAAGATCAAAGCTATGACTCCATGATCATGTATAACCTGGAGCCGGAAATTTACAATTTTCATGTATTGGAGTTGTTCGCCGAGGCGCTGGGGTCAAATGTATCGGCAGCTTCAGGTCCTGTTCCCATTCATATCAAACTGGAAACAGGTATGCATCGCCTGGGATTTGAAGAGGACGAGTTAGATGAATTGATAGCGAAGATTTCAAAAATAAATAGCATTTACGTTCAGTCGGTATTTTCTCATTTAGCTGCAAGCGAAAGTACAGAGCATGATGACTTTTCCAGGGAACAGATAGAACAGTTCGTGAAAATGAGTGAAAAGATCATCTCTCAATTTGAATATCCGATAATGAGACATATTTTAAATTCAAGGGGAATAATGCGATTCGCTGACGCTCAGTTTGAAATGGTGAGATTGGGAATCGGTATTTACGGGATAGATGATTACGGCAACGGCAATGAAAAAAGCGGCACGCTTCATAATGTCAGCACGTTAAAGAGCAGCATATCCCAAATAAAAAAGGTTCAATCTGAAGATACCATTGGATATGGCAGGCGGGGAGTTGTTAATAAGAATATGAATATTGCTATAGTTCCGATTGGTTATGCTGATGGCTTGAATCGAAAGCTTGGGAATGGAAAGGGAAAGCTCTTAATAAAAGGAAAATTTGCGCCAACGATCGGAGACATTTGCATGGATATGTGCATGGTTGACATAACAGAAATAGATGCCCAGGAAGGTGACGAAGTAATTGTTTTTGGTGAGGATTATTCTGTAACAGAATTTGCCAAAGATCTGGACACCATTCCATACGAGGTTTTAACCAGCATTTCCAGGAGAGTAAAGCGAGTCTATTATCATGACTAGCAGGTCCCTTTTGTTTCTTATAGTTATTCTTATCCTTGTATTGGCCGGTAAGTTTAAGATAACGGCTCAGGGGAAGGAAGAAACCCCTCCGATTTGGATGGTTTTTAACAAAGTCAACTCCAAACTTCCGGGGAATAATATTTCTGCCATTACCGTGGATGAGGATGGAGCGATATGGATAGCCGCTTCGAACAGGATTATGAAGTTCAACGGCTCTGAATGGGTAAACCACAAGAAACCCAGGATGTGGGGGGCAGCATCTGAAATTACCAGTATTGCCATAGACAACCAAGGACGCGTATGGGTTGGCAATTCGCACAATGGCGTTGGCGTATT
>JACZWC010000034.1 GCA_022572355.1 Bacteroidota bacterium | reverse complement strand
AGGTTGCCCAGGTAATAGAGGAAGCGCCACCGCTAAATGAACCAGACAATGTATAAGTAGAACCCGAACAAATGACATCATTGCCTCCTGAAGAAACAATGGCAATAGGATCTATTGTAAGAATCATGGCATCACTCACCACTAAACAAGGCCCTGCAGGGTCATCCGTTGTGATGGTAAGGGTAACAACACCGGCCAAAATATCTGCAGCAGACGGCGTATAGACAGCCAGTGGGTTGGTGGGAACACCAAAAGTTCCCGTTCCAGAGGAAGTCCAAGTAATAGAAGAAGCTCCGCCGCCAAAAGAACCGGCCATTGTATAGGTAGAGTTCTCACAAATCACATCATCCACATTGGCAGACACTGTTGCGATTGGATCTATTGTAAGTGTCATTACATCCACTGCGGGAACACAAGGTTCCGGGCCGTCAGGATCATTGGTAGTTATTGTGAGATCTACAGTAATTCCAGCAATATCCGCAGCAGAAGGAGTATACGTTGCCCCCGGTAATGAAGCGTTGTCAAAAGTACCGGTTCCAGCTGTAGTCCAGGTTATAGTTGAGGCCGATCCTCCAAAACCACCAGATAATGTGTATGTGGAGCCCGAGCATATTACATCATCAGATCCAGCTGTAGCAGTTGGTGTCAAATTAAATGTCAATAGCATCGCATCGGTAACAAAAGGACAAGGACCGGCAGGGTCATCAGTAGTAATAGTAAGCGTTACATCCCCAGCAGCTATATCCGCAGCTGATGGTGTATAAACTGTTGTGGGGTCAGTATCGAGCAAGAATGTTCCAGTACCTGAAGTAGTCCACAGAATAGTAGCAGCTGAACCACCAAAGACACCTAGTGTACTAAAAGTGGTTCCTTCACAAATCGTATCATCAATACCAGCTGATACTGTTGCAATTGGATTAATAGTCAGTGTCATTACATCCACCGCTGCAAGACAAGGCCCCGCTCCATCAGGATCATTAGAAGTTATGGTTAAATCAACTGTGACTCCCGCAATATCTGCAGCAGAGGGAGTATATACAGCACCTAACAAGGTGTTGTTATCAAAAGTACCTGTGCCTGCTGTAGTCCAGGTAATACTGGTTGCACTTCCACCCATCACACCGGATAAAGTGTATGAAGAGCCCGCACAAATAACGTCGGCTCCACCCGAACCAACCGTGGCTATGAGGTTTATCGTAAGCAACATATCATCTGACACAGCAACGCATGGCCCCGCACCATCCGGATCATCAGTAGTAATGGTTAATGTAACTGTACCTGCAACTACATCAGCAGCAGAAGGTGTATATACTGCCAAGGGGTCAGCAGGAACACCAAATGCACCCGTTCCAGAAGTTGTCCAAAGAATTAAAGATGCAGATCCTCCAAATGAACCGGCCATTGTATAGGTACTCAATTCGCAAATGACATCGTCCACATTGGCAGCTACGGTTGCAACAGGATTAATTGTCACGAATATGGAATCTGTATCTGAGGCGCAACCACCTGAGGCAGCAATGTAGTTCTTGACTTCATAAACACCTGGCGTTGATGTAGCCAAATCTATTTCTCCCGTGTTCACATTTATAAAGTTCATTCCCGCAGGAATAGCACTGAAAGTTCCAGCACTTGCACCTGCAGGGAAGCTGGGAAATGGATTGGCATCACCTTCACAAAAAGGATCAGCAAAAGTAAATGTTGCATCAGGAGCAATCGTTATATTTATAATAACGGTTAAACTATCGGGACAGGCACCAGTAGTGACATACTCTACTGAATACGCATTCACTGCACTTGCACTCAAATCAATTTCCCCTGTGACAGCATTTATTGTCATTCCACCAGGCGATGCATTGAACGCTCCTCCCGGTGTACCTGCGATCACCGGTGTGGGGTCAGTACCTGTCTGACAATAGGTTCCAGACGAATAACTAAATCCTGGCTTATCCGCAGAAGTTATGGTCAATACCATAAAGTCTGAGACAGCAACACAGGGTCCTATACCGTCCGGATCATTGGTGGTTATCGTCAATGTAACCGTTCCGGCCGTTGTATCCGCATCTGACGGTGTATAGGTTGCAGCAAGAAGCGCAGGGTCATCAAACACACCAGTACCAGAAGTTGTCCAGGTAACACTTGTGGCAGAACCGCCCATTACGCCTGCAAGCGTGTACCCAAAGTAGGCGCAAACAGAAGCATCAGCAGCGGCTGAAACCGTTGGCACGGCGTTGATTGTTAATATCATTGCGTCAACAGCAGCCAGACAGGGTCCACCTGCATCCGGATCATCCGTTGTTATTGTAAGTGTAACCGTTCCAGCTGTTATGTCAGCAACAGAAGGGGTGTAAACCGTCGTTGGATCCGTGTCCAAAGCAAATGTGCCAGACCCTGAAGTTGTCCAAGTAATAGAAGAAGCCGAACCACCAAATGTTCCTGTCATCGTATAAGTAGAACCCTCACAAATAGTAGCATCTGCACCAGCTGAAGTTGTGGCAATAGGATTGATGGTAAGAGTCATTGCATCTGACGCGGCAGTACATACACCAGGCCCATCTGGGTCGTCAGTTGTAATCGTCAAAATCACTGAACCGGCAGTAATATCCGCCGCAGATGGGGTATAAGTTGTAGTTGGATCAGTATCCAGCGTAAAAACTCCAGAACCAGAAGTCGTCCAGGTAATGGAAGAAGCGGCTCCACCAAATGCACCACTCAACACATAGGCAGACCCAGCACATATTACATCATCAGCACCGGCCGTGGTTGTTGCTATAGGACTAATGGTGAGTACCATAAAGTCAGTAGCCGTACCACAGGGCCCTGCAGGATCATCTGTTGTGATGGTGAGTGTGACAGTACCGGCAGCGATATCCGCAGCACCTGGGGTGTATACCGTTGTAGGATCGGTAACCAATAAAAATGCTCCATCACCACTTGTTGTCCATGTAATAGAAGATGCACCACCACCGAAGGTACCCGCCATGGTATGTGTGGAACCAGAACATATCGTTGCATCGGCACCGGCAGATGTTGTAGCCAGTGGATTTATAGTTAGGATCATAAAGTCAGTTACAGAAGCACATGGCCCGGCAGGATCATCCGTAGTGATAGTCAAGGTAACAGTACCAGCTAGAATATCTGCAGCACCGGGTGTGTAGGTAGTCAATGGATTGGTTGCTAGTACAAATGCTCCATCACCACTTGTTGTCCATGTAATAGAAGAGGTGCCACCGCTAAAGCTACCCGCCATCACATTGGTTGAGCCCTCACAAATAGTTACATCAGCACCGGCTGCTACAATAGCCAGTGGGTTAATGGTCAATATCATAAAGTCAGTGGCCACTCCACAAGGCCCGCCACCGTCAGGATCGTCAGTTGTTATTGTAAGGGTTACAGTACCGGCTAATATATCGGCAGCACCCGGGGTGTAAACGGTCGTAGGATCGGAATCCAATACAAATCCTCCATCACCACTTGTTGTCCATGTAATAGAAGAAGCAGAACCACCAAATGTTCCTGCCATGGTGTGTGTTGAGCCCTCACAAATAGTAGCATCCGCACCAGCCGAGGTAGTTGCGATAGGATTTATGGTTAGGATCATAAAGTCCGTAACCGCTAAACAAGGCCCGGCCCCGTCTGGATCATCAGTAGTAATGGTAAGGGTAACGGTAGCTGCTAATATATCTGCTGCTGAAGGGGTATATACTGTTGTTGGGTCAGTATCCAGCGCAAAGGTTCCTGTACCTGAAGTAGTCCAAAGAATTGAAGAAGCTGAACCGCCAAAAGATCCAGCCATTGTATGTGTTGAGCCCTCACATATAGTTGCATCGGGCCCGGCAGCAACCGTAGCAATCGGGTTTATGGTCAAAATCATAAAGTCCGTTGCTGTGCCACAAGGACCAGCGGGGTCATCCGTTGTAATGCTGAGCGTAACAGTTCCCGCTGTAATATCTGCAACAGAAGGTGTATAAACAGTCGTTGGGTCAGTGGCCAATGTAAAGGCACCTGTTCCGGAAGTAGTCCAAGTAATAGAAGAGGCCCCACCACCGAAGGTACCAGCCATGGTATGTGTAGAACCCGAACAAATGGTAGCATCCGCACCGGCAGATGTCAGCGCCAGTGGATTGATTGTCAACACCATAAAGTCTGTAGCAGTACCACAGGGCCCGGCGGGATCATCCGTAGTGATGGTCAAGGTAACAGTGCCAGCTAGAATATCTGCAGCACCAGGTGTGTAGGTTGTCAATGGATTAGTTGTTAATACAAATGCTCCATCACCACTTGTTGTCCATGTAATAGAAGAAGCGCCACCTCCAAAGCTACCCGCCATCACATGAGTAGAACCCTCACAGATAGTAGCATCAGGCCCGGCAGCAACAGTAGCCAGCGGATTGATGGTCAATATCATAAAGTCTGTTGCTGCTGGACAAGGGCCAGCTCCGTCAGGGTCGTCAGTTGTAATGGTAAGGGTTACAGTACCCGCTAGTATATCTGCTGCACCTGGTGTATAGGTAGTTAATGGATTAGTTGCTAACACAAATGCTCCATCACCACTTGTTGTCCATGTAATAGAAGAAGCTGAACCACCGAAGCTACCTGCCATGGTGTGTGTAGAACCCTCACAAATAGTAGCATCCGCACCGGCAGAAGTGGTGGCAATAGGATTGATGGTGAGAATCATAAAGTCAGTTGCGGCCAAGCAGGGCCCGGCACCATCAGGATCGTCTGTTGTTATGGTAAGCGTAACTGTACCAGCCAAAATATCCGCAGCACCTGGGGTATACACTGTTGTTGGATCGGTAACCAAGGCAAATGCTCCGTCACCGCTGGTTGCCCATGTAATGGAAGTCGCCGATCCGCCAAAGGCACCCGCCATGGTATGGGTTGATCCCTCACAAATGGTGGCATCAGCCCCGGCAGCAACCGTAGCAATCGGGTTGATCGTCAAAATCATGAAGTCCGTAGCTGTACCACAAGGACCAGCAGGATCATCCGTTGTAATGGTGAGCGTAACAGTTCCCGCTGTAATATCTGCAGCAGAAGGTGTATAAACAGTTGTTGGGTCAGTGGCCAAAGTAAAGGCACCGGTACCTGATGTTGTCCATGTAATAGAGGAAGCCCCACCACCAAATGAACCGGCCATCGTGTGCGTAGAACCAGAACAGATAGTTGCATCGGCACCGGCAGATGTTGTAGCCAGTGGATTTATAGTTAGGATCATAAAGTCAGTAACTGAACCACAGGGCCCGGCTGGGTCATCTGTTGTAATGGTAAGTGTGACAGTACCGGCCAGTATATCCGCCGCCGAAGGCGTGTACACGGTAGTAGGATCAGTAGCCAACACAAAGACACCTGTTCCGGAAGTTGTCCATGTAATAGAAGAGGCCCCACCACCAAAGCTACCCGCCATCACATTGGTAGAACCCTCACAAATGGTAACATCAGCACCGGCAGCTACAGTAGCCAGTAGATTGATCGTCAGTATCATAAAGTCTGTTGCTGCTGGACAAGGACCAGCACCATCTGGATCATCTGTTGTAATGGTAAGGGTAACAGTACCCGCCAATATATCAGCGGCAGAAGGCGTGTAAGTTGTTGTTGGGTCAGTAGCCAGCACAAAGACTCCAGTACCAGAGGTTGTCCAGGTAATAGAAGATGCTGAACCACCAAATGCACCCGCCATAGTATGTGTTGAACCCTCACAAATTGTGGCATCCGGACCCGCAGTTGTTGTAGCAATAGGATTGATTGTGAGAATCATAAAGTCCGTAGCAGCCAAGCAAGGACCAGCACCATCTGGATCATCTGTTGTGATGGTAAGGGTAACAGTACCAGCAAGAATATCAGCAGCACCTGGAGTGTATACTGTTGTTGGATCGGTAACTAAAACAAATCCTCCATCACCACTGGTTGTCCATGTAATAGAAGACGCTGAACCGCCAAAACTACCTGCCATGGTATGCGTAGAACCTGAACAGATCGTAGCATCTGGCCCGGCAGCAACCGTAGCAATTGGGTTGATAGTCAAAATCATAAAGTCCGTAGCAGTACCACAAGGCCCGGCAGGATCATCTGTTGTGATGGTGAGCGTAACAGTACCTGCTAATATATCGGCAGCACCCGGCGTGTATACCGTTGTAGGATCGGTAACTAAAGCAAATCCTCCATCACCACTGGTTGTCCATGTGATTGAAGAAGCGCCACCACCAAATATCCCCGCCATTGTATGAGTAGAACCCTCACAAATAGTAGCATCGACGCCAGCCGACACGGTAGCCGCAGGATCAATTGTTAGTATCATATCATCTGAAACCGAAGGACATGGTCCAGCTGGATCATCTGTTGTAATAGTCAATGTAACGGTCCCGGCCAAAACATCAGCAGCTGAAGGAGTATAAACAGTTGTTGGATCAGTAGGCAATGTAAAGACTCCTGTGCCAGAGGTTGTCCATGTAATTGAAGAAGCGCCACCACCGAAGGTACCCGACATGGTATGGGTTGAACCAGAACAGATCGTTGCATCCGCACCAGCAGATGTGGTAGCCAACAGATTAATGGTCAAAATCATAAAGTCGGTAACTGAACCGCAAGGTCCTGCAGGATCATCTGTTGTAATGGTAAGAGTGACAGTACCCGCTGTAATATCAGCTGCTGATGGTGTATAAACAGTTGTTGGATCTGTAGCCAATGTAAAGGCACCTGTACCTGAAGTCGTCCATGTAATAGAGGAAGCCCCACCACCAAATGTACCGGCCATGGTATGTGTAGAACCCGAACAAATAGTGGCATTCGCACCCGCTGATGTGGCCGCCAGTGGATCAATGGTCAAAATCATAAAGTCTGTTGCTGCGAGACAAGGACCAGCTCCATCTGGATCATCGGTTGTGATGGTCAACGTAACCGTGCCGGCTGTAATATCCGCAGCTGAAGGCGTATAAGTTGTTGTTGGGCTAGTAGCGAGAACAAAAACACCAGAACCAGAAGTCGTCCAAGTAATAGAAGAAGCCGACCCACCAAAACTACCCGCCATTACATTTGTTGACCCTTCACATATTGTTACATCTGCACCCGCCGAAGTTGTGGCAACGGGATTGATTGTAAGCACCATAAAATCCGTAACCGCAAGACATGGCCCGGCTCCATCAGGATCATCCGTCGTAATGGTGAGTGTAACTGTACCTGCCGTGATATCCGCAGCAGAAGGCGTGTACACCGTTGTTGGGTCACTAGCCAATGTTAAAACTCCCGTCCCAGAAGTTGTCCATGTAATGGAAGAAGCTCCACCGCCAAATGTACCGGCCATTGTATGCGTAGAACCAGAGCAAATAGTTGCATCCGCACCCGCTGATGTGGTAGCTAGTGGGTTAATCGTCAATATCATAAAGTCCGTTGCGGTCCCACAAGGCCCTGCAGGGTCATCCGTTGTAATGGTGAGTGTAACAGTTCCGGCTAAGATGTCTGCTGCTGAAGGTGTATACAGGGTTGTTGGGTCAGTGGCCAGTGTAAAGGCTCCCGTACCTGAGGTCGTCCACGTAATTGAAGAAGCACCACCACCAAAGCTACCCGCCATTACATGGTTTGAACCCTCACAAATAGTGGCATCTGCTCCGGCAGAAGTGGTGGCAATAGGATTAATTGTTAAGATCATGAAGTCAGTTGCTGCCAAGCAGGGCCCGGCACCATCAGGATCATCTGTTGTAATGGTAAGCGTAACTGTGCCTGCAGTAATGTCTGCCGCAGATGGGGTATAAGTTGTTGTTGGATCAGTATCCAGCGTAAAGACTCCACTACCAGATGTTGTCCAAAGAATAGATGAAGCTGAACCTCCAAATGATCCAGCCATGGTATGCGTTGAGCCCTCACATATAGCAGCATCAGCACCTGCATTGGCCGTTGCTAGTACGCCGCAGCCTATACAGCCATCACCGACCACAGCGGTTTCTGTAGAAATACATCCATTATCATCCGTGACTTGCACTACGTAGCTGTTTGGCGTCAGACCTACAGCAGTAGAAGTAGTTTGAGTTAATGGGTCATCCCATAAAAAGGAATAAGGCGGCGTACCTCCGGTAACCGTGACTGAAGCAGTACCATCGTTGCCAATACAACTGGCGTCAGTAGTCGAAGTTGTTAAGCTCAACGCTATAGGTTCGTTAACCGTTCCAGAAACAGGAACAATACCGCTTCCGAAGCATTCTATTTCCTGGAGCGATGCAAATCCATTGGAATTACTTGTAATTACCCAAGTATATACAGCGCTGCTTACCGTATTGGAAAAAGTAGAGCTGTTCAGGTTGAGATCTGTAGGTAGTACAATCGTTAACAAAAGAGGGCCACTGGAGGATCCGCGATGTAATTCCATTAAAGGAGGAATATTAAATTGCCCGTTAAATTGCCCGCCGGCAACTCTGACTTCATCCAGAATAACGGATGAGGGAAAAGTCATTGTTAGCTCAAAAGTACTCGGAGCGCTTTCCCATATTGTTCCATCAACTAAACCGAAACTGCCATCATTGATAAAAGATAAATCCTGCAAAGGTGGACGATCAAAAAACACGTTATGACTGGAAGTTGGAACATAAACTTCCTGGCTGACTACAAATATGCCGGTTTCGCAACCGTTTACATCTGTGACAGTGACATTATAAGTTCCAGGGCATAAGCCGACAGCAGTGACTGTTGTTTGTGTTAAAGGGTCATCCCATTGATAGATATATGGGGGCGTGCCTCCTGATACAACCGCAGCTACAGCTCCATCGCAGTTACTATTGCAGGTTACGTCGGTCACCGATGTCGTCGCTGTAAGAACATCCGGTTCCGTAACAATGTAAACCCCAATTGTCAAGCAACTGTTGGCATCAATAACCGTAACATTATAAGTACCGGCACATAACCCTATAGCCGTGGCAGTTGATTGTGTTAAAGGATCATCCCAAATGAACGTGAGCGGCGGGGTAGCTCCTGATGGCGTTGCCGTGGCAGTACCTTCGCAAGTCCCATTACAGGAGGTTCCTGTTCCACTGGTAGTTACGGAAATCACCGTAGTACATGGTGATACAAACTCATCCGCCCCCATGTTGGGGGTAACAATATTCCTGATATCACCATCAATGTCATCTGGAACGATTGAGCTTAGCCCTATTCCCACTAAAGATATTGGCGAAAGTATGGTGAGGTGTAAATCTGTTGGTGAAGTAAAAGCAGGATCAACAGAAACTGAATTGGCATCCTGTCCGCTGGCAGTCTGTAATGCAGCTAAATCGGTAAATAGAAAACTAGTTTCCGATGCAGGCCCCCACTTGGCTAAAAAAGCCCCTGTTGCATAATAATTATTGAAATCCGATTCAGTAATGTTCTCTGGCCTGAAGACATAGATTGCCAGACCCCCGGCAGTATTGGCAAATATGTTGTTTTTTATCCGTATGTTGAGATCTGAGGGATTATTGGTTGGATGGAAAAATGCCCTGCTCTTTGCGTTGCTACCGGTTATGTGAACACTATTGTGAAAAATGTCCTGATATTCACATATGGTGACAGCGATACCCCAAGTCTGTTGCGAAGCATTTACCTGAACCATGTTATTAGCCGTTAAGCTACGGTTGCCGGCAGTTCCAACACAGCGTTCAAGTGTGATTCCTGAAATAGACAATGGATTAATTATTGTATTGCCTATAGTTTGGATATCAGCATTGAACCTTATATAAATACCATTTGAGGACTGTTCCGTTAAAGTATTTCCTCTAATCTCATTGCCTGTCTCCTGGTTGGCTGCATCAACTCCCTCGAAATATATACCATAGCTCCCTCCAATAATATTATTGTTTTCTATAACATTATTTATATCTAAGGTATTACTAGAGTATATGACTCTATTTTGAATAGGAAGAATTCTTTCCAAATTATTGTTTTCAAAATGATTGTTATCCGCACCATTTAATAATTCAATTGTATTACCAACACCTATTCCTGTCATTTGGATAGACATATTTCTAAAAGTGAAGAAATCAGCAGAGTTTAATCTGATGGTATAAGGATTTAAAGATGAACCTACATGAGTTAACAACACATCGGTTTTAACACCGGTTTCAGATTGAAAAGTGATTGTATTCACGGCCGAAGCTCCGGCAATTACTGGAATGGAAATTTGCTCATTATAGGTAGCGGTTCTAACATTGAAGGTTACAGGCCCCATTACGCCGTTGACGCTTAAAGCAATTACAGCATCCGTAAAGCTCGCATAATCAGGCCCCACACCTCCAATGGTTTTAACTCCGGAAAGTGGCTGAGCAAATAGTATATTCCCTCCCAACGTGAAGACAATTAGAATCAAAGTGATCAATCTAATTGCTGAATGATTTTTTTCAGGTAGTTTAACTAGACGCAGTGTTTGTTTGAGTTTGCTCATGATTTGCTCAATCATAGTTACACGAATTTATAGTTGTTACATTTGTTATTCTCAGCTTAATAAAGATCAGCGCCACAATAAACTGGCGGATAAAGGTGGATTTGAGAATTTATTTTCCTATAAAAAGATTTTAAATCTTTGTTTTGGAAAAAGTTAATGGAAAGTATTGATAATTTGATGAAAATGCAAACTATTTTCCTGATTTACAGCACTCTATGTTATTTCTGAATGTGCCTCGTTAAATTCAATACAGGAATTTATCTAGTGCAAAGCCTAGGTCAGATCATATTCCGGGAAAATCATTTAAATACAGCAATCACAACTTCCTGGAAACCCAGGCTGCCGGGAAGATCGTATTTCTTCTTTGTAAATCTTGCCGTGCTTCTTGCTCCGTTCTGAATCCATATATCACTTCATATGTGTTCTGGGGAGTTCTTACTATCATGGCATTTCCCTTAAAATTAAGGTTGTCGAAAAATTGTCGGGCATCGGCGCTTGAGCCGTAGGATCCCAATACAATATAATATTGTGTTTGCTGCCAGGTTATGGAAGATCCGGAGGATTCAGGTGTAGTTTCGCTGCCAACCAACCCTGGCTGAGACGGGGATTCTCCAGGATCAGATGGGGCTAATGGTTCTGAAGGCTGATTGCCCATATCAATAGTTGAAGATGTGTTTGGCGTACTTCCGGAAGGGCTGGTGGATGGGGATAGGTTGTTGTCTGGTGTACCTCCCGAAGGACTGGTGGTTGGTGATGGACTGTTGTCAGGAGTACTTCCCGGAGGACTAGTGGATGGCGATGGATCATTCTGTGGTTCACTTGTGCCGCCATTGATCCTTCTATCTTCAAAAGTACTCCCGTTTGGTATAACCCCGTTTCCACCATTTATGTTAATTCCCCTACGTTTCTCGCGATATTTGAATACAATTTCAAACTCCTTAAAACCATCGAAGTCAACTACAAAATCATTTTGCTCCAGCACAAAATTATCGCTAAACACGCTTTTAAGAGATACCTTGTATCTTCCTGACTGAGGAACAAACAACACAAACCCACCCCTCTTGTCCGTTAAGGTAGAATAGGTATTGCCTGCCGTATCTACAGCAGAAACCCGAAGATCTCCCAAGCTGATAGCTCCTTCAGATGAATATTCGTCTCTTTGAACTTCAACCCGGCCTGCTATCTTGTTAGCCTTTACAAAAGGAACAAACAGCGTAGTGTTAGATCCGATCACTACATGTTGCTCCTTGCCATTGATGTTGTAGAGGTTCCCCAGTTTAAACAATGGGGTAAACTCGAGTTTGTAAGTACCCTCCGGGATTTTGTAATAATTGATCTCCCCAAATTGATCGGTGATCATTTCTATAAATTCAAACTTCCCAAGATTTATTGACGATGTATCTACATGCCTGTCAATTTGAATAATAATATTGTCAATGCCCTTTTCATTATCGTCGAATGACCTGTTGCCATTTATATCTTCAAAACACACCACTTTCAAATTGTAGTACTTCACACGGGGTTGCTGCATATCAAATGCCTTTCTGAATCCCACGTCCAGGTAATAGGTGCGGTTGCTGATCTTTCCGCCTTCTGAAGAGATCCGCGAATAAAGAGACAGGCTATTACTCATAAATAACATCCACTCTTTCTTCAGATAAAATTCCACCCGTAAATTGAGATTAATTCGCTGTGTATTTCTGCTGGCATCATAGGTATAACTGTTGTAGGATACCAGGCGAATATTCTTCTTAATATATTTTTCGAAATACGGCAATATGGTAATGGATTTGTGAAACAGCCCGGTGCTCACATAGGCCGATTGGCTGGCAATACTGTAAGGGCCATAATAGTAGAAAATATTCACGCCCCAATGCTTCTTCCTGAAACTCAATCCCGCCTGAAAATTGTAGAATGGTTTGGTAAGCTCCGATATATTAGCGTACTCTATGCCATTCGATGAATCAGGGAAATCCGTTATTTCCGAAAAGCCCATAACAACATAAGGAGAAATCAGCGTGGTGTAATTTGGCCGGTGGTTAAGCCTCACATTTAGCCGGAGGGATCTGGAAGAGAGCGTATTGATCTTATCGTCAATTGAGCTGTATCGCTGTGTCGTCTGGTAATCAATATGAGGGCCAATCTGCAGGGATGTTTTGTCGGTAATTTTGGCGCTCAAAATGGCCAGATACTCGTCCCTGGTAAACGCGCTTTTGGGTTGCAACCGGCCGAACCTGTATATTGCCGGATCATAGGAATGTCTTCCGTACCTTAACGTTAATGAATATCTCTCATTTAAAGTATACCAAACATTTGCTGTCAACTCGTGCCGCCCTTTGTAAACACTCTGATGATACTTTGAACCAAATCTGTTGCTTAAATTGAATCTCAGTTTCTTTAATATCCTGCCTGAATAATCCAATATTAAACCGTATCCATTGAATGTTGCACCCGGATCATCTGTTTTCACAAAGGTGGTATCATCGATCCGAAAGGTTGAATCATCATAATTATGATTGACGTTGCTATATCCGAGCAAGAGCCTGATCGCATGATTTTTCAAAAACGAAAAGTTGAGGCCCGCTGCTCCGCCGGCGGTGTTTATTTTATTGTAATCATCATTTACATAGGTGAGCCCATAATCCACCCTACTTACAGATTTGCCAATGTCAATCTGATGCTCCAGAGAAAATGCATTCAGAGGAAAAAACAGGTTTCTGGCGACTCCCACCGTGATCTTGTTTTTTCCGAACTTGTAAGATCCCTTGAGGCCCCTGCCATAGGCGCCACTCTCGATTCCAATCACGATGTCACCAAATATAAGCCTGAACTTCTCATCCGAATAGGTGAGCAGTATCCTACCGTACCTCCATTGGTCGTCGAAGTACTGCTTTGCTGTTTTATTTTTGAACTGAAGGAGGCTATAACTACCCAATTGGTACGTGAGGCCCCTATTCTTCTTGAATAAAATGGTTCCGTACACGGCAATACCCAACCCAATTGACCTGATGGAAAGCAAGTTTCTAACATTTACATCCAGGTTCAGCGGGGTTACCCCCTGCACCGTATTGCGATGAGAGCTCTTTAAAAATTTAAACCACAGGGCATAACTCTCCTTCTTGTCAGATGTGGATGCGGTCAATCGAATATCAGACCCCCTCCAGTTATGAATATCATACCCATTTTCTTTGGGAAGAAATTTTACATCAAAAAACAGGGTGGTGTCCATATTGGCAGGCATCACAAAGTTCATGGTCAGCACACCATCTTCGGCTCCGGCCATTTCAAGGGATTCGCCCACCTTAAAATCGAGCTTTATCAGTTCATCGTAGTTGCCATTGTTTTCAAAAACCAATTTGAATTTCTCATACTGGGTCCTCTTGGACAGATACACAATTCTCTTGGGTGAAAAGACCCTCCACTTACTTACCTTCGGTGTTGTTACGTAACAGGTGCTGCTCAAAAGGGGCTTTGTGAGATCATAATCATAGGTTGCGCTCACCACATAAGCGACACCTCCCTTTAATGTTCTTAACAGCGCCAATCGCACCGGCACATAGGCTGTTTCTCCAGGGCCAACAGATACGGATGTTGTTTTGTCGCTAATCAGATTCCAACCGGAGGGAACCTGGATGTTTGCTATTCCGGATACCCTTGCTGGCGTGTTGTTGGTAAGTTTGAGAACATTAAAATAAATTGAATCAGCGCTCTGAAATGTTTTGTACTTAATAAAACTGATTTGAACATTGTTAAGCAAGATGGGTGCAGGCGCTTCACTATCAGACACAGATACCGTATCAGGATTTTGAGCGAAAGATATCCCGGTAATCAACACACAAAACAGTATTGCCTGAGCCCTGAACGAAGAGAAAAAACGCCTTATGCCGGATGATACTCTCAAATTCACAATCCTTTATCGTTTGGCGATCTGCGAATTACGAATTTGTACGAACCCGCCTGTCCGGCAGGCAGGTATGCGAATTGTCTTTCCTTGATCATCCAGAAATCGTTTATGCACCGCGATTTAATCATCACTGTCTGAAAGCTTCTCACAATTCGGAGATAATTATTTAATTATTCGATCATTCGCATTTATTCGCCCGCCTTCTTTAGTACGAAGTTCAGCGGACAGGTAATTCGTTGATCTCATCTTACCCAAATTTAAGATATTAAACGGATTTCGGTAAGCTTGACCTTATACGGTGTTAATATATATTAGTTATATAATATATATACTATTCTAAATAAGGACTTAAAAAAACGCTGAATCCACTTTTAAGAGGGAACAAGCTCTACCGACTAAGGACAGCCCGCATCGCCAATTCTGCATAGTGTAAATATGATCTCCTCCAGGTAATGATCTGGCGATAACGACTGTTCAAGAATGTTATTTCCAGGCGGGCATGGGCAGGGATTTGTACCAATTGTATAGGTAATAAAGACCTGGTGCGTCGTCGCATCAGCGGTGTCTACCGCAGTTGTGAACAAAATCGCATCTCCGCCAGACAGTTCAGTGGGTGCAGAATAAACTGTGGGGCCGGCAGGCAACCCCAAGGCATTCCTTGCTTGTAATTGGATTACCCTGAAGGGTATGGTATTACCACCATCATCACTGGTAATCGCGCCATCGAGGTCCGTATCCGCAGCACGAACATGCAGTTCAAAACCAATTGCGCAGGCCAAACAACTGTCGACATATGTGAAACCAAGACGGGTCCAATCGGTGTAAGTAACGCCCGTTTCGTACTTGTTGATAGAGTTGAATACAAAAGGCACATTTCCTCCTGAAAGCACAGATATCCGCGCAGAATTGTCCTCGAGGATCTTAAATTGAGCAAAAACGCCGCTTTCAGCGAGTAACAACAAGATGAATATTAGAAATGTCCCGATTTTACGCATCTGCATCAGATAGGCAACCTTTTGTCAAGGCCGTTGTAAAAGTACTACAATTATGAATATATATAAAAAGCCAACCCTTTCAGATTGGCTTTTCAATACTAACTTTTTCTAAATGATTTGTTAGAACTTCTCCAAATCCAGCAATACGTTAACAACATACCTATCCGGCTCCGGGGTGGGAACTTGATTGATCAATGTAAGAGGATTCATACCAGGCTCTGCAGTACCAGCTCTCCATACAATCGTAAAGTTATTGTCGGTCTCATCCCCAGCATTGCTCACAGAACCCGCTCCAATGATTGGAAGAGCAGGAGGATAGGCAGGAAGTCCTATAGTCGTTGCAAAAGCACCAGATGCGTCGAGTAATTCCACGCCAATAGTGTGAGATGCTCCAACGACGACAAATAACTGCAACCCAACATTATCCAGCGCCAATTGATTTGCTGGATTATCGGTACCCTGCAAACATCCACATGGGATTGGATCTTCTGCCCCCAGATCAAGTTCCCATCTGGTGGACGATGCAATGTCAAATTCAGTGGTATAGAATGGGGCATTACTACCGGTACCACCAGCGTTAATACCACTTGTGTACTGGCCAATTTGGTTGAACACAAACTCGATGTTTCCACCGTTTGTGATATTCAGGCGCAATACCTGGTTTAGCGTAATAGCCACCGGTATAACCGCACGGTCAGAAACCGGCTGTGCTTTCACTTCATTCGGAGCAAAAACCAGTACTCCAAACATCCCTGCGATAATTAATGTAAATAACTTCTTCATAGCTTTTGTTTTGTGGCTCCTTACTTCCAGGTGACCGGTTAATAAATTTTAATCCTAATTACAAATATAACAGTTTCAAATTAATATCAAAACATTTATCGCTAAAAAATCTGTAACAGTTGCCTATTATAGGGGTTTCTACGAAGCCATGCAGCAAAGGTTTCATTAATATGAAACAATTTACGGCCCGGTTGTGTCAGGAACTCCGTTATGATAGATAATTGTCTCTGTTTTCAGCCCCTGCTCATCGTATAATGTGAGCGTTCCACTTCCATCTTTCATCGTACCTGCATAAAGCGTATTTCCTTTACTATCATAGTTTGAGACAACCTCCCATAGCAAACCATTCTCATAAACCCTCTCTGTCCACAGTTGTCCGTTTTCATGGTAATACTTGTATGTTCCACTCATTTTTCCCTCCTCATACCTATATGCGGCCTTAATTGCTTCTCCCTCATAGTATTCCTCCCAATTACCATAAGCCACCGTATCCCTGTAGAATCCCCGGATTTTTATTTTGCCAGAGGTGTAATACCAAATGACTTGTCCATCGTATATTCCATCGCTGATCACTCCTTTTTCAATTACCCTTCCCAATGAATCATAATGTATGAGCCAAATAATGGTGTCAACTCCTTGTACAATGTGTTCCACATCCAATTTTGCCTGGCCATTCGCATAAACCTTTTCAAACTTAGAAATTGCCTGACAGTGCGTGCTGAGTAAGCGGGCAGCCGGCTCATACCCCAGTTCAACCGCAGCATTCCAATTCTCGCATGCTTCGCTGCTACGGCCGGAATAGAGCAAAGCGTTTCCTCTCGAGTGATACGCCTTTGAAAACCGTACATCTATTTCAATTGCCTTGTCAAAATCCATCAACGCTTCCGCGAACTTTCCCGATTTATAATGAGCATTCCCGCGGTTGTAATAACCCTGTGCATTATCCGGATTAAGTTCAATCGCCATGTTAAAATCAACAAATGCATTTTCAAACTCATTCAAATTGTACCACGCAATCCCCCTATTGCTAAATGCCTTTGAATAATTGTCAATTATTTGAATCGCGTTATTGTAATCGAATATGGCGGCCTGGTACAGCTTCATGTCCAGCTTCACATTACCCCTGTTGTTATATGCCTTAGCAGAATAGGGATCCAATTCAAGTACACGATCGTAGTCCCGGATTGCCTGTACGTACTTGCCCATTCCCCGATACAAGTTTCCCCTATTGTGATATGCCAATGCCACCTTCGGATGTTTTGAGATCACATCATTCCACAGACTTATGCTATCCTGCCAAACAGCTATTCTATGATACGTTAAAATTGATAACACAATAATAACGGTTAGGATACCTGTGTAGAGAAGCCACTTTAAATTTGAACTGCCGATATTGTCTTTACACCATTTCAAAAACACTGCGGCCAGATAAAACAATCCAATGTAGGCCAGGTAAGAATAATGATCGGCAGCAATGGATTCATTAACCGGGGCAATTTGCAGTACGAGGACTATCGATACGCAAAAAAAGCCCAGGCCAAAAAATAATTTCCGGGTTTTGATCAGGGAGATTACTGCAAGAGCAATTATTGCTACAGTTACAAGCGGATATATCCAGAAATGCCATGGTAGTTCTGATCCCACAAATGGATAGGGATAAAAGGCCGAAAGATTTATGGGCAATAGTAATTTTTCAAAATAGAAGATAAAGGCAAATCCAGCATATTGAATTCTGTCAGATAAATCAAAGTCACTGAATAAATCTACCAAACGATCGTGACCCACAAGCGAGATCGACCCGAGAATGAGTGAAATGATAAAAAAGGGAAGCTTATCCAGGATTGCCGCTTTGGATAACTTTCTTTCAAACAAAAAATCAATCAGGATTAGTACCAGGCTCAAGGTGACCGCCATGGTTTTAGTCAGGCAGGATAGCAGGAACAATACCAAAGCAGCTATGTAATAGATCCGTATTTTTGATTTATTCCGTCCTTCAGTTGCCATTGATTGCAGCATATATTTTATATAGGCCAGCAGCGAAAGCAGGAAAAAGAAGCTGTAGAGCACGTCTTTCCGCTCCGTTGCCCATGTTACCGATTCCACCCGCATAGGATGTATTGCGAATAATGCAGCTGTAAGCAATGGGATGAACAATCCAGGGCTCAGATGACGAATAAAGATAAAGACCAGTAATACATTTAAAAGGTGAAGGATGACGTTGACCAAGTGGAAGCCAAACGGATCGAGATCAAAAAGCTGATAATCAATTGCCCATGATACCAACGTGAGCGGTTGGTAATTCGCCACATAAAAATCGCCGAACATCAATTTGAGATTTTCCCAATCCAGCGAGCGGATCAATGTATTTTCCAGAATCAGATGAGTATCATCCCAATTCGTAAACCCACAATTTAAGGAAGGGTAAAATACTGCCGCGGTACAAGTTAATAAAAGTGCGAGCCAGTAGTGAGATGGTATTTTGGAAAGCTGATGCACTATTTACAGTATTCTGCAATGGGCTGTTTGCCCAAATCATTGCCCAACTCTACAGCCTTTCTCCAGTTGATGCAAGCTTGTTCGACGTTGCCGAGCATGAAATTTGAATTGCCCCTTGCAATATAGGTATTCGAATAAAGCGGATTTAGCGCTGCGGATTTATCAAGATCTTCCAAAGCCCCCTTAAAATCATCAGCCATATAACGAGCCCTGCCCCTGCTGTAATAGGCTATCGCATTTTCTTCGCTCAACTCAATGGCTTTGTTAAAATCCCGGAATGCTCCATCGCTATTACCCATCAACAGCCTGATCGTTCCCCTACTGGTGAGAAGTTTGGGGTTTTCCGGCTCTATTAAAAGCCCTTTGTCGTAAAACGCCATGGCCTCATGGTATTTTTTCATGGCCGTCTTAGCGACTCCGGCGTTATTATAAGCATGCACATAATTGCTGTCTAATGCTATGGCTCTTTCATAATACGTCAACGCCTCACTGTATTTCCCCTTCATTCTAAGCACATTACCTTTCATGTTGTGCGCCATAACGTGATCCGGGTAATTATGGATAACATCATCCCAAATTGACATGCTGTTGTTCCAAACTGATAGTCTCTCCCTGGACATAAATGAAAGCAGGAGTACCACCGCTAATACCAGGATTATTTTGATTCGATTGCCCGTAGCTTGATTGAGTAACTTTCGGTCCTTCAAAAAATAAAACAATTGATTGATTCCAATCGCGAATAAAAAAGAGGAACCAAGTGAAGCCAGGTAAGTATATCTGTCAGTGGTCAATGCTTGGCCTACGGGTAAGATCTGCAGCACAAAAATGAGAGAAAAAAGAAAAAAACCGTACCCAAACAGAATCGATTTGGCCCTGCGAGACAGATAAATAATGAGCGTGGTCAATGCAATGCAAACCATAAAGTAAACCCAATAGATGAAAGGCAACGCTCCCGAGTCTATATCAGGATATGGGTAAATGACTGATAGGTTAACAGGTGCAAGGAACTTCGAAATATAGAAGAGAAACGAATAACTCGCAAATAGTATTCTTTCATAAAACTGATACTGGGCATGGAGCTCAATTTGTTCCTGAGTGTGCGTGCCTATTATGGCCATTATTCCAAATATCAGTGCGATAATTGCAAATGGTATTTTGTTGAGGAGTGTCTTCACAGAGAATTGTTTTCCTTCCATATAATCAAAGAGAAATAATACAAGGCAGAGTGAAACCGCCATGCCCTTTGACATACAAGAGAGTGTAAAAAAAGCAATGGCTCCCAGCAGATATTTATTGACCAGCCCACGATATCCGCTTCGCAAGAATTTCAAATAGTAAATGAGTGACAACAAATAGAAGAGCGTATAGAGCAAGTCTCTTCGCGTGGTAACCCAGGCAACAGATTCCACTCGCAACGGATGAATGGCAAAAAGAGCTGCAGTGGTGAGCGCTACGAAAACGTTTCCAGTCAATTTCCGGAATAACAGGTAAACCAACAGGACATTCACTGTGTGAAGCAGGATATTGTCAAGATGGAAAACAGCGGGATCTAATCCGAAAAAATGATATTCAATTGCAAAGGAAAGGAAGATCAAGGGCTGATAGTTGAGCATATACAACTTCCCGAAAAACATATCCGAAAGATTGGATAGTGCTAATGATCTTATCAATGGGTTTTTCGTCACCATCCAGTTGTCATCCCAATTGGTAAGCTCAAACCCCGTAGCTGGATAAAAAACGACAAAAGTGAGCAGTAGTAATAGGAATACCCCCAGCTTCTCAGGACTTAAGTATTTTGCCAAAGCATTGTTCACCAGCATCAATTTAACTTTTCGGTATCAAATTGTACCCCATCCACGTATGTGAGCGCCTCTATGAAATCACCATTTTCATTGTACACCCTAATATCACCGGTGCCGTTCTTCAGGCTGCCTTTGTCCAATTTAACTCCTTCCGATGATTGGTTGGAAATGATTTCCATTAGCTTTCCATCATCATAAAGTCGTTCTGTCCAGAGCAAGCCATTTTCATGATAGTATTTATAAGAACCTTCCATCTTCCCTCCGACAAAACCGTAATCCGCTTTCAATTGGTTATCAATATAAAACTCGCGCCAATCACCAAATGGGATGCTGTCCTGATAGAATCCTGAAGTCATCAACTCGCCTGATGGATAATACCACCTTACCCATCCATTATACACACCATTGACAAGCACACCTTCTTCTTTTATGGATCCCTCCTCGCTAAAATATCTACTCAAATCCTTACCCTGAAGAGAATCAATTTCCTTGATCACCTCAACTTTCAAGTTGCCATTTTTATAATAAAGGTTGGAGCTTGCGGCATCGTCCCGGCCGGACACAGTACAATGTTGCTCAATCATTTTGATAGATTCAGTATATCCTAGGCTCATCGCCTTTTCCCAATCCGAGCAAGCCCTCTCATAAGCAAGTAGTGAATAGTGCGAATTGGCCCTGAAGAAATATACTTCTATCCCAAATGGATTCAATTCTATGGCCATATCATAGTCGATGATCGCTTCACTATAAAGTCCCTGAAAGTATTTTGAATTACCACGCAGCAGATAATGCTTTGAGTTAGCAGGATTGAGCTCAATAGCCTTTGAAAAACTCGCAATGGCTTTACTCAAATCACCCCGCTCAAACTGCACTACTCCAATATTGCTGTAGGCCATTGCATAACCGCTTTCAATCTCTATGGCTCTCTTGTAATCTTCTAAAGCAGCGTCAGTATTGCCATGCTTTTTTTTGGCGACTCCTCTTACATTATAAGCCATCGGGTCATTGGGGTCCAGCAAAATAGACTTCGAGTAATCGTCAATTGCTCCATGAAAATCTTCCAATTCACTCTTAGCATTGCCTCTTTCCAAATACGCCTTGGCACATCCCGGATATTTTGAGATTACATCGTCCCAAATGGTAAGACTGTCCTGCCACACAGCAATTCTCCCATGGCTTTGATAGGCAAAAAAGATTAGAATGCTCGCCAGCACAACTTGCGGCACCGCCCGAAAGATGGCATTCGTTTTTTTTATCCTTGCCGTCAAATACATATAAAGCTCAGCCGCCAAATAAGATAAGCCAATGGATGCCATGTAGGTGTACCTGTCTGCCACGAGCGCGTTGTACACCGGCAGGAGTTGCAGAATAAAAAAAACGGATATCACAAAAAACCCGAATCCAAAAATGATCTTGCGTGTGCGTTTCAATGAATAAATAACCGCGGCAATTACCCCTGTAGCAAACAAGACATAGCCCCAATAATAAAGTGGAATCTTCCCCGTCAAATATGGATATGGATATATAAGTGATAAATCGACAGGCGCCAGGGGCTTGAACAAATAAAATGAAAATGCATAGCCCGCATATTGAATTCTCTCAATAAAGGTATGATCGCTATACTCCTCAATTTGTGCCTCTGTATGTGTTGCGTAAACAGCCAACAATCCAAAAAACATGGATATGATAAAGAAAGGAATCTTATCCAGGATAGCCCTTCTTGTTATGGCCCTTTTCTCAAAGATATCCAGCAAAATAATCGTTGCGGTAAGTGTAACGGCCATCCCTTTGGACATGCATGAGAAGAGGAAAAGCACCAGGGCAATTGCATAATACCTGGTGGATTTATTACCCTCAGCTCTCAGATATTTCAGGTATTGGAAAATTGAGAACAGGTAAAAAAAACTATAGAGCACATCCCGCCTTGTTGTAACCCATGCTACAGATTCCACTCTCATGGGATGGATGGCAAATAAGGCACATGCGATTAGCGCGATAGATGAACTTCCACATAACTCCTTCAGAAATAAATACACCAATACCACATTCAGCAAGTGCAGAAGAATATTAGAAAAATGAAATACACGAGGATCCAAACCAAAAAAATGGAACTCCACAGCGTAACTCAAAAACACGAGAGGCTGATAATTCATCATATAGATCTCTCCGAAAAAGAGGCTGTTCAGATTTTCCAAACTCAGAGACCTTATAAGAGGATTGTCAATCAGCATCCAATCATCATCCCAATTCAGAAATCCACAACTGACGGCTGGATAAAAAACATAGAAGCTGATTGCCAACAAGGCTCCCAGCTTCAACCAGGCTGGATATTTTTCCAGATTCAGCATAGATTCAATCAATATTCTGGTTACTCAAAACGTATCAGGATATAATGGCAGGATTTACAAAAAGCGCATCCGCCCACGACAATCTATTCTTTGCATACCACGGATTGTAAATATTATACAATTCATAGCCGTGATCTTTCATGAATCTCGCAATGTCATGGAAATAAGGTTGGCCTTTGTAAATTCCCATAAAGAGAACCTCCGTATAGATCAAATCAATCTTTTTGTCCCTAATGAGACGTATTGCGCCATGCAAGGCTTTGAGCTCCCCGCCCTGTATATCCATTTTCAGAATATCTATTTTATCTATACTGTGCTTGTTGGTGAAAGTGTCCAGGTCAATGGCAGAGACTTCAAGTGTGGATTCGTTCTCAGTAAGCGAATCTATAATTGTATGGGTATCATCAGACTCCAAGGTCGAGTTTGCGGCGCTGAACTTATTTGCATACAGGGTAACTTCACCTTCCTTATCTGAAATAGCTCGCTTGAAAGTCTGAATCCCCTTGAACCGAGCGGAAATTTTTTCCAACTCTTGATATGACTTGGGAAAAGGCTCGAAAGAGAAAACCTTAGAATCCGGAAACCACTTTTTATAGGTTTCACTTATCTGCCCATACCTGGCGCCAACATCAAAAATAACAGGTTGAGGATTTTTAATTAATTCACGCTGTACTTTAAATGCCGGATCACGCGACTGATCATGAGAAAAATTTAATTTTCGATATATCTCAGATCCAATTACCCTGGCTCCGGCTTTAAATATTAAGTTTTTTAAGAATGACATCAGCGCTATCGGAATTTGATTTTTCGGGCGGCAAAAAAGCACATTTTCAACAGGATCAAGCCATGCTTAAATCTCGATATGTTCGTCTCGCCATATTTCCGCTCCTGATAACGGATTGGCAGTTCTACAATTTTCAGGTTCAATTTGTGAGCACCAAATATTAAATCAAAGTCACCAAATGGATCAAACTCACCAAAAAATGATCGGTTTACTTTTATTTTGTCATAGTCCTTTCTAAAGAGCACTTTGGTACCGCACAAGGTATCTTTAAATGGTTGATCCAACAGCCATGTAAACAAAGCGCTAAAAAACTTATTCCCCAAAATATTCAAGAATCTCATAGCTTGCTTCTCCATGGTATACACCAGTCTTGAACCGTTTATAAATTCACCTTTCCCAGAGGCTATTGCATTGTAGAACTTGGGCAGATCTTCCGGCCGGACTGTCAGGTCGGCATCCAATATCATCAGAATGTCACCAGTTGCCATCTCATAACCCTTGCGAACAGCATCCCCCTTGCCTTTTCCATCCTGCCTGTCTATTTTTATATTATGGGTATCGGCGTACTTAGTCGCTACCTCCTGAATTTTAGCCCAGGTATCGTCTGTAGAATTACCCTCTATAAATATTATCTCTACAGACCTCCCAAATTTAGGTATCCTCTCTATGGCGTCTTCAATATTACCGCTTTCATTTCGCGCAGGAATTACAATTGATACTGAGTACTTGTCTGCAACTTCAGCAGCATCCGCCGAGGGAATTGGAGATGCAAAAGTGAAAGTATTGATGCAGAAATAATTTAGCAACGGTATTTTTGCTATGTACTTATTAAATAACCAGGAAATAATGGGAATATTTACGGGTATTAACATCCTCCTGGTAGTGCGATAGACATCGAAACCTGCCAGCTTAAGTAAGTTATTGATGTCCACTTGTGACAGCCAATTCTGCGGTGGTGATTTCGGTTTGAGCCCAATCCATTCTGATAATTTCAAGATTGGCTCCCACAAGTAATTGTAATAAGTAATAATAATCTTCGTGTTGGGGTGACATACTTTATTCAGTTCGTAAAACCCCCTTTCTATATCACCTAAAAAGCCAATTAGGTTGGAGAGAATGACAACATCGAATTTCTCATCGAGCTCCAGTAATTCAGCATTCATCTCATGAAATTCGACATCCGAATATTTTTCTCTGGCCTGCCTGATCATCGCCTTTGAAAAATCTATGCCGACCCTTCGCCTACCCCCTATCTTGTGGAGTAAATCACCTGTTCCACACCCCACTTCGAGCACACTACTTTCCTCGTAGATAAAATACTCACAGTACTTGATAATGTCGTTCCAATAGTAGGACTTCGCCCTTCTATCTGTCTTGCCCGTGAATGCCTGATCCTCGAAATACTTCTTATTGCTCTGCATGGTTTCTGCTCTCTGTTTTTACAACCTCAATAGTATGAAACATTGCCAATATCGGATGTAAAGGAGTTAATATAGCTTCAATGAATGATGCTAACCCAAAGGCCCATCCTGGCAACATTGACTTGTATGAAAACCCTCCACTAGCTATATAGAGAAAGGCCGTGTGATAAGAAATCTTATTAATCTTAAGCTCCGGGTACTTGTCATGAAAAATATCCTTGTCACGCTGGAAGACAATCCATGGAAGTGCGGTATTCGCGCCCGATAGCGGACCTGTTGAAGGAAAGGACCAGGATAAAGTTTCAGCATCAAAAGGTTCATGATGCCAACCCTTGTAAATCAATCTGCCAAACCAGGTATTGGCGGGTTCTATCATCTTAATCTTTCCACCGGGTTTAAGAACTCGCTGCGCCTCACTTAGAAATTTACCCACTTCCGGAATATGATGAAAGACATCCACCATTACAATTGCGGAAAGTTCACCGTCAGAGAATGGTAATTCTTCTGCGGCCACCACCATGTCACATTGATCCAGGGGCATTATGTCTGATGTAATGATATCAGCATATTGTTCCTTAATAAATCCTGCGCCCGAACCAATTTCCAATACCTTTTCATTTTCGTCAAACAATAAACCAGACGTTACGCGCCGATACCAATTTCGGTATATCTTTTTTAGAAATGGTTTCTTAGCCAGCACTTCTCGGCGTGCGTTGGTGGTAGCAGGCGCGTCCAATCCGCCCGCTGCATCTTCTAACTTGATCTTATTCAAAAATGAGTTGATCATCGATTCTACGAAGAATTTGGCTTTTTTGCATAAATTATTACAGAACCTGCAAACTCTTTTAGTACTGGTATTTTCTCAATTACGGCACCGATACGACTCACGAAGCCAATCATCCACTCCGGAGTATAAGGGTGTAAAAAGTCATATGGAAACACGATACAATTCACAAAGCCATTGTTTTTTAACCTTTTTATCATCTTCCATCTATTGATCGCTGTCTCATCCGGCGTTATCCCAAGCCAATCCTTAACCAATCCCATATTGCGTTCTATAAATATTTGAGGATTTAAAATATTAGGTTCTGCGAATACCATTCGGCCGCCTGGTTTCAAAAGCCTGTGTATTTCTGCAATAGCGTTATCCACATTTAGGTGATGTAACACAGAACTACCGTATATGCCGTCAAAACTCTCAGCTGGCATTTCAGTTTTCATTGCATCAGCAACTCTAAATTCTACCGTTGGCAATTTGCTTATAGCCTGATTTAATAGTTCTTTAGAGACGTCAATTGCAGTGATGGACGCCTTGGTTTTATTGTATACTTTCTCAGTAAATATCCCCGTTCCGCAGCCTATCTCAAGCAATTTATCCTCGCGAATAAATTCCCCGTAATGCACCAAGTAATCGGCTCTTCGCGTAGCCCTCAACTTACCCGCACTGCTGTTCCAGCCCCACACATCTTCTGCGTTCACGCGGATCGTCTTGCCAAATTCTATCTCCCTTGAAATGCGGCTCATGGTGTCTTAGAAACTTCTACTGATGCATTTATCAATTACTATCGGGAATTTCACCGATATTTCTAGGAAAAGTTGTATCCATAGAATGCATATATTTGTAACAGACATTAATAACGATAAAAATACAGATGTTAAACGTGGTTTCAGGTGTAAAATGGGCATTAATTTTAACCATGCTATTGTTAAAAACAACAGGCTGGGCTCAGGATTTCGAAGTTGCTCCAATTACATTAAACTTTGCGGTAGAGCCAGGGGAAATGGAATCCCAGATAATAACAGTTAGAAACCACGGCAATAAACCTGAATCTTTTGTATTGGCCCTTGGAGACACGAAAAAAAACAGCCGTGGGAAATCGATAAAAGTTGCTCCCGGAACTACGGCGCGGTCCTGTGCGGATTGGATTACGTTAAATCCTTCTTTTTTCGAATTGGCGCCCAGTGAAGCAAAAGAAATAGAAGTGCTTATGCAGGTCCCGCCAAGTGGTGAATCCTCTCGATGGGGTGTGATATATGTTAAGATAGCGAGAGAACAATCTGCTTTGGAAGTAGACAAAATTGTGGCCGCTGGAATTACAGTTAGTCCCAGAATCGTCGTTAATGTTTATCAATCACCGGCCTCTAATGCTAAGTACTTTGCAAAAATATCGAAACTGGTAGAAGTTTCTAATCCACAGGATTCGTTAAGAGTATTTAATGTTGAAATTGAAAATACCGGTGACAAACGCATTGATTGCAAGTTGTACCTCGTAGCCTCTAATCTGGAAACCGCATCCGAGAGCAAGACCAGCCCTGTTCGCATTACCATGCTGCCTGAAGAAATCAGAGTAGTGGAATTGAAATTGCCTGCAAATTTATCTCCCGGCCCCTATTCACTCGCCGCCATTTTAGATTACGGCCATAGAACGAATTTGGAAGCGGTGCAACTGCAGATCAATATTAAGTAGCTTCATCTTCATTCATATATGACAAAGATTAAACAGCTTGGTTTGTTGCTGCTCACATTTAGTGCTTACGATTCTCTTGCACAATTGAAGGAAGACAAGACGTGGTATGATACTGAGCAAACAGTTATTAAAGAACTCTTTTTTACTCAAAACAATAATAAAACGGGATTGTACAAAATTTATCATGAGAATGGAAAAATGTGGCAAACAGGAATCTTTGTCGACGGAAAGTTAGATAGTACCTGGCTAATATACCACCAAGAAGGATATCTCGAAAAGAGATTAAACTACAAAGATGGATTGAAGGATGGGAAATTTGAATACCACTATGCCAATGGTCAAATCTTTCAGGAAGGAACCTATGAAAACGACCTGTTACATGATAGCATCATTTCCTATTACGAATCGGGAAATATCATGGAATACTCTTTCTACGTTGAAGGTCAAAAAACGGGCACGTCATTGGGATACTTCGAAACTGGAGGGCCAATTTACGTGGATGAATTCCTTGACGGAAAGCAAAATGGCCTGCATGAACGTTACTATAAAAACGGAAATCTTCAAGAGAGCGGCCTGAAATTAAATGATGTGTTTCACGGTAAATATCAATCATATTTCAAGGGAGGCCAGTTGTACAAGACGTGCTACTACACCTACGGAGTATTGGATGGCCAACTGATCGGGTTTAACAAGAATGGCAACATTGTCATCAACAGCTTTTACAAAGCAGGGAAATTAGAAGGTTTGTGGTTGGAGTATTTTAACAATGACGTTGTAGAATTCAAAGGATTAAATCAGATTTATGAACAGGGAAACTATAAGAATGGTACGCTGGAAGGGCCATGGAAAGTATTCTATCCTTCGGGTGAATTATACATAAGTGGTAGTTATCTAAACGGTGAATATGAAGGAATGTGGAAAGTTTATTTTGAAAACGGAAATATTAAACAACAAGGCTCTTATAAAAATGGCAATGCCGTTGGGCCATGGAAATACTCGCTACGGAATGGGAATCTGTTTAAAGAAGGGGATTATGTTGATGACAAAGAACACGGGAACTGGAAACATTATTATGAAAGCGGCGAAATCAAAGTCGAGGCAAACTATATTAACGGCCTGTTGGATGGATTACAAAAAGCATTTGACCTGGAGGGAAAAGTAATCCAAACACAGACTTATGATATGGGAATTATCAAAGCCTCAACTAATGGAGAACACTAATTCATATCCAATTCGAAAGTGTCTGTTATTTTTATTAAGTTGAAGATCCTTTGTGTTCTATTGAATGACTAACCGTATTAAAATAAGGATCCGTCTTTCGCTTTTTATTGCTCTCGCATTTTCCTGTGCGTATGGGCAACAAACCGTAGTGAAAGGTAAGATTATAGATGCTGAGTCAAACGACGGAGTACCGTTTGTAAATGTTTCGTTTCAAGGGACATCAGCCGGTGGCGCAACAAATTTTGAAGGTTATTTTGAAATTACAACTTCTCAATCTGTCGATTCAATAGAGGTTTCTTGCCTTGGATATCTTTCGAGAACAAAGGCCGTCAAACAGGGTGTCTCACAGCATATTAACTTTCAGCTAATACCTTCAATACACAATCTGGACGAAATAGTGATCGTACCAGGTGAAAATCCTGCATTTAGGATTCTGCGCAAGATCCAGCAATACAAGGACATCAATAACATGAAAGGCCTTTCGGCCTATCAGGTGCAAAACTACAACAGAGTACAGATCAGTATAGACAATATGTCTGATAAATTTAAGAACCGTAAAATGTTCAAATCGATCGCTAACATGTTCGATAGCTTACAGGTTATCGCCGGTGAAGATGGACAAGCTGTGCTGCCTATTTTCGTTTCTGAGACTGTTTCGAATTATTACTTCAGGAAAAATCCAGAAGCGAAGTTGGAAGAAATAATGGCTACGAAGATTACGGGGGTTGGGGTGGATAACTACCAATGGTTAAGTCAATTTGTAGGCAGTTCGTTTCAGGTTTTCAACTTCTATGACAACTGGGTTACCATACTTGGAAAAAACTTTATTTCTCCGATTGCAGGTACCGGCAAAGCTTATTACAGATATTATTTGGTGGACAGCGTGATGATTGGAGATCATTTCTGCTACGAAATAGTGGTCGCCCCAAAACGAGAGCAAGATCTGGCATTTTGGGGAACTATGTGGATAGAGGATTCTACATATGCCATTTTGCAGATCGATGTAGAAATAAAGAAACAGGCCAATCTCAACTGGATTGAAAAAATCAAGATCCAGCAAGAATTTGAGCGAACTACCGCAGGTCCATGGCTCGCTGTAAAAACGCGGGCATTGATCGATATGGTGGAAATAGCCAAGCAACCCGGCTTTATTTCCAAATTTTATATCTCGTCAAAGAATATAGTGGTAAATCAACCCAAAGAACTCAAGTTTTATAAGACCGGCATCACGGTGGACCCGGAAGCTTATATAAAAGATGATAAATTCTGGGAAGAAAACCGACATGATACCTTGTCATCTACAGAAAAGGATGTTTATAAGATGATTGACTCCGTAAAAAATCTGCCAACCGTGAGAACTCTTGTAGATGTAATTGAATTTATTGTTTATGGGTATCAGAAAGTTGGCAAAGTTGACATAGGCCCTTACATATATATATACAAGAATAACAACATTGAAGGACATCGGTTCAGGTTAGGATTTGTTACCAACGAGAAATTCAGCACCAATTTGATTTTGCGGGGATATCTCGCTTATGGAACAAAAGACCGCCGCGGGAAATACAACGCACAGATTGAATATATCTTTTCTCGAAAACCATGGACCAAAGTGGGGTTTCAGCACCGTGATGATATCGATCAAATATCCGTTACGGATAACTTTTTCGCCAAGAACAACTCATTTCAATTTGTGGCCGGTTTTACCCCTTCGGACAGGCTGAACAATTCATTGGAGTACCGTGTGTGGGGTGAGAGAATGCTCTTCTCTGGCTTTAACCAGATAGTGATGTTTCACAACAAGACTTTCAGGCCTTTGGGCGAAAATTTCAAATTCGGTTATTATCCTGACATAACTGATACCACCAGGGTAAATTCTAAATTCAGTACCAGCGAGATCACCCTTGAATCTCGGTACTCTGCCCGGGAAAGGTATGTTTATACACACCTCAACAGAATTTCAATCAGTTCCTACTCCAGGCCCCCACCTGTATTTACCTTAAAATATCAGTTGGGTGTTAAAGGCCTCTTCGGCAGCGACTTTCACTACAATAAATTGACGTTTAACATAAAACAGACATTGAAATTCGGGGTATTGGGCAAATCCAATTACTCCATCACTACAGGAAAGATCTTTGAGACTTTACCCTGGCCTTTGCTTAAGGTACACAAAGGTAACGAGACTATCGTAAGCGACCCAGATGCTTTTTATCTAATGAATTTTTTTGAATTCGTTAGCGACGAATGGATCTCACTGTTTTTTGAACATCACTTCGATGGTTTGTTCATGAACAGAATTCCACTAATGAAAAAACTTAGATTAAGAACATTGATTATGACTAATATGGTGTATGGAAGATTGAGCCCCGCCAACAACGTTCAAATTGACGAACAGGGAAATAAGGTAACGCTGGTGGACGACAATGGGGATGTTATATCAGAATCCTTTAGTACGCTTGCTTCTGAACCATACGTAGAAGTAGGTGCAGGAATAGAAAATATTTTAAATCTGATACGATTAGACGCTGTATTCCGGTTAAATTATAATGATCAGAAGTACCTCGACATTTATCCACGGCAGGTTCATAATTTCGGACTCAAAATTTCGTTCCAGTTCAGGTTCTGATTTTTTCCTGAACTCTGGATATCACCGATGCATTCATCTATTATCAACGAATTACGAATACTTGTGAATTTACGAATCTATGATCCATTTAAATTTGGCTTTCAACTAATCCAGGCTCCGTATTACCGCATTTGTACCACAATTTGTGGTAATTATTCATGATTTGTGACCAAATTCTTTTATTACTCTTTATTCAACGAAAGCGAAGAAGCACCATTCGTACATTCGTATCAATTAGTAATTCGTTGATAATAAACCAATCCAATCATTAAACCTAACTCATGTTATTTTGATACCTTTGCACTTTGGCTACTAATTCTGATACAAAACCACTATGAGCGATCAGATAAAACACGAGTGTGGAATAGCTCTTATTCGCCTGCTCAAGCCACTGGATTTTTACCAAAAAAAATACGGCACGCCATTTTACGGCCTCAACAAACTCTATTTGCTGATGGAAAAGCAGCACAACAGAGGCCAGGACGGTGCGGGTGTAGCAAACATCAAGCTTAATGTTGATCCGGGTAGCAGATATATTAGCCGATACCGATCTATAGCAAATAATCCTATTCAGGATATATTCGGTAAAATAAATGCCAAGTTCGACGAAGTTTCGAAAGCTGATCCTGAGCTGCTCAAGGATACAGAATGGTTGAAAAAGAATGTTGCATTTACTGGAGAACTCTTTCTCGGCCATCTTCGCTACGGTACATTTGGTAAGAACAATATGGAATATTGCCATCCCTTTTTAAGGCAGAATAACTGGATGTCAAGAAACCTGGTACTGGCCGGAAACTTCAACCTAACTAACGTCGATGAGCTTTTTGATCAATTAGTGGATCTAGGCCAACACCCAAAGGAAAAATCTGATACGGTTACCATGCTCGAAAAGATCGGTCACTTTCTCGATGAAGAGAACGAACTCATGTATAAAGAATATAAAAGTCAGGGAAAGACAAGCAAGGAAATATCTACGCTCATTGCAGATAACATTGACATCGCCAAAATTCTTAAAGAATCGTGCAAAAAGTGGGACGGTGGTTATGTTGTATCTGGATTGCTGGGCCATGGTGATGCATTTGTTATAAGAGACCCTTCAGGTATCAGGCCTGCTTATTACTATCACGATGATGAGATCGCCGTTGTTACTTCTGAGCGCCCTGCCATTCAAACAGCTTTCAAAGTTTCCTATGATGACATTAAAGAAGTGTCCCCCGGACATGCATTGATAATCAAAAAGGACGGTACGATCAGTGAAAAGCTTGTAAAAGAGCCACTAGAACGCAAGTCTTGTTCGTTTGAGAGAATTTATTTCTCGCGCGGAACAGACAAGGAAATTTATGAAGAGCGTAAGAATCTGGGGCGAACTATCTGTGAACCGGTGCTGAAGGAAATTGAACATGATGTGAAAAATACGGTTTTTTCATTCATTCCGAATACAGCAGAAATCTCCTTCTATGGTATGGTTAAAGGAATTGAATCCTACCTGGATGATGTCAAGAAAAGGAAAATATTAGAACTGGGATCGGATACAAACCCTGCGAAGCTGGAAGAAATCCTCTCCATGAAACCAAGGGTGGAAAAAGTGGCCATTAAGGACGTCAAGCTAAGAACATTTATTACCGAAGACAGCCATCGAGATGAATTGGTAGCTCATATCTATGATATTACATACGGAACCATTAAACCCAATCAGGACAACCTTGTAGTTATTGATGATTCCATCGTTAGAGGTACAACGCTCAAGCAAAGCATTTTAAGAATTCTTGACAGATTAGACCCAAAGAAAATAGTAATCGTTTCCTCCGCGCCCCAGATAAGATATCCGGATTGCTATGGAATTGATATGGCGAAACTAGGAGACTTCATTGCTTTCCGAGCAGCCATAGAATTATTGAAGGATACGCTACAGGAAAATATAATAGATGATGTTTATGATAAATCAAAAGCGCAACAACATCTGCCGAAAGAGGAAATCATCAATCACGTAAAGGATATTTACCGGCCATTTACCCCAGAACAAATCTCCTCGAAAATAACAGAGTTGTTGAAGCCAGACGACATGAAAGCGGAAGTACAGATAATCTATCAGACACTCGAAGGACTTCACAAGGCTTGCCCTAACCACCGGGGAGATTGGTATTTCTCTGGCGACTATCCCACACCGGGAGGGAACAGGGTTGTGAATCAGGCATTTATAAATTTTGTGGAGGGAAAGAATGTACGTGCTTACTAAACAGCTACATGCTTAAGGCATGATAAAAGTTACACCCGCACTCATTGGCCAGCTATTCTTTATAGACAGTGCAAACAAATTCGGCAATGCGGGAAATTATCTGTTTCTGAGGTTGAAGTGGAGTTACTGAGTTCATGTTGTATGAACCATGAAACAAAAAGGGTTATTTACCGTAGATACTAGTCATCAATATTCTTCCTGCTAATTCGTTTATATAGAACAAGTCTGTGCCAAAATAAGAAAAAGAAGCAGGGAACAGGTAAATTAAAAGGCCCTAAAAAAGAACGGCATGAAAAAGGGCTTGCAGGAGCTAAAAAAAGCCGTGGAAGTGAGAAGGGTGATACGAGAAGAAGGCCACCTAGAATACGACCTCCACAATGGAAAGGGCCTTGGCCAAAAAAAGAATAAATTGAGGATTTTGTAATATTGTATTATGAATACAGGTCAAGCACATTATAAGAGGGCTTTGGCGGAGGTGCGTAAGCAAAATCCGGATAAAGAGCAGTTGGAGAATTTGTTAACGGCCAGTATTGATCGTGAAGAACCTCTGGCAATGTACGCATTGGGGTCTCTGTTGTTTCATGGTCACATTTTTAGTAGAAACAGAGCCAAGGGAATAACGCTCTTCAAGGAAGCCGCTGAATATAAAGTTCCCGATGCCATATTTGAGCTAGCTGTGGCTTATGAGAGAGGAACCGGGGTTACACAAAGTGATAATTTAGCTTTTCATTATTACAACCGTGCTGCACTTCAAGGAGATGGCCAATCTCATTTTGAGGTAGGCAGATGTTACTATTATGGTATCGGCGTTAAAAAAAGCAAGCAACATTCGGAAATCTGGTTTGAGAAGGCTGAAGAACTTGGTATAACCTATGAACAAGTTGATAAGCGAGTTACAAGTTCTAAACTTGAATTTGCCTAAGTCATACTTGCATCTTTAAGTAGCGTCACAATTTCCTTTGTCCATGGTTTCGTTTACAACTATAAAGATACGATTTTCAAGCCATTGCTACGTGCAAAATGTCCATGATGATGAAGACTACACCTTTGACAAGCCTTGGAATCTTCGAATTAATTAAAAGTCATGGTGATGATGCAGCAAGAACCAATTAGCGTTTACTATAAATCTTCCCCGCCACTTTCTCTGAAACCCCTCTAGGTGTGAGCTTCAATACTCCCGCCGCTACTTTATTGATCAATCCAGGCACAATTTCTACCTTTCCCTTGAGCATTCCCTTTACAGCAATTTCAGCAACGGATTCTGCGCTCATGCCAAAAGTATCAGCGGCCTTTCCCAAGGATGTCATACCTGCACGCTCAAGAAATTCAGATTCAGTTGCACCAGGACACACACAAGAAACTACAATTCCCTTCCTGGCCAACTCCCTGTGGAGGGATCTGGAAAAGGAAAGTACAAATGACTTTGTGGCAGCGTAAATGCTGAAGCTGGGAATGGCGAGAAAAGAGGCGACACTGGCTACATTTAGGATGTATGACTTTTTGTTTTTCTTGAGGTTTGGAATCAGGTGATGCGAAAGCGACACCAATGCAGTCATATTCAAATTCATAGAATTTAGCTGCTCATTCAGCGGTAGTTTATCAAATGAACCCCACAATCCAAAGCCGGCATTGTTTACCAATATCTTGAGTCGATATTCATTAACAGTACACCAATAAGCCAATCTCTTTGGAGCTCCCTCCTCCGTTAGATCTATCGGGTGGCTATGGACCACAACACCATGTTTGTTTGCAATATCCTCCGCTAACTTGGAGAGGAGTTCCTTTGACCGGGCTGTTATGACAAGATTATAGCCTCGCTTGGCCAATTCATAAGCCAGTGCTTTGCCAATTCCTTTGCTTGCTCCGGTTATCAATGCGTATTCCATATTCAATTGTACGTGAACTCGGTTTATTATAATCTTGGTGCAACCTTAGTGTCTTCGCGCCTTTGTGGCCTTTTTTTTCTTGCCACTAAGCCACCAAGGCTCAAAGCCTGCTAAGCAGGCAACACTAAGATTTATATTAATTATTAGCTATGTGATATAAATTTAACCTTGACCATTCAAGAAGAACTTTCCAGAACTGGCTTTAATCTATGAAAAAGTATTTTTCGTCTATTTTATATTAGTTGCATTTGAAACTATCTTAATATCTACTATCTTTGTCGCAACTAAAGTAAACAAATGAATATAGATTTCCAATATATTCCTCTTGGTAGAAGCCTTGGACACATTGCCAAAAGATACGTGGGAATATTATACAAGAGGCTGAGCCATCTTAAAACCGGGCCTTATTTTATCGTTTTATTGATCATCGACAAGGGTAAGGGAATGTTAACCCAACAGGAAATTGCCGACAGTTGCGGACTGGATAAAACCAATGTGCTGCGCATAATTGATAGCCTTTCAGATGGCAAAATTGTAAAACGCGTTAGAAAGCCCGACGACAGAAGGGCCTACCTCATTCAGCTTACCCCTAAAGGAAAGAAGGCAATGCCCGAAATAAACAAAACTGTTAAAGAGCTGAATAAGCTTGCTTTTACCGGATTATCTGACAGACAAATTAACAGTTTTTTCAAAACCCTGGACACAATCAACAACAACATTATAGACTTGCCTTTGGAATCATTGGTCGTGTCTATCAAAGGAAAGAAGAAGTCGTGAGTTTATTAAACCGCTTTGCAGTTGTTATCGTGTGGGCCACTTCATGTCTAATACCCAATCACATTCTCTCTCAGACTACCGGTGCTTATACTTTAAAACAAGCGCAGGATTATGCCCTCATCAACAACTATAGAATTAAATCGGCGATTCTTGAGAAGGAAATAGCGCATCACACCGTTAAAGTATTTAAATCTATTGGTTTTCCCTTTGTGGCAACCAATGGGAACTTCCAGAGTTTCATAGATCGCCCCACTTCAATAATCCCTCCAGGTGCTTTCGGCCCAGGCACTGGCGATGAACCCCTGGAAGTGCAGTTCGGAACTAACTACAATAGCTCGATAGGGCTAACGGCAAATCAGCTCATTTTTGACGCCTCCTATTTTGTAGGGCTTAAAGCGGCTAAAGCTTTTTCCACAGTATCCGCTCAGGCCCTGGTAAAAACAACGATAGAAATTCAAACCACGGTTGCCCAATCCTATTATGCGGCTCTGGCAGCACATGAAAACATACTAATATTTGAATCTAATAAGCAAAATCTGGTTAAAACCCTCAGAGAAACTCAAGCGAGGTTTCAAGCCGGATTTATGGAAGAGATGGACGTGGAGCAATTGGAATTGTTGGTTTCTAATATTGATAATTTGCTCAACAGCGCTCACAGCCAGGCAGAGATTTCCTTGAAACTTTTAAAATTTCAAATGGGATTGGATGTTAAACAATCAATTGAGTTAACCGATAACCTGGACATCTTGGTCGCATCGCTTGAATCCAACATTCCGGGCACAGAGTTCAGCCTTGAAAGTCATATTGATTACCAGCTAGCCACGACGCGGGTCACCCTGATGAATTTGAATAAGAAGGTGGAGCAATCTAAATTTTATCCTAAGCTCACTGGTTTTTTCAATTATTCTCAGAATGCATTTAGAAATGAATTCAACTTCTTTGAGGGAGGCAAGTGGTATCCCACAACACTGTGGGGGCTCAATCTCAGCTTTCCGATATTCAGCGGACTTGGACAGCATTCCGTAGTGAAGAAAGCAAAACTTGAGCTTGAGAAAGCTGAAATTCAAAAGATCCAGGTAAGTCAGGCACTCTCTTTACAAGAGCAAACAGCGAGGGTTGAATACAACACCGCTCTCGAATCCTATCAAATACGGAAGAAGAGCTTAGCCCTTGCAAAAACGATTCAGAAAAAAACGACAACTAAATTCACAGAAGGGGTGGCATCGAGCATGGAACTCACCCAGGCCGAAAACCAATTTTTTTCGGCGCAAGGAAAATATATACAGTCCATTTTCAAATTACTCAATACTAAAGCAACATTGGACAAAGCACTAAACAAAACGTAACATGAAGGAAATAGCAATTCTATTATCAATAACTTTCCTTATTGCCTGTGGCGGTAAAGAATCTGGAAGTGGTAACCTCGACATATTACTCGCTAAAAAAGACTCTCTTATCAGCGTTTATGGCGAAGTTGGCTCGCAGCTGAGCGAGTTACAGGCCCAAATAGATAAACTAGACTCAAACTGGGTCAAGAGAATAACACTGGTTAAAGCGACATCGTTGGTAATTGGCCACTTCGAACACTATTTTGAAGTTTATGGAAACGTAGAAACAAAGCGAAACATTTCTATCAATGCGGAAATTCCGGGAAAAGTAAATAAGATCCTTGTGGAAGTTGGCCAATCGGTTTCCAAGGGCCAAAGCATATTGGTACAGGATACGGAAATCATCAGAAACAGCATAGATGAGGTTAAAACCGCATTTGGCCTTGCGAATACCATTTATAATCGCCAAAAAAAGTTGTGGGATGAAAAAATCGGATCAGAACTTCAATACCTGGAAGCCAAAAACCGAAAGGAGTCACTGGAACAAAAAATAGAAACCCTCAACTCACAACTTGCAAAATCAGTTATCAAAGCTCCGTTCGATGGCGTTATAGATGAAATATTCGTGAAAGAAGGAGAGCTGGCTAACCAAATTATGCCCGTCGTTCGAATGGTCAACCTCGATGTTGTGTATCTGGTCGCTGATGTATCTGAAGATTATATAAGTAAGATTGCAAAAGGCACGAAGGTACAAGTCAACTTTCCAGCCATGGAAAAGAGTTTTGAAGCTGTGATCAACCGCGTTGGCTCCTATATCAACGCCAACAACAGAACATTCAAGATCTATGTTGACATTGATAATCAGGAAGGGGTACTAAAACCAAATTTATTGGGGGTCATGAAGATATTGGACTTCAGTTCCGACTCGGCCATAACTGTTTCAGCTAGCGTTATCCAGCAGGATGCAGCGGGCAATGAGTTTTTGTACGTGTTAAACAAAGACGAAGAGATTCTGTCGGCATTAAAAGTTGTCGTTCAAACCGGAATGACTTACAATGGCCTAACACATGTCAAGTCTGGATTAAAAGGCGACGAGGAAATAATTTCTAAAGGAGGCCGAGGTATTAAGAACGGTCAGGCAGTTAAGATTTAAGCACCGGTTAGTCAGAACAAAACACCAGGAACTTTGAACCAGGAAGAAAGGGATAAAATTAGAGAGTTTGGGTTATCCAGCCTCTCTATCAATAACAGAACTACGGTTTTTGTTATAATGGCCATTATCATCATCGCTGGAATCGGTGCATACAATTCAATGCCCAAGGCAACTTTTCCAGATCTGGTTATGCCTCAAATCTATGTTGGAACCGCCTATCCGGGAAACTCACCTGCCGACATGGAGAAGCTCATCACCAGGCCACTTGAGAAACAGATCAACACTATATCAGGAGTGGATAAGATTACCTCGACTTCTGTTCAGGGATATTCGACCATTTTGGCAGAATTTGATTTTGAAACAGATCCGCTGGTAGCATTGCGCAAAGTGAAAGACGCTGTCGACAAGGCGAAGAGCAACAAAGAAATACCCGATGACCTCCCGGCTGAACCGAACATTTTTGAGGTGAACTTTTCGGAGTTTCCTATTATGAACATCAACCTTTCCGGCGATTTCTCCATTGATCAATTGAAGAAATATGGAGAATACCTGGAGGACAGAATTGAGCCCATCGCAGATATTTCAAAAGTTGACATTAGAGGGGTGCAGGAGAAAGAGGTGAGAGTCAGCCTGGACATTCACAAGATGGAGTCGATGAACATCAGCTTTGGTGATGTGGAAAGCGCGATCGCGTTCGAAAACATGAACGTTTCCGGAGGTGATATACTGGTGGATGATCTGAGAAGGACGGTGAGGGTAATCGGTGAATTCTCCTCCATAGAAGAATTGAAAAATGTAATTGTAAAAAGAGAAAAATTCAACATCGTATATCTGAAGGAAATCGCTGATGTGACTTTTGAATTTGAAGAGCGCAAGAGCTACGCCCGTGAATTTCAGAAGCCGGTGGTGATGCTCGATGTTATCAAAAGAGCAGGAGCCAACCTAATCGAAACTTCGATACTCATTAATGCCGTAATCGATGAAGCAAAGAAGACTGAATTTCCAGATAACCTTGAAATATCTATTACCAACGATCAAAGTGACATGACGAGGAGTCAGGTCGGTAATCTTGAAAACAGTATTATTTCAGGTGTAATTTTGGTGGTATTGGTCCTGCTGTTTTTCCTCGGTTTGAGAAACGCCATATTTGTCGGTGTGGCAATACCCCTCTCCATGTTTATGGCATTTTTGATCCTGAGCACCATGGGTGTAACCCTGAACCTGATGGTGCTGTTCTCATTGATCCTGGCCCTGGGTATGCTGGTTGACAATGGAATTGTTGTAGTTGAGAACATCTATCGACTTATGAGCGATGGATTTACCCCGATTCAGGCTGCAAAGAAAGGAGTCGGTGAAGTGGCCCTGCCAATCATCTCATCCACTGCTACAACGCTGGCTGCCTTTATTTCCCTGGCATTCTGGCCGGGAATGATGGGTGAGTTCATGAAGTTCTTACCCATTACACTAATCATTGTGTTGGGGTCTTCGCTCTTTGTTGCGTTGGTGATTAACCCTGTATTAACATCGGTTTGGATGACGGTTGGTGACGCCACGCCAAATCGCAAAAAAGCGAATAAATATTCGCTAATTTTTCTCGGCATAGCGGTATTGTTCTACCTGGCCAAATCCTTTACGATAGCCAACTTGCTAACGCTTGTGGGTTTGCTGATAGTAATAAACGCCTATTTCCTGGGACCAGCGTCAGATAAGTTTCAGAAAACGCTGATCCCAATATTAGATAGAAAATACCAGCGGTTTTTGAACTATGTTCTCCGGGGGCGAAATCCGCTTATGTTTTTTGGAGGTACGATAGGACTGCTGCTCCTGTCATTTATTTTATTGGGCACGTTCACACCACAAGTTGAGTTTTTTCCGATCAATCAACCTAAGTATGTAAACATCTTCATTGAAAACCCCATTGGAACCGACATAGAGGCTACCAATAAAATTACAATGGTAATTGAGGAAGTGGTTGTTCAGATGATGGCCAAATACAATGACACTATTGAGGTTGATGGAAAGAAAGTAGTTAAAAACTATATGGTCGAATCCATCATTGCACAAGTTGGTGAAGGAGCCAGTGATCCTAGCGGAGGTGCCGCCTTCGGCAATACTCCTCACAAAGCCAGAATACAGGTGTCATTTGTAGAATTCCGGCATCGCAGAGGAGTAAACACCGGCGATCTGCTTCTGCAGTTTCGGGAGAAGTTGAAGAACAATTATCCTGGTACCCGGATTACTGCAGATAAAGATGCTGCGGGGCCACCGCGAGGCAAGCCAATTACCATTGAGGTCATGGGTGTGAACTACGACTCACTGATAGTCTTCGCTGACGACATGAAACGATTTATAAATGAAAAAGGAATTGGAGGCATTGAAGAACTCAAGTTAGACATTGAACTGGGAAAACCTGAGTTGATCGTTGAAATTGATCGCGCTAAGGCGAGAAGGCTGAATCTTTCCAGCGGCCAGATTGGCTCTACAATTAGAACCGCCATATTTGGAAAAGAAGTTTCAAAATACAAGGAAGGGGAAGACGATTATCCGATCAATATACGCTTTAAGGATACCTACCGATACAATACCGAAACACTCATGAATCAACGCATAACGTTCCGGGACCAGATGACCGGTAAAATCAGGCAGGTGCCTATTTCGGCTGTAGCCACAGCGAGAAAGACCTCCACATACAGCGCAGTAAAGCGGAAAAACCTAAATCGTGTGGTAACGATAGGTTCCAATGTTGAAGTGGGATACAATTCCAATGAAACGGTAACTGCTATTCGGAAAGCAATGAAAGATTATAAGCTGCCGATAGGATATTCTTTCAGATTTGCGGGAGAACAAGAGGATCAGGCAAAGGAAATGGCCTTTTTAAGTAAGGCGATGATGATTGCGGTATTTTTGATCTTCCTGATAATGGTGTCACAATTCAACTCAGCTGCAACACCATTTATCATTGTTACATCCGTTGTATTCAGTCTCATCGGAGTATTGATGGGCTTGGTAATATTCCAAATGGATTTTATCATTATCATGACCATGATCGGAATCATATCGTTAGCAGGTGTGGTAGTAAACAATGCTATTGTGCTGTTAGACTATGTTAATCTCTTGATTGGCCGAAAACTCATAAGCAAAATTAAGGAAACAGAAAATTCAGACGCAAAGCTCACGCTTGAGGAACTCAAAGACTGCATTATCGAGGGAGGAAAGGTTCGCCTGCGGCCGGTACTGCTAACGGCAATTACTACAATATTGGGACTGATGCCACTTGCGACGGGTATGAACATCAACTTTTTTACACTTTTTTCTGACTTTAATCCTCAGTTCTATTTTGGTGGTGACAATGTCATATTTTGGGGGCCAATTGCCTGGACCGTAATATTCGGATTGACATTTGCGACCTTCCTCACTCTGGTAATTGTACCCGTGATGTATTTCATGCTAAACAAGGTGAAGTATCGAATTGCTGCGCTCATCGCCTCAGCTTGAGGTGATATCAACAATCAGTTACATCTCATTGTTTATAAAATATTTCTGCCCTTGTCGGACTTTCAGAAATTTATATACATTTGCATCCGTAACAAGAAACCCTAATTTATTAATCACCCTCGTTAACGGGAAAAATCATAAGAAAAGTGAAAAAAGTGTATTTGTTATTGCTTGCTACCGGATTATTTGCATTTGTTGCATGTAATGAAGGTGGCGGAGAAGCAGAAGACGCTTCGACTGATGCAGTTGAAGAAGTAGCCGAAGAAGCTGAACCAGCTGAAGAGGCCGCAGAAGAACCTGCAGAGGAAGCTAGTGAACAATTAGCGGAGCATGTGTGCAATGACAATTGCACTGAAGAAGCTCACAGCTATGCTCACGGTGAGGAAGGCCATACTTGCGGAGATGACTGCGCAGGAAATGGAGACGATCATGAAGACGGTGATGGTCACGATCACAGTGACGAAGGCGCAGAAGGATAAGTCCTGAGCGTTTTTACAATCAATCTAAAAGGGATTTGATTTGTCTTAGGGCAAAGCAAGTCCCTTTTTTTATGGAAGCTTGTCTGCAAATATTGAATAATTCTCATCCCGCATCTCTTCAATTGCCCTTTGTAGTGTCTTGTCAATGTGGTGGATCACAGGATAAAACCCCTCATTATTCCAAATATGTTTTGCTATATACGCCTTAAGCCTAACCTCAATTATCTGTTCAGACACTTTGATATCCCGCTCATTTCTCTGTACCCCCTTATCCGAAACATAATCATAAAAGCTCTGTAACTCATTTTCTGTGAGGTTAAACTCCTGGTCGTAATCATCAACAGCTCTATAGTTAGTTAGCCTTCTACGATTCTTATCTGCGTAATCAAATGCAAATTGATTAATCAAACCTCGATTTACTATTCGCCTCAAATAAATTGACTGCCCAATGGTGTCAATGGGTACATATATGTCCGGTTTAATGCCACCTCCACCATACACAGTCTTGCCGGCAGGCGTTGTAAATCTCAGTGAATCTTTGAAGTATGAACTGTCATTCTCAGCAAATACTTCATTGTTAAATCTCTTGTAAACATCATGATAATAACTCTCTATACCTTCATCATAAGGCCTTTGTATACACCTGCCTGTGGGCGTATAATACCTGGCGATAGTCAATCGTACTGCTGAACCATCTGGAAAGACAAACTGTTCCTGAACCAATCCCTTGCCAAAGGAGCGCCTTCCCAAAATTATTCCCCTGTCATTATCCTGTATAGCTCCTGCAACAATTTCGCTCGCCGATGCTGAACCCTCATCAATCAAAATAATGACTTTACCCTCCTTAAAAAGGCCACTGCTCGTTGCTACATATGGTGTCCTTGGATGTGCCTTTCCCTGGGTATAAACTATCAATTGATCCCTGTCTAAAAACTCGTCCGAAACTGCAATGGCAGCGCTGAGATATCCTCCTGGGTTTCCCCGGAGATCGAGCACCAGCCCCTTAAGCGACCGCTTCGGCAAAGACTCAAATGCAATCACAAATTCTTTATGTGTTTTCGCCGAGAACCGATTGATCTTAATATAACCTATAGAGTCATTGATCATATACGCTATATCAACACTGTGAATAGGTATTTCACCCCGAATTATCGTATAATCAATCATCGCTGTTGTTCCTCTTCTCTTGATGCTGATATCAACTGCCGTTCCTTTAGGTCCTCTCAGCATACTCATTACCTCCTTGCTGGTAACACCGATTCCGGCAACTGTCTCCTGTTCAATTTTGATGATTCTATCTCCCGCTTCTAATCCCAAAGCTTCTGAAGGCCCGCCAGCAATCGGACTAATCACAATTATCGTATCCTTGATTATATTGAACTCAATCCCTATTCCTTCAAAATTTCCCTCCAGTGGTTCACTCAGGCTCTTAAGATCTTTTGTTGAAATATAAGACGAATGAGGATCGAGATTCTTAAGAAGTGAAACCAATGATCCTTCAATAAGTGTAACCTTATCTACTGAATCCACATACTCTTCGAAAATATAGGTCAGCACTTCGTTCACTTTATTGAATTTTCGAAATTTAGAATTGCTGTTTGAAGCCACATTGAACCTGGATCCCAAGAAAATTCCCACAACAATCGACAGCGCCAATGCAATGGGCAAATACATAAATAATTTACGCTTGTTCTTTCTCATGGCTAGGTGACTTTCTCTTTTTTACAATGCAATACCTCAACTCCAAATTTTCTAAGAAAATCAAGTCCCTCATCATTATCCACGCCTTTGTATTCTGCATATGAATTCAAAAACAATACCTTTTCTATTCCGGTTGTAAATATCATTCTGGCACATGGCAAACAAGGTGATAACGTAATATACAATGTTGTTCCTTTGATATCCACCTTGTTTTTCGCCGCATACAAGATCGCATTCTCCTCAGCATGGACTGCCAAAGAACAACTGCCCAAACTGCTCCGTTCACACCCTTCTTCCGGCCATTCTTCATCGCAATTATGCGTGCCTGCCGGAGGGCCATTATATCCCAATGAGACGATACGCGTTTCTTTAGCGATTACTGCACCAACCTTCATCTTAACACAATGGGATCTCTTAGACAAATTGAGAGCCAGGTCCATGTATATCTCATCAAAGCTTGGTTTTTCTGTCATTTCTATCAATCTACTTAGGGGGCTTACACATTTAGACCAAAAAAGCTCTCCTTCCATAGAGAGCTTCCGAATGAAGGACGTGCTAAGTTGCCAACGGTTGCTTTAAGCTGTTGAATACAATAACTGTACCCAGGGCCGGAATCGAACCGGCACGGGTTACCCCACTGGTGTTTGAGACCAGCGCGTCTACCAATTCCGCCACCTGGGCCTTATATTTTAATATCAACTTCTAATTTTTTAAGATATTCTTTTCCTGATCCTGATTTTAAAGATTTTTCTCTTTCTCTTGCTTCTGTCCTACTTTTAAATTCTTCTATTAATATTGTTTTAAAAGGAACATATGGTTTTGTGGTTTTATTATATCCTTTATTATGTTGTTCTATACGTCTGTTAGGATCATCTGAAATGCCTACATAAATGTATGTTCTGATTAAACTACTAATTACATATACGTAGAACATAAAATTAGATATTATATTTTAGATGTGATTTTGAGCCTGCCTGCCGGCAGGCAGGTCGTGCGCGTCTACCAGTTCCGCCACTTCGGCAGCTGTCTTTTTTACAGGACGAAAATATTGAAATGTTTTGGATACACAAAGGAGATAATACAAAACACTTATTAACTGAATTTGAGAGTTGTAGTATCGGAAACATTCAATTTGATTTTTCTACCCAGAATTAATGTTAGGTTTTCTTTTATATGTCCTGCCGGAAAATCGAAGCAAACGGGATAATCGTACTCTGCAACTGATTCGGAAATGATCTCTTCTGCAGTTTTTCCAAAGGGAATTTTATTGTCATTCATTTCGCTCATGCTCCCGACAATCAATCCCGAAAGAGGGGCCAATAGTCCCGACCTCTTTAAATTCATCATCATGCGGTCTATATGGTACAGATATTCATCGACATCCTCAATGAAGAGGATCTTTCCACTGGTATCAATATCCGAATTTGTCCCCCTGGTACTATAGAGGATAGATAAATTCCCGCCTGTCAATATACCTTCAACCGAACCTGAACGATTTAAAGGATGATTGATTGTATCATATGTTATTTTTTCTCCAAACAGAGCTTGCCTTAAACTATTTACAGTATCATTTGAGCTGTCACTTGTCGAAAAATTTACACACATCGGGGAGTGCAATGTTTCAATGCCGAAATTTGAATGAATATGTGAATGTAGAACGGTAACATCACTAAACCCAATAATCCATTTGGGGGATTTAACGAATTTTGAAAAATCTAGCTGGTCAATGATCCTAACAGTTCCGTAGCCCCCTCTTGAACACAAAATTGCTTTGATCGAATCGTCATCGAGCATTGATTGAAAATCACTTATTCTCTCTGCTTCTGTACCGGCAAATTGGTGATATGATTTAAACAGGTTCTCGCTCAATACAATTTCAAGCCCCCATGCTTTCAGTGTATTGATGGAAGATCGTATTTCTTCTTTCGTAACTTTTCTTGCAGGTGATACTATCCCTACTTTACTGCCTTGTTTTAAATGAGGTGGAGAAAGCATTTTAAAAGCTGTGATTTTTAGATTAACTAACTAATAGCTTTGTTCTTATATTTGCGCTTTCGGCAAATTTATGAATAAAGATCAATCTAAAATCGTCAATCTGCCTGCCGGTAGGCAAGGTCGTAAATCAAAGTTCAAAAGATATACGGTAACGGCAGCGCTTCCCTATGCAAATGGACCTTTACACATAGGTCATCTTGCAGGAGCATACCTGCCAGCTGATATCTATGCCCGCTATTTGAGATTAAAGGGTGAAGATGTATTGTTTGTCTGTGGTTCGGATGAGCATGGTGCTGCCATTACCTTAAGGGCTAAAAAGGATGGAGTGAGCCCTAAGGAAATAGTTGATAAATACCACCATCTGAACAAAAAGTCATTTGAGGATTTTGGAATTGATTTCGACATTTTTCACCGAACCTCTTCTGAATTACACCACAAAACAGCCGCTGACTTTTTCAAAGTGTTAAATGACAAGGATGAATTTGTTCGGAAAACCACTGAACAATATTACGATGAAGAGCACCAGCAGTTTTTAGCCGACAGGTATATAACGGGCACATGCCCGAAATGTGATTATGGAAATGCGTATGGAGATCAATGTGAAAAATGCGGCAGTTCCTTAAGCCCAAAAGAGTTAATTAATCCTAAATCAGCACTGAGTGGTAATCAACCCGTTTTGAAGGAGACCAAACACTGGTATTTGCCAATGGATAAATATGAAAGATGGTTGAAAGAATGGATTATTGACGGGCATAAAGATGACTGGAAACCCAATGTTTTCGGACAATGTAAATCCTGGATCGAAGGGGGGCTTAAACAAAGAGCAATGACACGCGATTTGGACTGGGGTGTAAAAGTTCCCCTTGAAGGAGCCGAAGGCAAAGTGTTATACGTTTGGTTAGATGCACCGATAGGGTATATTTCAGCAACAAAACAGTGGGCAGCCGATAATGATAAAAATTGGGAAGATTACTGGAAGGATAATGACACAAAATTGGTGCATTTTATTGGCAAGGACAACATCGTTTTTCATTGTATTATCTTCCCTATTTTACTAAAAGCACATGGCGGGTTTATCTTGCCGGACAATGTTCCTGCCAATGAATTCCTGAACTTAGAGGGAGACAAATTTTCCACTTCGCGCAATTGGGCAGTATGGCTAAATGAATATTTAGATGATTTTCCTGATAAGCAAGATGTACTGAGGTATGTTTTATGTGCCAATGCACCTGAGACAAAGGATAACGATTTTACATGGAGAGATTTTCAAGCGAGGAACAATAACGAATTAGTAGCTAATCTCGGTAATTTTGTGAATAGAGTAATAACTTTAGTGCATAAATTTTATGATGGGAAAATGCCTGACGGCTCAGAAAAAGATACTGTAGAAGACACCAAATTACTTGATAAAATTATGGATGCGTATGACTATGTAGAGCAGCATTTAGAGAATTATGAGTTCAGGGCTGCACAAAGCGAGGCAATGAATCTGGCGAGAATAGGCAATAAATATTTGGCAGATAATGAACCGTGGAAATTAATTAAAACCGACAAAAAAAGAACTGGTGCAATACTGAATAATTCCTTGCAGATAGCAGCACATTTATCAATTTTATTAGCACCGTTCCTGCCATCTACAAGCAACAAAATTGCAGGCCTGTTAAACTTAAATAAATCTAAATTATCATGGGATGCTGAAGATGTTTTGCTAAAATCAGGTCATCAGATCAACAAAGCGGAATTACTGTTTGCAAAGATAGAAGATTGGGAAATAGAAACCCAAATCGAAAAACTCCAGAAAGCCAAAGAGAAAGCACAATCAATAAGCAATATTTAAACGTATCGGAATTTCAATAAATTTATACACAAGTTGGCAGTTGACAAAATGCAATTGGCAATTGCCCTTTTTGCCAACTGCGTATTGCCAACTTGTTTATTGATAGCAGAAAATTCATCCAGCGGGACTAAAAAAGTTCGTAAACCTGGTTTCTTTCGGTATATTAAAGTTCCTTCTTAATCTCCACCAAGAAATCCCGGACCTTATTCAAAGATTTGATGATCTCAATATTATTAATAGTATCGGACTTGTTTTCTTTCAGCTTTTTTTTCGCCCCCTCAAGTGTAAAGCCCCGTTCTTTAACC
>JACZWC010000033.1 GCA_022572355.1 Bacteroidota bacterium | reverse complement strand
CTTTTGTTTACTAATATAGTTGTCACCATTGTCCTCACGTGATTCTACTGCTTAATGACCTTTTTTCTGAAGGTATTTTGACCCTTTTGTAAATGAACTAGTTATAAGCCTCTAGGAAATGTAAATAGGTCAACGGATGGGTCATTTGACTGGTTTATCTCCATGACATGCACCAACTCGCCCATAACAGTGTAAATCATGATTCTGATCCGTTCCTGAGATAAGCCTGTTATTGTTATCAGTCCGGTGGTAGGGTTAGGAAATAATCCAATTTTGTCTGCCCAGGCATTACTTTCATATATCCACACAGGTATAGAGACCTGCACAGTGTCAACAAATATGCTCGTATCACCGCAAGCTACTGCTGTCAAAGTGACTACGTATGTTCCCGAATCTTGATAATTGTGGGCTGGATTCGTATCCGTACTGAAACTGCTGTCTCCGAAGTCCCATAAATAGGTTCCCGCCTTTTCACTTTGATTTACAAAGGTGGCAGTAAGTGTATCCGAGACAAAAGTAAAGCTGCCCAATGGCGGAGCCTCATAACCCAAACAGTTCGTTTTAACTAACCATGTATCCTGAGTAGGCGCAACGGCATATCCGGACATAATGAATCCTTTATCTTGAGTAACTCGTAATGACCAGAATTGCTGGCTTAAACTATCCGGTACAGAAAATTTCCTTGACCACAAACTATCCCCATTAGATGCTGCTTTAAGCAGCCACCCACTTGAAATATTATTTTCATTTCTGCTCTGGCCTGCGGCAACTATACTTCCATCAGATAGCTCTATCACCTGGCTAAACCAATCATCATTTGAGCTTCCTACATAAGTGCGCTCCCAAATAATAGCCCCATTGCTGTCTAATTTTGCTATGTAGCCATCTTTACCATTGCCCATCAACTTGTCCTTGCTTGAATGTACAATATATCCACCATCTAATGATCGAATGACAAAACCTGAAACCGTACCGTTAACATTAATTTTCGTTGTCCATAAAGTATCACCGTTAGAATCAACTTTGAGAATCCATATTCTGTTTCCATTAATGGTTGAATATCCTCCTAAAATATATCCACCATCATCTGTAATATCAACCGATATTCCGGTTTCTAAACTCCCTGAAAACCCGTAAGTTGTGTCCCATTCCAAATTGCCTACACTATCGGTCTTAACCAAGTAAATGTCTCCAGAGGTGTCTCCAAAACTACGTGTGAAACCGATCAAAATAAGTCCATTATCCAGTGTCTGTGCGCAATCCTGACCAACATCTTGGCCCGATCCACCATATCTCTTTGTCCATAGCGTATCGCCTAAGCTATCAAATTTCATTAACAACATGTCCTGATAAGCATAGATTGCAGTATCGGCGATCGTTCCGCAAAATACAAATCCACTATCGGCTGTTGGAATGAGTGAACTGCCCACACCCGTATAATGTATCATTGGCGCTGTCCCATAAATTTTCAGCCACAATGTATCACCGTTGAGATCAGTTTTGAGCAAAAACACCTTTCTATCCTCTGTTGTTGGAATTTGACCCACTACCATATAACCATCATCCACTTCTACGGCAGAGGTAGCAGGGTTCCACAGGGAAAAATCGTGGGTTTTATTGAAGTACGTGGATTGCGCCCAAACGCAGCCACAACATAAATATACCAGACATAATAGAACAACACTTTTGTACATTATCTTTAGATCATTTGATGATCACCATTTTCAAGGATTTTACAACCCTATTCCCATGTATGTAATTACAGACGTATATGCCTGCTGATAGGTGGCTATTATAATATTCAATCTGGCCACTCCCAATCACCTTATACTTATCAACTATATGGCCCACCGTATTGTAAATAACGATCTCTCCGTACTCTGTGCTAAACGGTAATTGATAAGTAATAGTTGTAGATTCCTTGAATGGATTTGGCGCTAAAGTTATAGTAGGAGAAGCAACTGATTTTAAGTCCAAGCTAAGCTGTTCAGGGTCCCCATCCTCTATAATGGTAATGCCATTATTGTTATTTCCTGCCATCTTAAGTCCTTGCTGATTGATCCTTTCTGGTTGCCTGTTATACTTCTCTTTTTCAATCATCACCAGAACAGCCTCAGCCTTTACGGAGACTTTCGTTTCACTGTTGGCCACATCTCTGATCACTGCCTCATCCGCCATGCTAATGTTTTTTAAGTTTTGTCCCTTCTTTCTAATCTCAATGAGCTTTTCAAATAACTCCTTAAACCTTATATTCTCATTGCCTGCCACAGGAATCTTCTTTAATTCCTTTATTGCCTTCTGAGTCTCCCTTGTGTGAACATATTGGGCCACAAGTATTTTAGCAGACGTTACCGTGTTAAGGCTTAGCAGCCTCTGTATCGCAAAATCAGTTTCTCCCCTGATAATAGCAAATCGTATTAAACCATTGTGGAGCAATAGTTTCTCTTTGGTATCCTTTGTTTTATTGATCAAAGAGATAAACTGTCCCTGTACCACACCTCCGTTTCCCGTAGTGTCAGGGCCAGGATTTCCTCCACCTGTAAATAGGCTCGGACATGCATTATCGATGTTAGCGGTATCTATGACAGTCCCTGCACAAGGCAACACAGTTACACCTCCACTATTACAAGTTGGTGGAATTGATGCGTGTGAATTATAAACAAAAGTAGGAACCGATCCATCTTTGAAAATATGCCCCTGACCACTACATCCTGGGTGAAACAAGTTGCCGGCAGGTGATGAATTATCAGAAGGATTGCATGCTCCCTGCTCATCAAGCACACCGGAAGTAACTGCCCAATCAAAAGCGCTTACATCTGCGTACCCGTTGCATCCAACTTGTAAAATGCTATTATCCTGCTCTATCTGGGTTGCCACACTAAAAGCGCCGCTAAACTCATTTTTATAAACTTGACCACCCAAGCCATCGGAGTTACGCACAACCACGCCGTATGTATTATCAGTAATAGTATTATCCGTATTTATAGTGTTGAGCGTAACAAGAAATCCAGTAGTGTTGTACATAAACACGGCCCAGGTTGGGAATGTGTCCACCCCGATTACTTCTCCGTCTAAGACATTGAAAGTATTGCTACTTATATCATCATAATTGTTCCCCTGACTGGTAATGCTTTGTCTTGTATCTGTAAATGTATTGTTCCGCATGATTACTCCTGTAACTATTCCGGTCCCCGAAGCATCAATACCTTTTGTCAAAGTGCCGAATGAATTAGAGGTGGCAATGTATCCTGCATCAAAACTTCTAATTCCTGTTGATCGGTCACCAATATCAAAGATATTGCTGCTGTTAAACGTACACCCCGCAACTGTAACGTCATTAATTTGGTTAATTACGATAAAAGCATCGGTATTCTCTCCTAGAAATTCAATTTGATCTTTCAGTAATTTGTTATTTGTGAATGTGCAGCCAAGAATTTTACTCTTGGATGGATAAATAGACTTACTTAACTCAATTCCAATCCTACAGTCTACAAAACTCGAAACAACGGCAGTCACGTATCCAGCTCCGAAGTTTGGAACTGGCGTTGCGACATGTGGCGGTGGGATTCTGTTTGCAAGCACTCCAGTACGAGCATTCCTGATCTCAGATCCTCCGACTATTGTAACTTTGCCGGGGTTTAATTGATTAATCGGGCAATTAAGACAAGGATCACCCCAAACCTGAATACCAGTCCACATTACGCCTTCGCAAGAGAGAGAAGTCAATACTGCATTGTTTACTATGAGTTCTCCTCCGTCCTTTACCAAAATACCTGTAGCAGGAATACCCGCATCAGGAACTAGTGGATTTAGATGCTTGCCAAAACTTATTGTAGTATTTTTAATTGTTAGTCTTGCCCCTGATTCAACGGTGACAAGTCCCTTGATTGAGAGTGGAATATCCCACACCTCTATCCCCGTAATGGTTGTATCAATTATATCAAAGGCTACCTGAACAGTGTAGGATGACACATTGAGACACGAATTTATCGGATCAAATATAGTAAGCTGGTAGGTTGTAGTAGTGCTAGGATTAGCGAATGGGTTTGCGATAAAAGGGTCAGACAGGCCTGAAGTTGGTGCCCATTCATAGAAAAAATTTGTGTCAGGATTTGCTGGCCCTATAATTCCTGGGCAGGGATTAGTATTCGGAGATACATCAAGCGTGGGATCATTTAGAGAATTAAACCCTACACCGCTACACCCAAAAGCATCGGTTATAGTAACAAAATAAAACCCCGCAGTTAATCCGGCAATTGAATCCGTAGTATCACCAGTACTCCACAAATATGTATATGGCGGTAGGCCAAGCAGAGCAATCGCTACTGCTGTTCCATCCGAAGATATGCAACTACTTGCGTCTTCTGTTGCAACAAAAGCCAGAAGAGGTCTTAGTAATACAACCGCTGATGCAATAATCGTAGTACCAATCGAATCAACCACCGTAACTGAATATGCACCCACACAGAGGTCAACCGCAGATTGATTGGTTTGATTTGACGGGTCATCCCACTGATATGTGTATGGAGGAAGCCCCCCACATACAAAGACTGTAGTTACACCGTTACAAGAGTCCGCGCAAGTTTCAGGAGATGAGCTTAAAAAATCTATTACGAATGAAGAAGAAGAAGAAGAACCACTGCCTACGACAATATTTGTACAACTACTATTGTTGGAAATTCCTTCCTCGACTTCATCAATGGAAATCAGGTCAGCACAGTTTTGTATAATCTTACCACAGTTGGTATTTATCACTATCGTTAGTTCCACGACATTTTCTACCCCAATATCTATTGTGTTATATAGAATCTGAACTGTATTATTGTTCACGGTCAAAGTAGCACCAGGTGCAGAGAAAGATTCAATAGTTGCATCAGGTGTAATAACATCCTCCACAAGCACGTTGGTGGCTACCGCTCCCCCGTTATTACCAATGAATATGGAATATATTACCGTGTCACCTTTTAGCACAGAATCCTTATCTACTGTCTTAATAACAGAAATATCCGTAGACGCCACAGTAACAATAGAACACATTTGCGAACTTGCGGTATCTCCACAATTCCCTCCGCTGGTTAAAAGCACGCAATTGTTTATGCCCTCATTAAAAGCAACAGAACTGTCGATCGTTGCTGACAAAACCAATGTGTCACATTCTCCAGTGAGTAATGTGCCAAGGTTATGCGTGGGAAAGCTATTGAATGAACTACTTATTAAATTAAGCCCAGGACCGAGAAAATCTTCAACGGTAACATTGAATCCATCTAAAATGGAATCAACATTACAGATTGAAATTTCATAATTCACTGTGTCTCCATGACGAAACTGTGGTACACTTGTCAGGATTTTTTCAATTATGATATTGGGCTTAGTGGGGTCAGCATCGATTAATCGAACATCATCAATTACAATAGACAATTGTGACGGAGCACCAAATTTAGGCTCTATTATCAGAAATTGTTCCCCTGTTGTATTTGTCGGTGCAATAAACGATGTGTCAAGAAAGGTCCAAGTGTTTTGAGGAACGTCTATTCCAGTTGATTGATTAACTCCACCTGTCACAATATTAAAATCGCCTATGGTCTGACTGAAACCCAATCCATGGATTGGTAATGAATCATTCAGAAAAAACATCAGTGTATTAAATGTCGAACCTCCTCCTTCTATTTTTGAATATGCCCAAAGCGTAAGCCTATATTGATTTCCTGGGGTAAGTGTATTTATTAATTTAGTTAAAACTCCTTCTATATAATCTACGGGTGATGGAGTGGACCGAATTGCAATGTATCTGTCATTAGGAGCGTTGTGTGTAGGAATGGGAGCTCCAGTGGAAGTTGCATGAAGGTTATCAGGAATATCGAACCACTGGGGATTGCCGGTTGGTTGGGGATTACATAACTGTATTCCTCTAATACATAAATCTGGGGTGCCTACGCTACTATACCAATTATTCACTGGAGAATTGGGGAATCCATTAGAAGAGAACAAGCCAAGGCCTGGTGGATCACAGGTTCCTTGACCAGCTTCAAAGCTTCCGTTACACACATAGTTACAAACGTCATCTGGACAAAAAGTTCCTTGTACTTCTACATACACATCGACTGTGTTTATGATATTTACTAAACTATCAGCTGTAAGTCCATCAGCAATACAATATTGTAAATGTGCCGTCCCAACAAATCCAGCATCAGGGGTATAACATATTGAATCTCCATTTACGGTTGCTGATCCACCGCCATTTATTATTAATATAGATGGTGGAGCAAGAATCCCAGTACATAAATCCATATTACAATCTGAAATAAATAACGTTCCATTAGGATCGGTATCATTTCCAAGAACATTAATGCAAACTTGCTGTCCAATAGTTGTGTTGCCAAAATCATCAGACCCTATAGGATAAACACTGCCGGCATTAGGTAAATTTGAAGTGTTGATAGTGTATCCCAAATTTTGCAATACCTCAATTTCTGGTTGCGTATAGAAACGGTCATTCCCCCCAGAAGTTGATGGTCGCATTACGTATTGGAATTCTGACCTTTTGACATCAAAGTGACTGAAACTACTTGGTTGAAAAACAGGCGGAGGTGTTAGACTATACGGCTCAGCAAATAATGGATGCTCTTCTGAATTACCAGGGTCGAAAAACCATGACTCAATAAGATCATCTGGGGCAATACCTACAAAAGTAGATGGGAAGCTTATAAGGTTAAATGATAATCCATTATCATACAACCTTTGATCGTACACAGTGTATGGACCAGTAATCAGCCCGGTTTGTATGCTGGCTCCAGTCTTACCTACAAATGACGCAAAACCCAGAGTATGAGTAACTTCATGTAAAATGATAGAGTATAAATCTATTTTATTTTGTGCACATGCAGTAAAACACGAGTTCCACGGAACAGGAAGATTTCCTAAAAATCTTGTGCCAAAATCTACATTGATGGTCGCATCATAGGTGTTAGTGTCATTATCCGGGTCTGTACCTCCAAGTAAAACAATTCGATCATATACAAATCCTCCTACAATTCCAGAGGTAACAGTATCAAAGTATAAAGCTGACGCTGAAGCAAGTGCTCCGGTTCCACTTGTATCTGAAACAGTGAATAGAATCTCAGGGTTTGCACCTCCCAAATCAATGATTTTAGCAACATAGGCAAACAAAGAACAGACAGTATTGATTCTTTCCTCTCCCAATGTTAATCCCGATGTACATGGTGAAGGAGTTTGATCATTAAAACCTAATCCGTTACCTAGAATCACGTCTTCGAAGTCCACGATGAAACCGCTACAGTTGATTGCCTGGTTTGATGTCTTTAGGTTTCCAAGGTTGGTTGGTGAATAGACATTGTTGAACCTATCAATCAACATACCAGAAGGCGTTACAGGAGGATTTGGTGTTATTTCGTCTATTGGAAATTGTAGAGGATCTTGACCAAATCCGTTTTCAGAAATGAATAAAACCGTGATAATAATCAAGGTGAGTTTAATGGCTGAAATGGTACTTTTCATGTTTAGGGGATTTGATGGTGATATCTGAAACAATCGCAATCTGAAATATACACAAAAAATCTGGGAAAGACTGTAGAAATACCTGTTTTATGATATGCATATAAATACGGGAACATTTCATTTTCTAATATGCAATCTCACCAATACTCTGTAGTTTTCCCTAGACTTAACTTGCTCTTCAACTTTTCTTAGCAGGTCCATATCTTTACCGGCAATATATCAGGTAGCTTATCGTTATGCACAACACCATGCTGAGGTCTATTGTTGTACTTATATTGGTATTTACTATGAATCTGGTAAATGCACAGGAATCTGCTTATGTAGTAGGTGTGGTCTTTGATAAGGACGGCAATCCCAAGGAGTCCGTTAACATTGGCATATTGGGCTTGCCCGTAGGAACCAGCAGTGCACAAGACGGATCATAAATCCTCGCCCCAAAGTCATAAGAATTCCCATTCCCTTTCAGTTCATCATCCTTCTCCATACCATTAAACCCGTACCTGTAGTCAGGCGATGTAAGAGTCCTTCTAGGCATTTGCATCCCAAATGGATAATAACTACTACTGGTATTCAGGCTGTTATAAGGATATTTCATCATTAATATTCAAAAAGCAGTGTTTTTAGTTAACATGAATCAGTAACCAAATTGCACTTCAGTCGCACGTTAGGTAAAGAATCCATATCTATTCTCCTGGCTGTTTATATCCAATTTTCTCTCTTGGAATTTTCTTGTCACTGATAAACTGTTTTAAGTAGTCAAATATCAGTTCTATTTTCTCATCCTGTCCTGCTACTTTCTTTTCCACTTCTTCCATTTTCAACAATAGGTCTTTATGGGTAAGGAGCATTTCACGCATCTTTATAAAAACCTCTATGATACGTATGCTCATTTGTTTTGCTCTCCGGCTCCTGACCACATTGGCAAGCTGCAAAACTCCGTGTTCAGTAAAAACATAAGGCAGATATCTTTGGCCTCCCCAACTTGAGGTCACAAATTGTGACCTCAAGTTGCTGAACTCTTTTTTCGTTAATTCAAACATAAAATGCTCCGGAAAAATATCAAGATTACGCTTTACTGCTTGTTTTAACGCTTTTGTTTCTACTCCGTAAAGTTCTGCCAAATCCCTGTCAATCATTACTTTTTGACCTCTGATCTGGTAGATCTTACTCATTACTACTTCGTCCGGTATAGCAATTTCTTTATTCATTTTATTGGCTTTATTTCGCCGGTAAAGTTACTCTTGTTTTTTGAGGTGCCAATTTGGTACCTCAAAGCTTGAATTGGAAGGTATTGCATCTTATTATTTCAACAGACTACTACGCTAAAGATTCGTCAACCAAAGGCTCTTATCTTTACCGGCAATATATCGGGTAGCTTATCGTTATGCACATCACCATGCTGAGGTCTATTCTTGTACTTATCCTGGCATTTGCCATAAATCTGGTCAATGCGCAGGAATCTGCTTATGTGGTGGGTGTTGTCTCTGATAAGGACGGCAATCCCAAAGAGTCCGTTAACATTGGCATATTGGGCTTGCCCGTAGGAACCAGCAGTGCACAAGACGGATCATACAAGCTAACGGTTCCATCAGATACAGACATAGTCATCGTTTTTTCCTTTATAGGATTTGGCTCCGAAAAGGTACAAGTGAACTTGAACGCAGGTGAAACCTATAATTTTAATCAAACTCTGAAGGTGTCATCAACACAGCTTCAAAATGTCACGGTTGAAGACAAACAGATCCGAAACTCTACGCTGCAGAGTATTGATCCCAAAACAATCAGCGTTATACCATCAGCTACCGGAGGTGTTGAAGCGATCATCAAGACCTTACCCGGTGTTTCCTCAAATAATGAACTGACTTCGCAATATTCCGTTCGGGGAGGCAACTACGATGAGAACCTGGTTTATGTGAATGATATCCTGATCTATCGCCCATTTTTGGTTAGATCAGGTGAACAAGAAGGATTGAGCTTCATCAACTCCGACATGGTATCATCTATCCTCTTTTCCGCCGGTGGTTTTGATGCGAAGTACGGCGATAAGATGTCGTCTGTGTTAGACATCAAATATAGAAAGCCCACTGAGCTGGGTGGAACGGTTTCCATGAGTTTGCTCGGTGGAGCGGCACATGTGGAAGGAGTAACTGCGAATTACAGACTCGCCTATCAATTGGGATTAAGACATAAAACCAATCAGTACCTGCTAAACTCATTGAATACCAAAGGCGAGTACAAGCCATCATTTACTGATTTCCAGGGGTTATTTACTTATAATTTAACCGAAGATGTGGAGATTAGCTTCTTGGGAAACTACGCGCGCAATCGATATACCTTCATTCCGGAGAACCGGGAAACCAAGTTTGGCACCTTGAACGAAGCGCTGCAGTTGAGGATATATTTTGACGGACAGGAAATAGATGCTTACGAAACATTTCAGGGAGCGCTGTCCACCACCATATTTCCAAAGCCTGAATTGAAACTCAAAATCATTGCAGCAGGTTTTAGAACTTTAGAAAGCGAGACATATGATATCCAGGGTCAGTATTGGCTGGACGAGCTCGAAAAAGACATCGGCAAAGCAGAATTTGGAGAGGCCAAACTGAACAAGGGGGTGGGAACTTACTTGAACCACGCGCGAAATTATCTGGATGCAACAGTTTACAGCCTCGAACAAAAAGGTTATTTCACAAAAGGTATCCGATACCTTCAATGGGGTGTGAAATACCAGCACGAACAAATCAATGATAAACTCAGCGAATGGACTATGATTGACTCTGCAGGATATTCCATTCCTCAGACTGGAGATTCAGTTGGCTTTGTGAACCCAAGCCTGCAACCTGCCAGGTTACTCGAAGTACAAGATGTTATAAGAGCCAAAACCACCCTTAGTTCCAACCGCTTTTCTGGCTACCTGCAAAACAATTGGACCTGGGCAACAAAAGACAGCGTTGAGTATAGCTTAACCACTGGTATGCGAGCTTCCTATTGGGATTTAAATCAGCAAATCCTCTTCAGTCCCAGGTTTTCGTTTTCCTTGCAACCTAACTGGCAATCAGATTTTGTGTTCAGGGCAGCATTCGGATTTTATCAGCAGTCGCCATTTTACAGGGAATTAAGGGATCTGAACGGAGAAGTGCATAGGGATGTGAAAGCCCAGGAATCCATTCATATAATATTGGGAAGTGATTACAACTTCAGAGCCTGGAACCGGCCCTTCAAATTTGTTACGGAGATCTATTACAAGCATATGGAGAATTTAATTCCATATGAAATAGACAATGTCAGAATACGGTATTATGCAGAGAATAACGCCAGAGGATATGCAACGGGAATCGACTTGAAAGTAAATGGAGAATTTGTCAAAGGTATTGAATCCTGGGTGAGTTTATCTGTTATGCAGACACAGGAAGACATCATAGATGATTACTACTATGACTACTATAACCAGGGTGGAGAAAAAATCATTGTGGGCTATACCGCTGACCAGACCATAACTGACAGCGTTCGATTTGAGCCCGGGTATATTCCACGACCCACTGACCAACGCGTGAATTTTTCATTGTTCTTTCAGGACTATCTTCCCAAACGGCCCGATATTCAGATGCACCTGAACCTGGTATATGGATCTGGGCTCCCTTTTGGACCACCCAGCTACGAACGCTATAAAGACACGCTGCGCATTCCCCCCTATCGACGTGTAGATATTGGCTTTTCGGCCAGATTACTGAAGGAAGATAAAAAACTTGGCCCGAAGAACCCACTTAAGTATCTTAAGACCATCTGGCTGAGCCTGGAGGTGTTCAACCTACTGGGTATTAACAATACCATTTCCTACTTGTGGGTAAGAGATGTTACCAACCGTCAGTATGCCGTACCGAATTTCCTAACGCAACGGCTATTGAACCTGAAAATGATTGTCAAGTTTTAGATTTCAAGCGAGGCTGTCTCAAAAGTGGAAATCGTGTTTAACCGCTAAGAGCGCTAAGCTCTCGCAAGGAACGCAACGTGTTGATATATTAAACCCTTGCGAACTTTGCGCAGTCTTTGCGACCATTGCGGTTAAGTGAGCGCTTGACTTAAAAACAATCCCACTTAACAGTTCTAGCCGTGTTTAGAAGAGCACAACCTTAACCGTCTTCCGCTGCTCCGCGTTTTGTACGGTTACAAAGTACACTCCCCGTTCTTGGTTTGACAGGTCAATATCCTCTGTGACATTAGAGGTAAACGTCAGCCTTTCTGAATAAACGCGTTGCCCAATCAGATTGGTGATTTCCACATCGAACTCATCCCACCCATTGGTGATGACCTCAATAATAAATCTTCCATTGTTCGGATTCGGTTTCACATTCACAAGAATTTCCGGAACCAACTCTATGAGGCTTACAGGAGGCTCCGTAATTGCAACACTCAAGGAATCCAAACATCCAGCACCATCTGTAATCAAGGCCATCCAATTTCCCGCTGAAAGTCCTGTTGCCATAGCTGTAGTTTGCGGGGGGACCGTATTCCATCCATAAGTGTATGGAGCGGTTCCACCAGAACCTACAACGGTTGCAGATCCATCAGAGCCACCATTAACTGTCACGTTCATGGTAGACACCGTATCCACAGAAACGACACTATCTGGCTCTGATACAGAGACAGAAGTTGATGAAGAACATCCACCGGCATCGCTCACCACGACGCCATAGCTTCCAGCCATGAGTCCGGTCGCCGTTGCAGTTGACTGCGTACCAGGGTCATCCCAGGCATAAGTAAAAGGTGGGGGACCAGATGCTGTCACTGTTGCGCTTCCATCATTGCCTCCTTTACAGCTTACTGCGGTCGAATTTGTAGCCAATGTAGGCGCTCCAGGATCAGATAGAGAAATAGAAGCTGAATCAACGCAGCCCGAAGCGTCTGTTACGATAACCATATATGTATTGGCTGAAAGGCCATTGGCAGTTGCATTGGTTTGTGTACCTGGATCATTCCACAAGTATGTATAAGGAGGTAGTCCCCCTGACACGCTCACTCCGCCCGTCCCATCACTGCCCCCACATGATGAAGGGTTATTAGAAGAAGGAGTGAGTGACATCAGCGGGCCCGCTAAAATAACGACCGATGCAGAATCAGTACAGCCGCCGGAATCCGTAATGACCACCACATACATGCCGGGTGCAAGTCCCGTTGCTGTGGCATTGGTTTGCATCATTGGATCATTCCACGTATACGTGTAAGGAGCTGTTCCTCCATTGGGGCTGGCTGTTACCGTTCCATTGTCCATTCCACATGATGTCGATATCGTATTGCTTATGGTCACACCCATTCCATCTATGGTAATTACATCTGAAATTGTATCAGTATTGCCACAACTATTGGTAACTATCAAGGTCACAGTATAAGTTCCAGCTGCTCCATAGGTGTGGCTCGGTTGAGAATTAAATGTGGTCAGTGAATCGCCATCACCCCAATACCAGTTATATACGGCACCTCCGAAGCTAATAAAGTTCACCGGTTGACAAGCAGGAGGATTCCCACCTCCAGGAGGAGCAAACCAGGCAAAATCCGCATTTGCAGCCAGGCTATCTCCTATTACAATTTGAAAGGAGTCAGTAGCACTGTTGCCACATCCGTTTATTATGGTGAATGACACCCAGTATGTTCCTGTATCCGTATAGGCGTGTTGAACCAATGTGACAAGAAATGAATTTCCGTTATCATCTACAGTAAATGTATCAACGGCCATGGCTGAATCCCCATCTCCAAAATGCCACATGTTATTACTTTGTCCGAGAAAGAAGAAAAGAACGGAGTCGCCTGGGCAATAACCCGTCTCTTCTGCAGCCCCATATGTACCTGGATTCAATACCGGCACCGCATTGTTATCTACAAAAGCACTCGTAGTTATTGTTGTATCATAGCCACAGCCGTTTGTAACCGTGAGCGATATCAAATAGGTGCCAGTAGCGACATACACATGAGCAGGGTTAGCGCTGCTGTCAATGGGTGTTCCATCTCCGAAATCCCAGGCATATTCAGAAAATACTGTTTGGCCACCAAATATCTGAACGAAAATGGGGTCGCCGGGACAAGATGCCTGGGCAAACAGCCCTACAAACCCGATCGTATTATTCATATCAATGAAGACCGCATTCGTATAGGTATCTTGATTTCCGCACACATTGATTACTGTTAAAGAAACAATAAATGTGTCCGCCGTAGCATAAGTATGAGTTGGATACTGAACAGAATCACCATTGCCGTCACCAAAATCCCAATCGAATAGGAGTGTTGAAGATTGAGGGTTGTTGGTATAAAATTGAATTTCGTCACCCGGGCATCCCATAAATGGGTTGTAACCAAAGGTTGCATCAGGAAATCCGGCGCTATCGGCCACCACGGTAAAAAACATGGTGTCTGAACCAGACCCACATGGATGCGATAGAACAAAATAGCCATTGTAAATCCCTACAGAATCAAAAGCATGGGTTGGGTCTTGGGCAATAGAGGTTTCACCATCTCCGAAATCCCAATAGTAGCTGACGCCGGCTCCATCGTAGTAGAATTGTAATTCGTCACCAGGACAAATTGTATCCTTATCTGGCCCAGCCCAATTTAAACCATAAACTTCAATTGGCATCTGGTAGAGACCTAAAAAATTATTGAAGCTGTCCAATGCATAGACCGTAACGGTGTAATAACCCGGCATTTGAAAATAATGAAGGGTATCCAGGCCATAATAATATCCACCATCGTCGAAATCCCACCAGTAATTAACGCCGATGCCACTCGTATTGGTAAAGGCAACCCAGAGCGAATCGCAGCCAAATGCCGTATCCACAGTAAAGCTAACCTGTGCTTTTGTATCATGACTCTTAAAGATGAAGCACAGCGCTACTATCAATGTACTAACGTAAAGAATTGCCTTTTTCATGGTATTCGTGTTTGTAGTGCTGATATCAGGTTATAGTTCAAATTTAACGATTTTTTAAATCCTGTTGGTTAAGACGTGAGGATACTTGCAGCGTTGCCTCCCGCGATTTGTCTATATCTTATAAAATGATATTTTTGTTACCCACACCCTGACAATGCAACACCTACAACAAGCAGCACAACTCATATCTTATTTGAGACGGGAATCTCATGAAGCAGCACGCAACTCATGGGTACGATGGCGTGAAATAGCAGAGGATATCTATGGTTTTGATATAGCCCCCAATCAAATCAAGTTCTTGATTAATACTGGAAAGGTCTTGGGAAGGGAGTTGAAGTCTATAGATCAAGCGGTTACGCAATGCCGTACACTCGAAAGAGAAGAACAAATTGTTGTGGCATCATTGGTTGAGCTCTACATCCGGTTGGAAAAAGAGCACCGTGAGCGGATATCTACACACTTAAAAGAAATATGGGCAGAAATTGCTATTGCCCTGGCATTTTCAAATGACGAAAAGGATAAAATAAGCACACAGGTCGCTGAGTGGGTCGATGCGAAAAAGGAAAACAGATTCTATACAACCATCACCATTTCGGCGAGTTTACTTCCAATTACTGTGGATTACCTTTTGCGGTGGTTTTGGCTTCTGTATTATAATATGGGAGGATTTGATAGTTGGACATTTTTAGGAGGAGATGCAGATTCCTGGTTTTTTGCAACTCAAATGATTATTATCGGCCCCTTAATTCTGACTTTTGCCGTTATGCGCGATCGCTATATAAGAAGGCGGTTGTCAGATCTATTTAAAGATTTGAAAGTGGACCGGCTAAAACCCAGGGTAAAACAAAATCCCTGGAATTATGCACTATTGGCATTTTACATCCTCAGCGGCATGTTTATCTTCACGACCGTTCCAGCATTCGAGGCTCCTCCCATTGGATTTGTTTTACTTGTAGGATTGTTGATACTCTTGCCATATCACATGATCTTGCTCCGGCAATTTTCCAAAACGATTCCCCATCCAAAGAAGGTGTTGGATCAACTGGAAACTACGCGAAAAAGAATACTAAAAACAAATCTAACCCCTGATGAAAATGACGAGGAGATCGTTAACCTGGGTGTTAATTTAAGCTCAGTAAATGAATTGATGAACGCTTTTGTGCTAGAAGCGGCGCTTTTTGGCGCCCTGGCATTTAGCGGCTTCTTGCAAATCATCTCGAGTGATTATTTCTCTATCCCGAAAATGGACCAATTTACCACTGATACGTATAATATTCTCCATAGCATTGTTAATCTCGAAGCTTTTAATGCTAGTCAGATACAAGAGTTGCTGGGTAAGGAGGCCCTACTGTCATTGATGTGTTATGAGAGTTTGTTCTGTTCTGTATTCTTCCTTTCTGTTATTGCTTCCCGGTTGCGCTTTAATGACCTCACCGATTACATTGACAAAGCATTGCGACTTGCCAGCACCTTCAACGTAAAAGAGGAGGCGTTGCTGCAGAGTGGGGTTTCGCTGGAGGATGAAAGGGTAAATTATCTCAACCATAGAATAAGGGAGCAGCTTCAGGATGGATATAGGACTCAAGACGCTATTGAACCCATCATGGAGTACATGCGATTTTTCAGGACGCTGGGGATTACCGCGTTCTTTATCATCATCATCACCGGTGGGCTTTTTATATCTGCATATGTATCTATAATACTGCTTTTCATATCAGTATTGTCGCTGGCCTACTTTAAGCTGGATCAGTTTGTGATGAATATGAAGTCGTTATTTATATCGATACAGGAGTTCTTTTTCTCTGTAGAGAAGCAAATAGGGTGGATTTCCTGGGGAGTAATTGGACTCGCCATATTTGTGAATACTTTGGATGCTCCAGGAGCTGGCATAATTATGTTTCTGGGGTTTTTATTCGTTGTTCTTGCTTATCTATTCAGTTTATTTCTTCCTGAAGTTGTTGAAGTAAAATCAAAAGTGGAAGATATTTTTCAATCTGCTTCTGCATTTCAGGTTATGCAGCGTAAGTTATTTAAGTTAGGAATGGCGCTATTCTTTCTCGGTTATGGATTTAAAATCCAGCACTGGCCCGGAGCAGGTCCTATGCTCATTACAGGCTTAGGGTTTGTGGCGTTCTACTTTCTGTTTACGAAGAAAGTAAAAGAGGGCCCCAAATGGGTGGGTTATATAGTTGGGATTGCGCTTGCCACTGCCTTTCTGGGATTATTATTTAAGTTTCAGCATGTTCCAGGCGCAAAAATGCTTTTTTACGTAAATATGGCCGGAATTCCAGTTGGAACTATCCTGGTACTGTTGTATTGGAATAAGATGAATAAACTTGTACGCAGAGTTCAGATCGTATTTGCCGTGCTAATTATCATGGTACAATTTAATTTCACTGCGTTCGCTGTTGGCAATTTGAACTTCAATTACAACATGTATATAGAACATGAGACGTTGTGGAATTGTTACTATAAAATCAGATGGTCTGAACGCTTTCCTGATCAACTAACGGCAGAAGGTGCACCTGTGCAAGACTCCCTCTTGTCACACGCTAAAAGATTCACCGCAATGATGGGTAACAACAGGTATATGGAATCGAGACTTCTGAATTCTGCCGCCTGGAAAGTTTACGAAGAAACTGATAATGCAGAAATTCTGAATGAGGCGCTATTATGGATGGAATATTGGGCAAAGAATGATAAAAATCGTGCATACGAATACGTAGACACTCATGCCGCTTTGCTCTTTAAATTAGAGCGGTACCAGGAATCTGAATTACTTGCCATCGAGGCCATCGAAATTGCGCAAAGTCAAGACGTAAGTAACTACAAGTCAACCGAAAAATTACTCTCGGATATAAGGAAAGCATTATCAGCTTCTAAAGTTGATACGTTGAGCGGTGAATAACAGGCTCCAAAAGGCTAGTTTTGTACTCTTTCTCTTCTTCAATAATCTAGTATGGGCAGAAACCGCAATAAAATCACGTTAGTAGAAAAGGTAAAGGTCATCGATATAAGCTCTGATGGTCGTGGTGTAGGCAGACACGAAGATGTTGTACTATTCATACAGGATGCAATTCCAGGTGATGTAGTGGACGTAGAAATTAAAAGAAAACGCCGCAAATACAGAGAGGGGCGAATCGTGAAATTTCACAATAAATCCAAGCTAAGGGTCGAACCGGCATGCGAGCACTTTGGCATCTGCGGGGGTTGCTCCTGGCAGCACATGAATTATAAGGACCAACTCAAATTCAAGCAGCAAACCGTAGCGAACAATCTAAAGAAGATTGGCAACATCACACCAAAGCAAGTATTGCCCATCATTCCCGCAGATGAAATCTATATGTACCGCAATAAGTTGGAGTACACCTTTTCAAATAGCCGTTGGCTAACGGTTGAGGAGATTAAATCAGGTGGTGAGATAGTGGTTAGTGAAAGAAATGCCCTTGGTTTTCATGTTCCAGGTCGGTTTGACAAGGTATTGAATATAGAGAATTGCCATCTTCAGCGGGATCCTTCAAATGCTATCCGACTGGCAACGAAAGCTTATGTAGAAGAAAATAATCTTGCATTTTTTGATATCAGAAAACAAAAGGGCTTGTTGCGAAACTTGATCATTCGCACAACTTCTACCGGAGAAGTTATGGTGGTTATTTCCTTCTTCAGAGACTACAAAACGGGCATATTCGGATTGCTTGAACATCTAAAGGAGCAATTTGAAGAAATTACTTCGCTGATGTACGTCATCAATTCCAAAAAGAACGATACCATTACGGATTTGGAGATCATATCTCATATCGGACCCGATCACATCACGGAAAAGATTGGGAAACTTAAGTTCAAAATTGGCCCCAAGACTTTTTTCCAAACAAATACCAGCCAGGCGGAAAAGCTATTTCAAACCTTATTGGATTTTGCACAATTTACAGGTAACGAGCTGGTATATGACCTGTATACCGGAAGTGGTAGTATCGCCAATTTTATTGCTTCCAGCGTCAAGAAGGTGATTGGATTGGAATATGTGCCAGAGTCCATTGAAGATGCCGTGGCAAATTCAAAACTCAATAAAATAAAGAATACCTCTTACTTCGCCGGCGATATCAAAGACACACTTACCGAAGAATTTATTAAAAAGCATGGCACACCGGATGTGCTAATAACAGATCCTCCTCGGCCCGGAATGCACAAGGATGTAGTATCCAAAATCCTGGAAATTGGACCTGAAAAAATAGTCTATATAAGCTGTAATTCGGCTACCCAGGCTCGGGATCTGGCATTGCTATCGGAGAAATATACCGTCGAGAAATCCCAGGCGGTAGATATGTTTCCTCATACCACCCATATAGAAAATGTTACTCTCTTGCTAATAAAGTAAGGTCGTAAGCACGGTAACCACAAAGGAGAGCGACAGCGTAAATATGTACAACATTGAGAGTCCGAAAAACTTCATGATCGCTCTTCCATAGGACTGCTCAAATACCTTTTTCATGGCTACCACCAGATAAACACAAATAAATAATACGCTGAGCCAATCAAATAAATCATCCGTAAAGAATGCCAATGCCACCAAATTAAAAAACAGCAATACCAGAAATACAAATGCATGGTAATGGAGCGAGAAAATGACACAGTGTACATACAGCGGTTTTCTACGATAGTGGAATAGCCTGATGAACAACGCGAATACCGGTAGCAGAAAAAACATCATTGTCGGGATGTTGTCCTTTAAGTCAGACTTGAATTTTTTACCTCCGTCATCATATAACCTCAACACCCTATCCACTCCGCGGAATACCACCTTGCCCCAAAAACTGTTTCTCTCCAACCCAGCGGAATCAACAATATTATTGGCAATACTGTCCACATAGCGCTTTTCAGACAAACGATTGGTATCGAGATCGCTTAGGTTAAAATTCACTCCCTTATTCCCGGTTTTTATGTCAATGTTCGAGTGATCTTCCGTTTTTTCCGATTCCTTCGCGACATCTTTGTCTTTTTTAGTAGAAACGGAAACAGATTCGATTGAGATTATTTCCTTCTCCTTGGGGTCTTCGGCTGTTGGAACCAAGAAAAAGATTAGACTGATGATAAAATACATTCGCAGAGGCGGACTATATTTTACCCGCTTGCCAGCATTGAATTCACTCGTTAAAAACCCAGGTTTAAACAAGAGAGGAGCGATACTTTTAAAGAGCCTGGAGTCGAATGAAAAGTAGTCGTCTATAAAATCCTTTATCAAAAGCCAGATAGATACGCTGTTGTCGGTATTTTGCTGGCCACATGAAGCACAGTAGCTGTCGTCACTTAGAATATGACCACAATTAGAGCATTGTTCACTTTTTCTGAGTTCTTTAGCCACGGAATGGATTTGATATTGGGGATGTATCAAATATACGAATCCATGGTAAATCCCTAATAGATTTTAGGGGATAACGCACAGAGTTCAGCCCGTTCAGCTGGATGTCATCTAAACATCTAGGTCCGTTTAAAAGAATTTTATCGAATGTATCCTGTGCACGGGGATAACAACTCCTCTTTTTAGCACAATCTTTTTTTCGGTTACTGCCCAGATAGTAGTATTAACCATCTTTATACTTTCAGTATCCTCAAATATTATTTTAACCTTGTAACGTTCAATATTGCCCAATCTCATAGCTTGTATAATATCAACCCGTCTCATGGTCTTTTCTGTAGGGCCATCTAATACATCGTTTTGAGGGAAATAAAGTTCACCTACTTTTTCTTTTTCAATTAATTCCGGGGATTGAGTTAAGCTAATCATAGTTTTAGTATTAAGGGGATTGCGCAATACAATATACGTAAAAAACACAATCTTGTTACCTATTGACTTTCACGCCGGCCATTTTTCAGAGGACAGGTAGTTCTTTGCTGAAGTATGGTGCATCAACAGCACAGGTTAAAATGGTGTTCGCTCTTTCTTACTCAACTTTTACACCATTGCCATTCAGTAATATGGTAAACCAAAGAATAGCAACCTGCGTATACATTATTTTATGCTGAAGATATTACTTTAGTACTGTAAGAATAGATATAATGTCACACCTGAGAAAAATAGTAATATACCTGTTGCTTAGCTGTTATAGCTTCTTTTCGCTGCCATTAGCAGCCCAGATCACTTTTCAAAAAACAATTGGGATAAGTGGAGCAGGCTATTCCGTTCGTCAAACTACTGATGGTGGTTATATTATCGCTGGACATACAACGGATACCAGCATCAGTGCGGGAGGCACAGACGCAATTTTGATCAAAACGAATTCTAGTGGCAGTACTATGTGGATAAAAACCTATGGCGGAGCATTAAACGATTTTGGCGAATCTGTTCGGCAAACTGCAGACAGCGGGTATATCCTTATAGGAACCACTGAGAGCTTTGGGGCTGGAACCGATGATTTTTATCTGATCAAAACCAATCCTAATGGGGATACATTGTGGACAAAATCCTATGGAGGGACGAATTTAGAACGCGGCTATTCTGTCCATCAAACGAATGATGGCGGATACGTATTATTAGGAACCACCTTCGGCAGCTTTGGTGCCGGGTTAGAGGATGTTTATTTGATCAAAACTGATAGCATAGGTGACACGTTGTGGACAAAAACATATGGTGGTACACTTAGCGATTATGGCTATTCAATTCAGTTAACCTCTGACGGAGGATATATAATTACTGGAAGAACCAGGAGTTTTAGTTCTGGGGTAAACTTTGATGTTTATTTAATCAAAACTGATAGCGTAGGTGACACCCTGTGGACAAAATCCTTTGGGGGGGGATTTAACGATTTGGGTACTTCGGTTCAACAAACAGTGGATGGTGGGTATATGGTTGCGGGAGAGACAAATAACTTTGGAGCGGGAGGTAGAGATTTTTATTTGATTAAAACTGATGCCTTTGGAGATACACTGTGGACAAAAACTTATGGTGGGGTAGATGATGAATATTTACATGAGATTCAACAAACCCAAGATGGGGGTTATATTATTGCTGGACGTACTAATGGTTTTGGGGCAGGGAGCGCAGACGTTTATTTGATAAAAACCGATCCTAACGGTGATACGTTATGGACCAGAGTTTACGGTGGAGCGAGCCCTGATTTAGGTTATTCAGTTCAACAAACTATTGATGGCGGGTATATTATTTCAGGTTATGGATTTGGTGAAGTTTATTTGATTAAAACCGATTCTAATGGTAACAGTGGATGTAACCAATTTTCTACCGGTACGACTGTTGGTGGCACTTCAACTCAACTAAGCTCTGGAGCCATCGTGGGTTCAGGCGGCAGTGTTAATAATACTTCTACTATTGTAAACTCACCTGTAATTATTGATAGTGTGTTATGCTTTTTCTCATGCAGTTTATCGCTATCGATAACAGGAAATGACGCAAGCTGCAACAGTTCCTGTGATGGTTCAGCAACTGTAAGTGTTACAGTGGGGGGAACAGCACCCTATTCTTACCAATGGAATGACCCCGGCAACCAAACCGATTCAATGGCTACAGGGCTTTGCGCCGGAACTTACACGATAACTGTTACAGATTCTGCTGGCTGCACGGCAGTTGATTCCGTAATTATCAATGAACCACTTGTGAATATGATCACTTTTCAGAAAACCTTTGGGGGCAGCAATTCTGAATTGATATATTCTGTCCGACAGACCTCAGATGGGGGTTACATCGCCGCAGGGTATACCATGAGCTTTGGAGCCGGGGCCTGGGATGCTTACCTGGTTAGAATGAATTCCGCCGGGGCTATCTTATGGTCAAAAACGTTTGGAGGAATCGACAATGACTTTTTCTTGTCAGTGCAACAGACCCTGGATGGAGGATTTATTGCCCTTGGACACACTGAGAACTTTGGAGCGGGGGGCGAGGATATCTTTTTGATAAAGACCGATACGCTGGGAGTTACCATATGGACCAAAACCTACGGTGGTGCAGGACCGGAACGGGGCTTTTGCATTAATCAAACGGTCGACGGAGGATATATTATCTCGGGAATGACTGCCAGCTTTGGAGCGGGGGGCTATGACGCTTATTTGATCAAAACCGATGCGAATGGAGATACACTTTGGACAAGAACTTATGGTGGAAGCGGCTCTGAGAGAGGGTGGTCAGTTCAGCAAACCAACGATGGAGGGTACATCGTTGCGGGGTGGACGAATAGTTTTGGTACAGGGGGAAACAACGACATCTATTTTATAAAGACCGATAGTATTGGGGATACTTTATGGACGAAAACGTATGGTGGTATCGCTGAAGAATTTTGCCGTACTGTTAAGCAGACATCTGATGGGGGCTATATTGCAGTTGGGAAAACGGAGAGCTTTGGGGCGGGATCTTCGGATATTTATTTAATTAAATTAGATGGCAGCGGTGATTCGGTATGGATAAAAACGTATGGAGGAAATGATTGGGATGCCGGCAATGATGTTCGACAAACTTCGGATGGCGGTTATATTATTGCAGCAGAAACCCAGAACTCACCATTGGGTAATGGCAATGCCTACTTAATCAAAACCGATGCGAATGGAGATACACTGTGGACTCAAATCTATGGCGGGCCGGATGGGAACAACTTCTTTTCCGTGGAGCAAACCACTGATGGAGGTTATGTTGCAGGAGGGCTGATCACGGACACGGGAGCTACCGGTGTTGAAGTATATATGATCAAAACCGATGGGAACGGAAACAGCGGGTGTAATCAATTATCGGTCGGTAAATTTGTTGGCAATGCTCCGATGTTTATAAGTTCCGGAGGAATCATTGGTTCTGGGGCAATTGTCAATAGCCCCTCACCCATTGTGAGTAACACAGCAACCGTTGATAGTTTATTATGCGTCTCCCTCTGTAATAATTTATCTCTGTCAATAACAGCATTTAGTGCAAGTTGCAACGGTACCTGCGATGGCTTTGCAACCGCAACCGTTTCCGGAGGATTTTCACCCTATACTTACCAATGGAACGACCCCGGTAATCAAACCGATTCAGTAGCTACCGGACTTTGTGCAGGAACATACATAGTAACCATTACAGATTCTTTGGGATTTACGGGGATTGATTCTGTAATGATCAATCAACCACCTCTAAACCAGATTACTTTTCAGAGGACTTACGGAAGTGATAGTTGGGAATTTGGTTACGGCATTCAACAAACTACGGATGGAGGGTATATTATCACAGGGTCTACTAATATTTTCGGATCAGGGAATTTCATGTTCGATTTCTTTCTTTTAAAAACAGATTCTCTGGGAGACACTCTATGGGTGAAAACATATGGAGGACCCGATCGTGATGAACCTAGTTCAGTGCAGCAAACCTCTGATGGGGGATATATAATTGCGGGATGGACAAGAAGTTTCGGGAATGGAGGTACTTGTGGTTCTTTAACATGCCCTGATATTTATCTCATTAAGACTGATAGTCTTGGAGATACACTGTGGACAAAAGTCTATGGGGGTCTTTCAGTGGATGATCTTTGGGGTCATTCGATAAAACAAACTGCTGACGGGGGTTACATTATAGTAGGAACAACCCGAAGTTTTGGGCCTGGGACGTCCAACATCTACCTTATCAAAACTGATGCCTCCGGTGATACCTTATGGACAACAACTTATGGGGGAACATCAGGTGAACATGGCTATTCGGCCATGCAAACAAGTGATGGAGGATATATTATCACAGGGAGCACTTTTAGCTATGGAGCAGGCGACAATGATGTTTACTTGATCAAAACTGATTCCCTTGGGGATACCCTATGGACCAGAACGTATGGTGGGGTAGATTATGATGAAGCATACGAAGTTCAGCAAACGGTTGATGGGGGATACATTTTAACAGGTGTGTCCTATAGCTTTGGGGATGGGACAGCAGATGTTTATTTAATAAAAACCGATGTAAATGGCGATACCTTATGGACTAAAATCTACGCAAGTGACACAACCTTTAATGAATGGGCTTACGGTGGGCAGCAAACTGCTGATGGGGGATACATCATAACGGGTTATACATATAGTCCTTTCTCTGGAGGAGGTACGGCAGTTCTTTTAATAAAGACCAATTCAATGGGAGACACGTTATGGACAAGAGCGTATGGGGATATTGGCGATTACTGGGGCTTTTCAGTACAACAAACCCAGGATGGTGGCTATGTTGTATGTGGCAGTACTAACGATTATAGTTTCTCTGTCACACCTGCCCCAGATGTTTACATAATAAAAACAGATTGTGAAGGCAATTCCGGCTGTGACCAATATCCTACAAATATTGTAGCTGGCGGCACTGCAACGCAGATAGGATCCGGGGCAATTGTAGGGTCTGGAACAATCGTCAATAATACTGCTACCGTAATCAACAATCCTCAATTCAGTGTATGTAATCCTTGTGCAGCTTCTGTCATTACCATTGCAAACGATACCAGCATTTGTAACGGGGATACCACTACTTTAACGGCAAGTGGAGGCATGAGTTATTTATGGAATACAGGTGACACTACAGCTGCAATCACAGTGAATCCCGACAGCACAACCACTTATTCAGTAGCCATTACCGACAGTGTATGCCTTAACACTATAACCGATTCAATAACGGTCACTGTAAATTCAATACCTATTGTCAGCATTACGGGTGATACCAGTATTTGTCCGGGAGATACAGCCGGTTTAACGGCGAACGGAGGTATTTTTTATTTATGGAATACCGGTAACACCACAGCGTCGATCGCAGTAAGCCCATCAATTACAACCGCTTACACCGTGGTTGTTTTTGACGGGTTTTGTTATGCTGTCGATTCCATTTCGGTTGCGGTCTATTCAGGGCCAGCAATAAACATCACCGGGGACAGCATCATCTGTAATGGAGATACTTCGAACCTAACGGTAACCGGGGGAATAAGTTATTTATGGAACACGGGGGATACCACTGCAACCATCAGTGTTGCCCCTGACAGTACAACAACATACTCCGTAATTGCTGCCGATACTACATGTCCTGCAGCTTCAATTGATTCTATTACTATTAATGTCTATTCAGACCCTATCATCAGCATTTCAGGAGATACCGCGATTTGTGAAGGAGACAACACGACCTTGACGGCAAGTGGAGGCACTGCCTATCTTTGGAGTACAGGGGATACAACAGCTTCTATAACAGTTAATCCAACCGATACAACAAACTATACGGTAAATGTTTTCAACGGGCCCTGTTTTGCAGCGGATTCTGTTATCGTGACCGTACAAACATCACAGCTAAACATTGTAAACATTGAAATATGCACCGGAGACAGTGTGTTCGCGGGCGGCGCTTATCAAACTACATCAGGAACTTATTATGACACGTCAACCGCGGCAAACAGTTGCGATAGCATAATCATTACAAACCTGAATGTATCGCTATACTTAACGATAAACGTAAACACAGGTATATGTATAGGTGACAGCATATTATTAGGTGGTGGCTACCAAACAACTTCAGGAACGTATTACGATACTACAGCATCCGGAAATTGTGATAGTATCATTATAACCCAGCTAACGGTAAACAATTTACCTATAGTTGATGCAGGCGTGAATATTACGGTTAATGCCGATTCGTGTGTTACATTAACTGCCTCTGCGGGTACAATTTACATTTGGACCCCTCCCAACGGCCTTAGCTGTACGGATTGTCAGAATCCTCTTGCATGTCCCGGGCAAACCACTACCTATTATCTGACAATTGTGGATGCCAATGGATGTGTGGGTTCAGATGATGTTACAATATCTGTTACTCCCAGGCAGGTTATTCCCTGCGGTGACGAGATCTTCGTTCCCAATATTTTCTCACCCAATGGAGACGGGGAGAATGATGTGCTGCAGGTTATGGGCGAGAGGTTTAGCGTTAATATATTTATAATATATGATCGATGGGGAGAACAAGTTTTTAAAACAGATAATGAAAGTTATGGATGGGATGGAACTTATAAAGGCAAAATAATGAACCCGGCAGTATTTGTTTATTATTTGGAAGTAACCTGCACTGATACGGGTGAAAAATTTACTGCCAAAGGAGATATTACATTGATCCGATAGTTTCAAAATTTGTTACATAAAAGTAAAGTTGTCAGCGCTATAAGAGGCAAGCACTTGATGCTGGGGTTGTATCAAATATACGAATCCATCTCAAAAAGCTGGAATGCCCGATAACTGTAATTCTGAGATATTAGTTTAGCCTAACCTTCTCTTCCTCGTTGATCGGCTTCCTGATAACGAATTTATCGTCGAAGACATCCAGTACGAGGTCAGTATTGCTTTCCAGTTTCCCGGCCAAAATCTGCTTTGACAATTCATTCAGCACATGCTTTTGGATAACCCTCTTCACAGGCCTGGCTCCATACTGAGGATCATAACCCATTTCAGCCATCCACTCTAATGCCTCTTTGGAAGCGGTTAGGTTGATTTTTTGGGCTGCCATCTGCTCAACCACCTTTCCAAACTGCATGCGCACAATTTTAGCTACGTGTTTCTTGGTTAGCGGAGAGAACATGATAGTCTCATCAATCCTGTTCAGAAATTCCGGCCTGATGGTTTGTCTCAAAAGTTCATTTACCTCGGCCTTGGTTTTGTCAAGGACCTCCTCGCGATTTTCACTGTGCATTTTGTCAAAATTCTCTTGAATAATATGCGAACCCAGATTGGAAGTCATAATGATTATGCAATTTTTAAAGTCTGCCGTTCTACCTTTGTTGTCGGTTAAACGGCCTTCATCCAGCACTTGCAATAAGATATTGAACACGTCAGGATGCGCCTTTTCAATCTCATCCAGCAGGATAATTGAATATGGCTTTCTCCTCACTGCCTCCGTCAGCTGACCGCCTTCCTCATAGCCCACATATCCGGGAGGCGCTCCCACCAATCGTGAAACAGAATGCTTTTCCTGGTACTCGCTCATGTCTATTCTGGTCACATTACTCTCAGAGTTAAACATGAACTCGCCCAATGCTTTGGCCAACTCCGTCTTTCCAACTCCCGTTGGCCCTAAAAATAAGAACGAACCAATGGGACGTTGGCTATCCTGCAATCCCGCCTTACTTCTTCGAACAGCGTCAGAGATAGCGATAATCGCTTCATCCTGGCCCACTACCCTTTTGTGTAATTCATCCTCCAGCAAGAGTAACTTTTCTCTTTCCCCTTGAAGCATCTTGGATACTGGAATCCCCGTCCACTTGGAAACCACATCAGCTATATCCTCTGCGTCTACTTCTTCCTTGATCATTTGAGAGTCATCCGCCTGCATTTGTTTTAGAAGTTCTCCGTATTTTTTCAAGCTCTCTTCCTGTTCTTTTATTTTACCGTAGCGGAGTTCAGCAACCTTTTCAAAATCTCCTTCTCTTTCCGCTTGTTCCGCCTCGAACTTAAATTGTTCTATTGCCTCTTTCGCATTTTGAATTCCTTCTACCACTTCTTTCTCAGCTTCCCATTTGGCTTTCAGGGCGATACGTTCATCACTCAAATTGGCAATTTGTTCAGCGAGTACACTCAACTTTTTCTTGTCCTTCTCTCTCTTAATCGCCTCTCGCTCAATTTCCAACTGTCGAATTTTTCGCTCTACTTCATCCAACTCTTCGGGCATGGAATTGATCTCCAGCCTAAGCTTAGAAGCAGACTCATCCATCAGGTCAATGGCTTTGTCCGGAAGGAATCGATCTGAAATATATCGCTGTGATAACTCTACCGCGGCAATAATTGCCTCATCCTTGATCCTCACCTTGTGATGAGTCTCATATTTTTCCTTCAGTCCCCTCAGAATGGATATGGCATCAGGAATACTCGGTTCATCAATTAACACCTTTTGAAATCTGCGTTCCAGCGCCTTGTCCTTCTCTATATACTTTTGATATTCGTCAAGAGTAGTCGCTCCTATCGCTTTAAGCTCTCCTTTTGCCAATGCTGGCTTAAGAATGTTGGCAGCATCCATGGCTCCTTCACCACCTCCTGTTCCAACTAACGTGTGTATCTCATCAATAAAGAGTACTATTTCCCCTTCCGCTGCAATTACCTCCTTTATGACCGATTTCAATCGCTCCTCAAACTCTCCCTTAAATTTTGCACCAGCAACCAAAGCCGCCATGTCAAGAGAATAAATTTGCTTTGTTTTTAAATTTTCGGGTATATCACCATTTATGATACGCTGGGCGAGGCCTTCAGCTATTGCAGTCTTACCCACACCAGGCTCACCTATTAAAATTGGATTATTCTTGGTCCTTCTGGAGAGGATCTGCAGCACCCTCCTGATCTCGTCATCTCTTCCTATTACAGGATCGAGCTTACCATTCTGCGCCATCACGTTGAGGTTGATCGCGTATTTAGCCAAAGAGTTATAGGTTTCTTCGATGCTTTGGCTGGTAACCTTTGCTCCTTTTCTCAAGTCAACAATAGCTTTTTTGAGGTCACTTTCAGTAACTCCGTTATCTTTCAACATCTGTGATGTATCGTCCGAAGAAGATAAAATGCCTAGCAGCAAGTGTTCTATCGACACGAACTCGTCACCCATCTTTTTGGCAAACTCTGCTGCCTTGATAATGGATGCATTGGCTTTTTGAGATAGAAACTGATTGCCGCCTTCCACTTTCGCAAAGGATTCAACAATCTTCTCAAGGGCTTTCTTAAATATGTCCAGGCCAACATTTAATTTCTTGAATAAAAAGGGTGTCACATTATCGTCAACTGTAAAAATTGCCCTAAGCAAATGAGCGTTCTCGATCGACTGATGCTTCATTCCAAGGGCAATTTCCTGTGCCTTTTGGATAACCTCCTGCGATTTAATTGTAAAGTTGTTAAAGTTCATTTTATATCAATTATGTTCATTAACATAGCATCAAATGCTTTGCCAACTGCAAAATTGGGTAATAATGACAGCTATCTGAGGTAAAACGCCTGACTTTTTGGCTGAAACTGTGACCGACTATCACCTTATGCCGAAGAGCTAAGCGCTCGAATTCAGAGGTGCTATGTCCACGTAACCTACGCTACTGGCTGCTAGCTGCTGGCTAAAACAGAGCCCAGTGAGCCAGTAGCCAGTAGCCAGTAGCTAAAAGTAGCGGGAAATGTGGGAAATGTTGTGTGTATAGGTATCTGTTTCAACATCGTAAATACCTTTATCATCCAACACATCTACCCGAACTTTCCCGGATGCATGGATAATGTGCCGATTATTCTCTTCATCCAGCCGGATAATCCCTACATGCATGATTTTACTTTTCTTGTTTTCAAAAAAGGCCAAATCTGAGTTTTGGGTCTCTTCGAGGTGTTCTATTTCCTCCCCCATTATGGCCTGATCACCACTATCACGGGGAAGAGCGATGCCTGCCAACCTAAAGATTGTCTGGGTAAATCCCGAGCAATCAATTCCATAGGAAGTCCTTCCACCCCAAAGGTAGGGCACGTTGAGCAGCTTATCAGCAAGAGTCTGTAACTCATCGGTAGTTGTTTCGCTGCTCAATATCACATCTCCAGTAAAGCTATATTCTGTTCCAGCAATCAAAAATGATCCATCTTCGTATTGTGGCAACACGGATCCCAGGGGAATTCGCGTTTCATCTCCCTTCATATCCCTTGCGATTCCATCCAAGCTGCTAACAAATGCAGACTGACTCTCTTGATTAGCGGGTCGCTCCATCAATAAGACTTGTTTCTTGTCAACCCAACAATCGTAGCTATCGGCCATGAGTACAATATGAAACCACCTGCTATTTTCATCGACTATTTCAAATTCCTCCCCGAAGAGAACCTGGGTAACCAGCTCAGCTCTATCCGATGGTTCGGCACGACCTGGAACGATGCTTAAATTACAGATACCGTAGCTCACAGAGAATTAAGCGATAATATTTTATTTCTTTAGGACAGATATAAAGAAGGTTGGATTAATCAGGCAGTAATGTGATGTTCTCGATATTCTAAGCTTTTGAGCGCTGCTTTTTGTAAAAACCCCTTGAGACTCAAATCATAATTGAGACCTTTCCATTCAAATCCTTCTCCACCAAATACCAATTTCCATTTCTTCAATTCTTTTTCCGGCGCTCTTTTGAGTGTTGGATAGCCTGACAAGTTAATCTCCAATGCTTTTCCGCTGTTTAGAACAACGACCATTAAATCCAGCTTCTTGTAAATTCTTAAATCAACAGCTCTTAAACCATCTTCGAAGATCAATCTGTCAAAAGGGTCATCTGATCGCATATCTTCTATTTTATCTAAAGAATTCATTCCAGCGAGTTGTTAAAGTCTCAATATTATTATCAATAATTTTTCTCATCCTTCTTTTTTATCTAACCGTAAAGCCATAAGAATATTTTTCTTTTATTTCAGGAATTAACCAAAACTTGGCATTTCCGTTTCCTTTTTTAACATGAATGTGAGGAGGTTCACCACCTTCACGTGGCCAAAAATAAAACTTAAATCCATCAACTTGCAGGATTTTGGGCATCTAGTATATTTTTAACGAAATTTTTCAGAAAAAGTTTGCTTGTTAACTCTTGCTAAACTGACTCTATCACCATTGCTGAGGCACCGCCACCACCGTTGCAAATGCCCGCCGCACCTAATTTGGCGTTGTTTTGTTTCAACACATTGATGAGCGTGACGATAATCCTTGCTCCTGAACATCCGAGCGGATGTCCGAGCGAGACTGCACCGCCATTGACGTTTACTTTTTCGCTATTGAGATTCATTTCCCGGCAATTGACCAATCCGACCACTGAAAAAGCTTCGTTCAATTCAAAGTATTCGATATCGTCCAGAGAAAGTCCAGCTTTCTCGACTGCTTTTGGAAGGGCTTTTGACGGGGCTGTTGTAAACCACTCAGGCTGATGGGCCGCATCTGCATAGGATCTGATTTTGGCCAGTGGGGTTATCCCCAGTTCTGATGCCTTTTCTACTGATGTTAGAACCAAGGCTGCAGCACCATCATTGATAGTAGATGCATTAGCAGCTGTAACAGTTCCCTCCTTTTGAAAAACCGGTTTTAACTGCGTAATCTTTTCCATTTTGACATTCTTGTACTCCTCATCTTCACTTACTACAACCGGATCACCCCTACGTTGGGGAACTTCCACAGGTATTACTTCGTCAGCGTACTTTCCTGCCTTCCAAGCTGCAGCGGATCGCTCATAGGATTGAATGGCAAAAGCATCCTGATCCTCACGTGAGATATTTCTCTCCTTTGCACAGAGCTCTGCTGCATTTCCCATGTGAGTCTCACTGTACACATCCGTCAATCCGTCCGATACAAGTCCATCGGTAATAATGGCATCCCCTAATCTATAACCGGTTCTTGCCTTGGGTAAGTAATATGGAACATTTGACATGCTCTCCATCCCCCCAGCTATGACAATTTCATTGTCGCCCAATGCAATTGACTGTGCAGCCAACATGATAGATTTCATTCCAGAAGCACATACCTTATTGACCGTGGTACACGGAACTGTATCCGGAATTCCAGCAAATATCGACGCCTGGCGTGCCGGTGCCTGCCCTACTCCTGCCTGCAGTACGTTGCCCATAAAAACTTCATCAATCTGATCGGATTTTATTCCAGCTCTTTCCACAGCGGCTTTAATAGCTGCTGCTCCCAACTCAGTTGCCGATAAACTGCTTAAACTGCCCCCGAAACTCCCAATAGGTGTGCGTACTGCGGATATGATAACAACTTCATTCATTCTCAGTTATAGGTAGGTAGAAATGAATAGTTTTTCGCGTAGTAAAGCATTTGCTCGGTGAAGTCGTCCGGATACTCTACAACAACATCGATAATCTCGCCATTTTCCATAATTGCCTTAAGAACCGGGTTGATAAATCCAGCGTAAGGCGCCACATTAAGCTTTTCAAATCTGTCCAATATTTCCTTATGAATTTCAGGATCAATCTGTACGCCGTAGTTCTCTACGAGCGCTTTACCGGCTTCATAATCTCCCTCCGACTTGATTCTTTGAATTTCCCTCATCAATTCTCCAAAGATAACCCTCAGCTTCTCATAATCTCTAACAACGTAATAGGTCTTTCCCTCTTTCACCACCTTCTCTATCACATTTTCCTCTGCTCCACGCTCATAGGACCACTTTGCCACCAATTGACGATTTCTCATATGCGCTTCTTCCAGCACATCTCCTAATTTAATTCTCACCAGTTGAACCAGCATACCATTTTTAATGTAGTGGTCGTATGATGTCTTGCCAACATCCAGCGTCTTCATAACGCCCAATTCAATCATCTTAGGATCCAATAGATAATACAACGCAACGAGATCGGCTCTTGCCTCCTCCAATGTAGAAGCATAACTTTTCAACGTCTCTTTAGGAGTTCCAACACCGTCATTTATTACACCTGATGCATGTCCAATCACCTCATGCAAATCTATATGCAGATTGCCGGCCAATGAAGCCCATTCCTTAGCTCTCGAAATTTCCTCCTCAGAAAATGCAAATTCTTCCAGGGCCCCTCCTTCTTTCTTAGAGTTATTGTAAGCTTCCATTATGTTGCCCATAGTAACAGATTTTGATCCGTATTCAGAGCGTATCCAGTTGGCATTTGGTAAATTGATACCAACAGGTGTTGCCGGGCTGGCATCCCCACTCTCGGTGACTACAGTAATTACCTTCGCCGAAATTCCAACTACTTCAGCTTTCTTATGCTCATCCATAATGGTTGAATTATCTTCAAACCACTGTGCCTCATTACTGATAGCCGCAATTCGCTTAGAAGCTTCCATGTCCTTTATTGATAGCACAGATTCATAGGCTCCTCGATATCCTATTGCGTCACCGTATACTTCGATGAATCCATTGACCACATCTACCCTCGAACTTGTGTCCTGCACCCATGCTATGTTATAAGCATCAAATGTTGCAAGATCACCTGTTTCATAGTACGTTGTTAGCAAATCTATAGCCTTCTTCTGGTTTTCATTCTCTGTTACGCTGCTCGCTTTCTTAAGCCACGATACGATTTCCGTAATAGCAGCAGAGTACATCCCTCCTACTTTCCACACTCGCTCTTCAATTCCATCATCTGTTTTAATGAGCTTGGAATTCAACCCGTAAGAAATTGGATGCTTCTCTTTTTTGTCGATCATCTTACTGTAAAAGTCCTCAACCTCTTTTTGAGTTACATTTTCATAATAATTGTTGGCCGAATTCGCCACCGGATCCGCGTCTTGGCTCTTGTTAACTCTCTTAGGATCTCGTTCCGGATCAAAAAGAATTCCTGAAATAGTTTGTATTAGAACCTCAACTGATTCGCCCTCTTGAACTGGTAGAAGCCTTGCATCTGAACCATTTACCAATTCCGCGAAATACTCTTTAGAAAATTCAGGCTCTATTTTAGATGATGAGTAATGGTGATGTATACCATTGGAGAACCACACCCTCTTGGTAAAATCAGAATACTTTCCATAGTCTTCGGTTGTCTTATCACCAGAATAGCTGATGACAATGGCCTCCAACGTCCTTTTTATATAGAGGTTGTGTTTATAATTCTGATCGTAGATCATGTCTCTCCCTGAGTGAGCTGCCTGATACAGATAATACAACAGTTTCTTTTTTTTCAGGTCTAATTCTTCAAAACCCGGGATCTTGTATCTTAAAATCTTAACATCAGCGAATCTTTCTGCCAGGTATTTGAAATCATCTTCCACGGTAGCTGTAGAGTCTGCATCTGTCGCACTTCCCTCTTCTGAATCGGTAGTAGTACATGATGTTGTAAATACCATCAATGCACTGATAAGTAATATTGAATATTTCATTTTAGTTGTTCCTTTTTCGTTTCGGCGTGCAAAGATAATACTCCAAACTAATAATTCGGTGTTTCGGTAGCAGGAATCCAACAAATTAGATTGATGAGTATTTTGTGTGGATGAATGGAAATGGTGTGATGATGAGCAGTGCACACTATTTACACATCACGAGCAGCGATTTAATTAGCATACAAGAATCTTGCGGCGAATCCTGAATTGTACCGCTTCAAAATATTGGCATGATATTTACCAAAGTTGAATTAACCAACAGAAAATACATAATTTAGGAAACTCCTTTTGATGTGAATATGGTACGCAGGACAGTTTTGATATTTGCCGTTTGTACGATGATGTTCATTTCATTTGGGATGATCAGTCCGCCGGTGGGTGGTTCTACCTGGTACGTACTCACTGAAGCGGGCAAAGTCTTTGAAAATGGAACCAAGATAGATGAAGGTTATGGCGCTTTGGATATAGCAGCCAGTGGCAATGATTGGTATGTACTGACCAAAGCCGGAAAGGTTTTCAAGAATGGAACTAAAATCGATGAAGGATATACTGGAGTTGCCATCGCTGCCGCTGAATCTGATTGGTATTTATTGACAGAAGCCGGAAGAGTGTTTAAGAACGGCACCAAGATAGACGAAGACTATGGATCTCAGGATATTGCTGCATCGGGAGATGATTGGTATGTACTTACCAAAGCCGGAAAAGTATTCAAGAATGGAAATAAGATAGATGACGATTACTCTGGCGTGGCAATTGCGGCAGACGGGGCTGATTGGTACTTATTAACCGAGTCAGGAAAGGTATTTAAAAACGGTAATATGGTGGATGAAGGTTATGGTGCTAAAGATATAGCCGCGGCACACGGAGACTGGTATTTATTGACTACGGAAGGCAAAGTATTTAAAAATGGCACGAAGATAGACGAAGGATATGGCGGTGTTGGAATTGCAGCACGATAATAATTTGTTAAATTGCACATGAATATGATATCAAGAGTTACAAATATTGCACTATCTCTTTTGTTTAGTGTAAGCCTGTTATCCACGCCAGGCTATTCGCAAGACAGCACATACGCTGATTCCCTGGAAAATGAATCGGTATTGGCAGAGAAAATAGAATCGATGCAAGAACGGAAGGCCGTATACCTTGAATTAATAGACTCACTCTCTGCCAAAGAAGAATATGAGAAAGCATATGAATACCAACTGCTCTATGCTCGATTAAAAGACAGCTTGTTTGACGAGGACAAGAGCAAGGAAATTGGTAAGCTCGAGGCCAAATTTGAGATGGAGCGAAAAATTGAAGAGGAAAAAAGAGCGAAAGAAGCAGCGGCAAAAATTAAAAGAGACCGTGAATCCAGAAGAGACAACCTGCAATATTCAGGTATATTGATATTTATTGTACTGCTCTTCATAGGCGTATTTATGGTGGGAAGGTTCTCTCTGCCCATTAGATTGGCTGAAGGCATCGTGTTCTTTGCATTTTTGTTATTCTTCGAATTCACACTGGTACTGCTAGATCCTTATATTGAAGAGATGAGCTCTGGCGCTCCGGCTATAAAACTGGGCTTTAACGCTGTCCTTGCCGGATTGATCTTCCCTCTACACTCTTTCTTTGAGCAGAGGCTGAAGAAGAATATGAGGTTGAAGTAACTTACTCATAACGGACACTTCGGCTCCGCTCAGTGTCCTTAGTGTTATGTAAAAAGATAAGCCCACCAAATCAACACTCCCTGGATCGGAAGCCTCATGTATAGTAACCATAGCGGTGGCCCCTTCCCGGGCTTGGCAGAAGTGAGGTGATTTATATTTGCCGGAAATATCGCGATCAGCAAAGCGATGATACCCCAAGCTGCCAGTGTTCTGTAAGCTGGAAAAAGCAGCAATATTCCCAATATTATCTCAACAACGCCACTTATTACAACCAACGCATTATGATATGGAATGTACCTTGGCATAATCCTCAAATAGAACTTTGGCGCCACAAAATGCATCACTCCAGCCAGGATATACAACACTGACATTATATACAAACTTATTTCCATGCTTGACTAGATAGCGTAACTTTGCACCTTGTTAAAAAACACCGTCAAATATACCCGTTCCTGATAGGTATGGGCTCTATGAAATTAAGAATTTATCCATCAAGTGCGTCTTCGGCATATGAAACTGTTTGCTTTTACCGTCACACTTTTGCTGCTGCCATTTTCATTGATGGCCTATCAGCTTACAGGTGTGGTGCGCGACTCATTGGGAAAGGCGATCCCATATGTGAGCATATTCGTGCAAAACACAACCTATGGTGTTGCGACCAATCTGAAAGGCCAGTACTATCTACAATTGAAGCCAGGTGAATACAACATCGTTTTCCAATCTGTAGGATATAAGAAGAAAACAGTGCCTATCATTATTGGGTACACGAACAAAAGACTGAACGTTACGCTATTCGAAGAGCTTACAGAACTTGATATGGTTCAAATTTCTGCCGACAAGGAAGACCCAGCTTACCCGATAATAAGAAAGGCAATCGAGAATCGGCACAAATACAGAAAACCAGTCGATGCATTTAGCTGCTCGACTTATATCAAAGCGAGTCTCGAAAAGGAATTCATGACACACGACACCATGAGCTTCAAGGAGCGTGATACATTACCCAATGTGCTTACCAAAGAGAATATGAACTTTCACGAGAGCTATGGAACCTCTCACTTTAAATCACCCAACAAATGGAAAGAGATAAAAACTGCAGTCAAGGACATAAGCGACAGCTACAACGCAACGGTAACAGTTAATATAACCTTTGATACCGAAGATGACCCCTACCCCAGGGAATCTGTGAACAAGAATTTGTTCAAGATCAATTTATCGGAAGCGACTTTTAATTTTTATAAAAACAACCTGTATCTGCCGAGCTTGGGCCCCGTTCCCTTTGTGTCACCGCTTAGCAAATTGGCCATGTTGAGCTACAAATTCAGATTTGAGGAATCATTTATGCAGGACGGAAGGTGGATCAACAAGATCGAAGTAATTCCCAGGCGAACAGATGCCGCCCTGTTCAAAGGTTACATCTATATCGTGGACGATTGGTGGAATATCAAGGCAGTGGACTTGGAACCGGATAAAAGAGAGCTCTATCATTTCAATTACTTCAGGATCTTGCAGGATTACGATCTGGTTGAAGACAGCACATGGCTGTTGAGCCGTGAGGAGTTCTTTTATGATGCCAAGGAGGGAAAGATGCATATTCTGGGTAACACATTAATTATGTATTCTGACTATGAATTGAATCCAACCTTCGAGAAGAAATTCTTTCACAATGAGCTACGCACTGTCACCGATACAGCTCCCGACGTGGACAGCAGTTACTGGAAAGTCATTCGTCCCATTACCCTAAAAGATGATGAAATGCAATTCATCCGGCGACAAGATAGTATCGATGCTTATCATAAAACGGCCGAATTCATGATGAAAGACGACAGCATTTATAATCGTAATAACATCTGGGATTATGTTCTTAATGGATTCGGATGGCACAACAGTTTTAAAAAGAGAACTATTTATTTTGATCCACTGATCCAGCAGATGTACATTTTTGGCGTGGGAGGTTACAGGCACGCACCAGGTGGATTAATCACCAAAGAATTTAGCAAAGCCTACCAGGTAGAGATGGATTGGTTGCTCAATTATGGATTTAAGAATAATGACTTAAAAGGCAGTTTAGGATTTGATGTACTCTACCTACCTAAAAAATTCGGTAGTATACATGCGGATTACAAAAACTCTTACACGATGCTCAATGAGTATGAGAGTATTGAGGCCATTTTTAGCAGAGGCAATTATATCCAGGAAATCGGCTATTCACTTGGCCATGATATGGAATTTATTAACGGCCTCTTCATAGATTTCACGGTGGAGTATGTTGAGAAAAGACCAATTACCGGAATTGAGCTGACCAGCTGGAGTGACACACTTTTTGGCGAATTTAACCAACCACAAGAATTCGACGCCTTCGAAGAATTACTTATTGACATCAAAATCCGTTACACTATTGGTCAGAAATACATGACGGAACCATACAAAAAGATCAACTTACCCAGCAAATGGCCAACAATTACGCTTTGGTATAAGAAAGGAATTCCAGGATTCTTCGGCAGTGTCGCTGATTACGACTTTATGGAAATCAAGTTCAAGGATGACATCAAGGTTGGTACCATTGGAGTGAGCAAAGTACGGGCGATGGTTGGAGGTTATTTAACCAATAAGAATTTACAATTAACAGATTACAAATATTTCAGGCGCAGCGATATGTATTTATTTAGCAATCCACTCAAGAGCTTTCAGTTGCTAAGGCCTGGATTTTCGGCCATCTCAACCAACGGCCCTTACTTAATGCTGAACTATTTACACAACTTTAATGGCACACTCTTGAACAAGATTCCTCTCATCAAAAAAACCGGTTTGCAGCTCGCGGCCGGTGTAGGCATATTGCTAATGGAGAAAAATGATTTTCAGCATGCGGAAATATTTTTTGGCCTGGAGTGGCCATTCCGCATCAGGAGACAAGTGATGAAAGTAGGCATGTACTACGCCATTTCAGATAGTAACCAGTCCGATATAAAGGGCGAGATTAAAATCGGCTTCGACTTCTTCAACAGTTGGACGAATAGCTGGAGCTATTAAATCAAAATTTCATGCAGGGAATCATGAAATTCTTTTGCATGTTGTCGCGCTTGTGTTTGTGGCACTTTTCTAAACACTACGTCAGATGTAAAAACGAAATTTTTATTTTCGTTTATTTTTCTTTGATGGGGTCATTCCAAAAGCGCTGTTTGAAAACTTGGCACAAGGCACCATCAACTTTCTTCTCCTGACATCTCGTTTATACTCAGCCCGGGCAAACTCGTAAATAATTGATATTTCGTGTGCTCCTTTTGTAGCAAGGCCCAGTTTGGATATGGTAATATCGTAACTATAGCCAATATTTAAATAATCCTGAACTTTATAACCTACGGACAATATAACAGCATCATTATTTGAATATCCACGTTTATATGCCTTGAGCCAGGGAATACCCCTATACCAAACCCCTATTACATAAGCTTTGATTTTAAAATAGGCACCAATATCAAACTGGTCCCACTTCCCCTGAGCTTTATAGTTAGCAGCGATCATTAAGTTTTTAACTGTATTTCCTTTCTGTGTTTTTTTTAAGGGTAGAATATAACCTCCATGAATTGAGTATTTAATAGGCAAATGTGCATCATAGCCCATAAAAGAGTACTTAGGCCTTGTCAGGTGATCGATGGCCATTCCGATCCAAAAACGGCCTCCATATGCAATAAACCCCGTTGACAAATCAAAATAGGAAACATCTTGAACTGCAAAGGTCTCGACAGAAAAAATGGGGTTATCTCTCAAAAATTGATCTCCGAATTCAAGTTTGGAAAAATCCATGGTGTAATTAGCGTACGAAGCGCGTACACCGGCATTTACGAAAAACTTCCTTGTAACAGCCAATTTATAAGAATACAATCCAGCTATCTTAGTAAATCTCAGGCCTACACTGCCTGCCTGGTCCTTTACAAACATAAGGCCAACGCCGCTTTGTATCTTAGCCAAATTATGATCATAAAAAAGGGTGTATGACGTAAAAGCACCTGATATTCCCGGCCATTGCTTTCTATAATTTGTCCCGACTCTTCCCTGTATTGTGTTTCCTGTAAATGCAGGATTCAAATACAAAGGAGCATTGTAGAATTGTGAGAATTGCGGATCTTGGGCAGATGAAACTCCTGCCATAAGAAATAGGCCAAGCAGTAAGGAACTAAATATATGTTTGGCATTGATTTTCATTATCAATAATATCTAATCTCTGGTTTCAAGCCTAATCGGCCTGTATATTATGTTAAAACCTTCTCCAAGCTCAAAGTACACCACATCATAAAGGGTAAAATAACCTGGCGCTTCCACCGAAATTCTGATTTTTTTATCTGGTGGTATAATTAACATGTACTTGCCGGTTTTAGAATTTGAATGATACAGGGCTTGCATTCTCTTGCTTTCATAGTCTCTCAATACAATTCTGGCTTTGATCGGTTTTTCCAATGAATCAGCAGATGTAACCGCACCTTTGATGATAGTTAGTTCCTTGAATTCATAAGGCAAATGCATAATATAAATATCTTGTTCTCCGTACCCGCCTATTTTACTCGAAGAATAATACCCTCTTTTGCCATCGGCAGAAAGCACAAAATATATATCATCGTCAGTTGTGTTGATAGGATAACCCAGGTTCTCAGCGCCAGACCAGTCACGATAGCCATTGGAATCGGTTTCACCAAGTTCTGACTTGAATATATCATAACCTCCCATTGTGCCGTGGCCTTGAGAGCTAAAATACAGTGTGATATTATCCGGGTGAATAAAAGGGGCATCATCATTATATTTAGTATTTATCTGGGACCCAAGATTTACCGGTAAACTCCATTTCCCATCTGGCAATCGAACCACCCTATATATATCAAGCCCTCCATAACCACCTGGCCGATTGCTTGAAAAATACAATGTGTTGCCACTTGAACTAAGACTGGCGCTAGGTTCTATATATTCACTATTTATGTTCGGGCCATATTTAACCGGTTTTTGCCATACATCACCTTCTAAGGTTGACCAATAAAGATCGCCTCCCGTAAATGACTCATTGGCCCTATAGGTTAATAAGGTGGACCCGTCGGATGATAAGCCGACACATGCATCATAGCTATCAGTATTAATGTTTGAGCCAATTCCTACGGGTGGAAGCCATGCATCATTTTCTTTGTATGATATATATATATCCTCAAAGTACTTGCCATAGAGATCGAGTTTCCCGCCAGTTCCTCCCTTTCTTCTGGATGTGAAAATAAGTACAGACTCATCCGCTGATACTACAGGAACATATTCAGAATATTCAGTATTAATCAGTGACCCAATATTTTCAATTCTAACATCAACGGGATTATTCATCATCTCTCTTGCTCTGTTAGATGTAGCGATTCGCGTATTAATTTCTGTATCGTCAATAAATTTTTTCCCATCAGCACCTTTATATTTTTCATATAACTCAATCGATTTATCAAAATCGTTCTGAAGATGATACCAATTCGCTAAATAAAAAATTGCTTCCGTTTGTCCTGCAGCAGCAGCGATCTTAAAATATTCGGTTGATTTAGATTTATCACTGTGTCCTAACAATGCACATATGCCTAATTTAAAGTTCAATTCAGGTGAAATACTATCACTTATGTATAAACTGTCGTAAATATTTTGAGCGCTTACATAATCGCCATAGTTGAAATAATAATCAGCTTCTCTCTTAAGTTCTTTTTGCTGCTTTGAATATTTCATCCGATCGCTCCCGCCCCGATAACTATCGGGGGCTATCGGGACGGATTGAGCAGCCACATGATTCACACCTGTGAGATAACAGATTGATACACAAATAGCCACTAATTTTAACCTGCTCATTTTTATCTTATTAAAGTTACGTCTCCGATCAGTTTCACCTCTTCCCCGTTAATAAACCTCACCTCAATTTTCCATACATAGGCATCTGCCTGGCTGAGTTCATCACGATAATAACCATCCCAGCCAATCTTCAGGTCAAAGGATTCAAACACCAACTCACCCCACCGGTTAAATATCATCATATGAAACTCATCGACAAACTTTGTAACGGGAAAGAACACATTGTTATCAAATATGTTGAAATTGTATACTCCGCCATTTGGCCCATTCGGATCAGGTGTAAAGGCATTTGGCACTTTGATTTCGAAATAAGGATTAACAACTATATCCAAGCTACAAGTATTTACACACCCGTATATATTTGTAACTGTAAGAACAGTGTTATAAGTGCCACTATCTTTATAGGTGTGTACCGGATTTCTAAAATTAGTAGTGTCCCCATCCCCAAAATCCCAATGATACCGGGGGCTAATGGTCGATGTGAATTTAATTTTAGGAAATTCAGTGGTTGTAACAGTGGGATCAGCAGTACAGATTACAACAGGCAGATATGAAAAAACAATGCTATCACTACCCAAGGATTGGCCTGAGCAGATCACTAAGGTTTTTATGATGGTATCATGACAGCCGTATTCATTAATTATGGCCAGCATAATGGTATGCATACCTGTGTCAGTATATGTATGGACAGGATGTTGCAAAGTTGAAATATTCCCATCTCCAAAGTCCCAATACCAGCTGGAAATGGTATCGCCAATAATAGGATCCCCCAATGACAGATCAGTAAAATCTACAGTGGGTTGTATTATCGCCGTATCTATCGGTACACCGGTAAAGTTTGCAGTGGGTAATGCCGATATCACAACAGTACTGAAATTTGTTGAATCGGTTTGGCATCCCTTCGGAGACATAACTGAAACAGAAACATTAAATATTCCAGTGTTATTATATGTGTAAATTACGGATGCGTTTGTTGTTGTATCAGTATTTCCATCTCCAAAATCCCAGAAATATGTCGATCCGGAAATGTCAGCAATTATATCTATAAACGTGATAGTTGCACTTTCGCAAGCACTCGCATCTGGCGGTAATAAACCAATCACCGGATAAGGATTCACTTCAACAAATACCGAATCTGTTACTGGCGGAGTAGCACAACCGTCATCAACTGTAAGCGTATAATACGTGCTGCTGGTTGGATTAACCGTTATTGCATTGGTCGTATCCCCTGTTTCCCACAAATAAGAATAATTTCCGTCTCCCCCCGTAACAACCGCAGAAATTACCGTACTATCTCCCACACAAATAGAATCGTCAACAGCAAAGATGATGATCACTGGACCGACACTAACCTTAATGCTGTCCTTCGAAATACAACCCAAGCTGTCTGTTACAGTGACTATATAACTTGTAGTATCCACAGGAGACACGCTAAACGTGCCGGAGCCACTCAACGTGGTGTCACTCCACGTATAAGTGAGCGCACCAGATCCCCCAGAAGCAAAAACGCTGATAAGGGCATTATCGCCTGTGCAAATAAGTGTATCATTTGAAACCGAAATAAGAATATCCGACGGCTCGGTAATGATCAAACTATCATTAGCTACACAACCCAACGTATCGGTAACCGTCACAGCATAGGTTCCCGCCGGCAGCCCGGTAACCATAGAATCAGTTTGCGAAATTGTGTCAGGAGTATTCCATAAATAAACATATGGTAAAGTACCCCCGCTCACGCTGGCAGTCGCTTCGCCGGTGCTGTCGGCATAGCATGCCACATGAGTAATATTGATAATGGATAATATCAATGAATCGGGCTCGGTCACAGTTGCGATTATCGTTGTATCACATCCCATAAAATCAGTTACGATTACGTTAAATGTACCAGCAAAAAGGTTTGTTGCAACTGTATCTGTTTGTGCATTTGGGTCGTTCCACAGATAAGTATAGGGTGATGTACCACCTGATACATTCACTGTTGCTGATCCCATACTATCACCCTTACAGCTTACATTTGAAACGTTGGGGATCACAGCTACAAGCAAGGCAGGTTCGGTAATTGTATCGGTTACTGTTGTATCGCAGCCCAATGTATCGGTAACAGTTACAGTATATACCCCTGCAATAAGAATATAAGCCGAATCAGTTGTCTGAGTTGAATCATCATCCCATAAATAAGTATAAGGAGTCGTTCCTCCAGATACTAATACGGATACTGAACCATCATTACCTCCATTGCAACTTACATTTATACTGCTGGTAACGCTTACTGTGAGCAGGGGAGGCTCCGTGATGGTTACACTCACGCCTGTATCGCAACTATTATCATCAGTTACTGTTACTGTGTAATTCCCTGCTGACAACCCCGTTGCTGTTTTGGTTGTTTGGGTGCCAGAGTCATTCCACAAATACGCATATAGCCCCGACCCCCCTGCGGCAGTAACTGTAGCTTCTCCATCACTACCCCCAAAACAGCTGACATTCATGCTGTCGGTTATACTAACTGTCAATAATGGCGGTTCATTAATCGGAGCGATAACGGTGTCGCTGCATCCGTTAAAATCAGAGACAATTACAGTATCCGTACCTGCGCTCAGCCCCGTGGCGATGGAGTCGGTCTGTACCGGAACAGTGCTCCAAGCGTAGCTGTATGGCGTTGTCCCGCCGAAAGGTACTACGGATGCGCTGCCGTCAAACCCTCCATTACAACTCACGTGGGTAACGCTTCCCAAGCTCGCCGCAAAAACACCTGGCTCAGTGATGCTTACACTGGCAGTGGTCGAACAGCCGTTTGTGTCCGTAACGGTTACAGTATGTGTTATGGGTTCTAAACCCGTAGCAGTGGAATCGGTTTGGACAGGCGTTGTATTCCATAAATAACTGTATCCGGGCATTCCGCCTGTTACGGTTACTGTGGCCTGCCCATCTCTTTTACCGTTACAGCTTACGTTTACTACATTGGTTATGGAAGCTGAAAGCGTATCCGGTTCGGTGATGCTTGTATCCGCATAAGCCAGGCATCCTTTCATATCCATAAGTATTACGGAAAAGGTTCCTGCACATAACCCTGTAGCTGTAGAATCTGTTTGAACGGGGCCTGAACCGATCTGCCATGAATATCCGTAAGGTGGGTTACCTCCGGAACCCATTACTGTTGCCGTACCATCACATGAACCTATGCAACTGGTATTGGTAACACCCGTAATAGTTGCTATCATACTATCCGGCTCTGTAATTGTAACGGTTACAGTAGTATCACAACCGAGCGTATCAGTAATGGAAATGTTGTAACTCCCGGCTGTCAGATCTGTAGCAAAGGAGTCAGTCTGCACAGGGACAGTACCCCATAAATAAGTATAGGGAGGAGTTCCCCCCACCGCAAACACGGATACCTGCCCGTCACTATCGCTATAGCAGGTTACATTTTGAATATAGACGCTATCGAGTATTGCAACCGGGCCGCTGATAGTGAATTGCTGACTGGCCAAACAGTTGTTGGAATCTGTAACAGTCAGGTAATAAACTCCAGCGGATAATCCCGTTGCCATTGAATCGTTTAACCCTGAATCATGACTCCAATCAAAAGTAAATGGAGGTGTTCCGGCGGTAATGCTTATACTTATTGTTCCATCACTGCCCGCATAGCAAGTCAAATCTTCAGTTGAATCCTGTATAATAAAAACCACAATATCATTGACTAAGGCAACGGCTGAGTCCATGCATCCGTTAGAATCGGTAACAACAACTGTGTAAATCCCTGAGAAAATTCCTGTTATTGAATCATTTGTTACTCCGCCAGGGCTCCATAGATAAGAGTACGGAGGTGTTCCTCCGGTTGCAACCACACTTGCTGCTCCATCCGGGTTTCCGCAATTTGCATTTACTGCAGTAATTGATAACAATATGGAATCTGGTTCGGTTATATTTACAGAAGAATATGCAATACAATTATTCGTGTCGGAAACCGTAGCTGTATAAGTTCCGGCAGCGAGCCCAGTCGCTACAGTATTTGTTTGAACAGGATTGGTATCCCACGAATAAATATAAGGCGATATCCCTCCAGAAGCAGCTACTGTCGCACTACCTTCGCTTCCATCCACACAGCTCACATTAACACTATCTGTGATGGTTGCTATCAGTAACGCTGGCTCACCAATGTTTATACCAGTTGATGTATCACAGCCATTTCCGTCTAAAACAGTTACTGCATAGGTACCAGCAGAGAGTCCCGTCGCAGTTGCCGTATATTGTGAAGGTAAAATACTCCACAGGTAAGTGTAAAAAGGCGTTCCTCCTGATGCCATAGCTGTTGCTTCCCCATCGCTTCCACCATTACAACTAACATTTAAACTGTCGGCGATGCTTATTGTTAGATATTGAGCCGGTTCATTGATAGTTACGGTTACATTTCCCGTTGAGTTGCAATTGTTTGAATCCGTAACCACTACGGTATATGTACCGGCAATAAGTCCGGTAGCTGTTGCAGTGCTCTGCAACATCGGATCATCCCATGCATACGAATAGGGTGTGGTACCACCGGATGCAATTACCGTTGCCTCTCCATTGCTGCCGCCTTTGCACTTCACGTGGATGATAGGAGGGTCTACACTTGCAGTGAGAATTGGGGGTTGAATAATTACTACCGTATCGGATACCGTGCACCCATTGGCGTCCATCACCGCAATGCAATAGTTACCCGGACACAATCCCGTTGCCGTATTATTTGATTGAAACGGTGTAGTGCACCAAACATAGGTATAAGGAAGTGTTCCTCCAGATGGCAGTATTGTTGCTTCACCGTTACAGGATCCATTACAGCTAACATCAACTACTGATGTGATGGTATGAGTGAGCAATGGAGGCTCCGTAATTGACGCGCTTGCCATCGTGTCACAACCGTTGGCATCGGTAACCGTCACAATATAGCTTCCCACCGAAAGGCCACTTGCCGTGGCAGTGGTTTGGGCAGATGAATCATTCCATAGATAAGTATATGGCGCTGTCCCCCCGCTGGCGGTGAGCGTAGCCGAACCGTCACTTCCACCAAAACAACTTACATTCGAACTGTTAGTAATAATTGCGGAGAGAACGGCCGGCTCTATGATGTTTATACTTGCTACGGTATCACAACCATTGACATCGGTAACGGTTACAGTATAATTTCCAGGCGCTAATCCAACGGCAACTGACGTTGTTTGGGCAGAACCATCATTCCATAAATAGGTATATGCGGGTGTGCCACCTGTCGCTGAGACGGTTGCCTGCCCATCATTGGCTCCATTGCAACTTATGTTAAAACTTAGAGCTATGCTTGCGGTTAAGAGCGGTGGTTCTATGATAGTAACTGTTTTCAAAATACTACATCCGTTGGAATCTGTAACCGTTGCGATATAAATTCCCGCAGATAACCCAGTTGCCAATGAATCTGTCTGCAACAACGGATCATTCCACGAATAGGTGTAGGGCAGTGTTCCTCCAAACGGTGTTACCGATGCATTTCCATCATTAACTCCATTGCAGGTTACGTGATCAAAAGATGTAATACTGCCTGTTAATAAGGTTGGTTCTGATATAGTAATATTTGCCGATGCATTACAGCCATTGTTATCACCAACGCTGATTGTATAGTTTCCCGGGCACAAACTGTCAGCCACTGATGACGACTGTGAGGGAATGGTGTTCCATGCATAGGTATACACCGGTGTTCCTCCCGCTGCAGTAACCGTGCCTATTCCATCGCAAGCGCCATTACAATTGACATTGAAACTGCTTGCACTTAGCGTCAACAAGGCAGGTTCTATAACAGTTACACTAGCCGTAGTATCACAGCCATTTGCATCGGTAACGAAGACTACGTAGACACCTGAATCCAAACCTGAGGCAGTTGCTGCAGTTTGCGTTCCCGGATCGCTCCATACGTAGGTATACGACGGCGTACCCCCAATAACTGTAACTGTTGCTGAGCCATTACTCGCGCCAAAACAGCTTACTCCAGCAGCCGAAGTGCTAATATCAAGCGGTGGTGGATCGCTGATCACCACGTTAATTGTTGAATCGCATCCGGCAAAATCAGTTACCGTAACCCAATAGCTACCACCTGCTAATCCGGTAGCTGTAGCCGAAGTTTGAACTGGAATAGAGCTCCACAAATAGGTGTAAGGTGGCGACTCTCCCGATGTGACTATCGTGGCTTGGCCGGTTGATCCACCATTACAGATTACGTCACTTGAACTTACACTGCTGATGATGGGCAAAGGCTGGGTAATCGTTACCGCCAAGGATGCCTGGCAGCCATTGGAATCTGTAGCAGTTACATTATAAGTGCCAACTGATAGGCCGGTTGCCGTCGCTGATGATTGTCCGCCAGTTGCAGGATCCCACTGAAAAGTATATGGAGGAGTGCTGCCCGATGCAGCTACAGTTGCCGATCCATTATTTCCACTGAAACACCCTACATTGTTAACAGCAATCAATGCAAGTGTCACATTCAAATCACTAATAAGTGGAGTAGCTATTACCGAGCAACCATTGGAATCCGTTACAATTACATCAACAGCGCCGACGGGAAGGCCGGTAGCTGTTGCGCCTGTTTGAATGGGCGCTGTGTTCCAGAAATAAAGGTATGGGGCTCCAACCGTGTAAGGAGTTCCTCCTGATACAGTTACAGTAGCTTGTCCGTCATTATTTCCACAATTGGCATCGACAACAGTTGCAGTTATTATTATTGGTGGCGGTTCGCTAATACTTATGGAGCTGGATATAATACATCCATTATTATCAATAGCAAGTAGAGTTACACTGCCTGCCGAAAGACCAGTTGCTGTTACCGTAGTTTGCGGTGGAATTGTATTCCAGGAATAAATATAGGGAGAAGTGCCAAAAATCACAACGGCCGATACCGAACCATCTGCACCGCCATTGCAATTTACGTGTATTCTGTTAAAAAAAGTTATCATTAATGAATTTGGCTCTGTGATAACAACACCAAGAGAAGTGTCGCAGCCATTGGCGTCGGTTACCGTAACTGAATAGGAGCCGGCAACGAGCCCTGTTACGGTTGCAGTGGTTTGAGCAGGTGAAGTGTTCCATAAATAAGTATACAGCGGGGTGCCTCCCGAAGCCGTTACAGTCGCAGTGCCATCACCGTCTCCATTACAGCTTACATTCGTGCTGCTTTTGCTGACAACAAGGGCTGCAGGTTCATTGACCACCACTTCTATTTGAATGGTGCAGCCATTGCTATCCGTAATATCTACATGATAATGATCCAATGCCGGAAGCCCGGTGGCTGTGGCTGTGGTTTGAGCAAGAGGATCATCCCACAAATAGGTATATGGCGGTGTTCCGCCCGCAGGAGCTACGGTAGCAGAACCAGATGAGTCTCCATTGCAACTCACGTTGGT
>JACZWC010000032.1 GCA_022572355.1 Bacteroidota bacterium | reverse complement strand
CCTCTCCTTTAAACCGTGGTACTACCCTTCCCTGAACAATAATAGTCTTAAATCAAGCTTGCTTCTAGAGGTGAGAGAAGATGTTTTCCAAGTACATTATCTGTTTCAAGGCAAGGACAATCTCCGTAACACTCGCTATATTCTTGATTTGAAGTTCTTACAAAATCAGACTGCAGTTCAATTTCGGTATAATTTAGCAGTAAGCGATGCGGTTGAACCGCTCGGCGGTATGTACAATTATGGCGACGAAGGGGTAGTAATTGACAATTTCGAGATCAGACAAAAATTCTATGACCTTACCGTGGCCAACAAGAAAGCATTAATGTACAGTTCCCTTAAAAACCTGGTGAATTTTGACATACTGATTAAAAATGATGGAAATTACATTTCGGACTCCACTACCGTCAATTTTTACCTGTCTATTGACTCTGTGCTTGACGGCTTTGACCAGTTTATAGGAACTAACATAATTGAAGCTACGAGGCCGGACATGGCTTACTATATCACAACATCCTATCCGGTTACCAATCTTTCCAATTACGTATATCTTATATATGAAATTGATCCCCTGAATGTAATGGTTGAATCAGATGAGGTTAATAACATAGGTGCCTGGCCACTAGCGCTTGATTCCGTGAGCTCCTATCCATATTTCAATGAGTTTAATGATACAGTTGTTCACGGTTGGAAACCATATTGTTCAAATCCTGATTTTCGAATGAGGCATTTAATAGCTCCAGGTGAGGGAGGAACGGGAAGAAGATCATTTGAGTGGTATACAGATAATATTGATGCAATTTTCTATAGCAATTCAGTACCTGTCTGGTATCTTGAATCTCCATCATTCGACTTCACGGGAATTAGTACGGTGCATATTGGGTTCAACCTTTATTGTTTGGGCAGTTATGGCAGCGGGCAAGATAAGGATGGCGCCAACTTAGATTATTCTCTGGACGGCGGAAACACCTGGAATCTCTTGGGAATATATAATGATCCCAATTCCGACAATTGGTACAATTTGCAAGATCTGGTTGATTTTGACGGAAATCCAGGCTGGAGCAAATTTGAAAATTGGTTTCAGCCGACCACTTATGATGCTTCAAGCATATTGGCCAACCAATCAGATGTAGTCTTCAGATTCAAATTCAGCAGCGTTGTAGAACCATTCGGTAACGCAGGGAAGACTCAGGGTTTTAGAATTGATAATTTCGCGATTAACACCACAGGACCATTTTTTGGTGATTTTATGGCCCTAGAAGTTCCGTGTGATACAATTGTAGTGCTTGACACAGCGCAGGAATTCGAGGTAACCTATTCGTTTACAAACACGGGCAATCAATACACAGGATACGCTGCAACTCAATTCTTTTGGGTAACTCAGCAAGACACCTTTACCACCCTCGTCAATATGACTGTCAACATGGTAGAAGATCTACTAGCTCCTGGAGATACCTCTGTTGTTACTGTTAGCATTTTATACCCAACCCAACTATGTGACACCGCAGCAGTATTGTACTATTCATTGGATGTACCTACCCAGTTTAACCCTTTGGGATCTACGATGGAACCCAATGAAAACAATAATATTGGTTGTTTTTACATAGAATTACCTTCAAATGCGGTTGATGCCTATATAACCGTAAGTGATACAACAGTATGCAACGGGGATGAAGTTATTTTAAGTGCAACTCCTGGATATTATTATAATTGGTCGACGGGTGAGACCACGGATTCAATTATTACCAGTGACTCTGGTACATTTTGGGTTCAGGTAAAGAAAGTTGGCTCATGGGGTTGCATATATGACACCGATACAATTGAAGTGGCATATTCAGATTTCGATATAAATGTTCTTTCTGGCGGGTTTACAGGTTTTTGCCTGAATGACTCATTGGTTCTAACAGCTGGCGGGGATCCTGCAATATCATACTTATGGTCTACAGGTGATACATCAAATTCAATAACTATTGATACAGCGGGGTTCTATAATGTCTCTGCGGTAAATAGTTTTGGATGCGTCATCACCACACCGAGTTTGTATTATTCAAGGGACACCTTACTCACGCCCGGACTAAGCTTTATTCTTGGCAACTCAAATTTCTGTTCTGGTGACTCTGCTGTAGTAACTGTCCCTACTGCTGATTCATATCTATGGTCTACCAACGATACTTCTCAAAACATAAGTGTTTTCAATACGGGTATTTATTTTGTGACGGTAGGAAACTCCTGTGGTACGTTTCCAAGTGATACTTTATCGATACAAGTGTGGGCATTACCTGATATTAGTATTTCCATCAGTGGAAATACCACAATGTGTGATGGGGATTCCGTTGTATTTACGGCTATGAGTAACTACACATATTTATGGACCAATGGATATACTTCTCAAAGCATTGTGGTATATCAATTCGGCTTTTTCCAAGTGTCATTAACAGATTCAAATGGTTGCCAGCTAACATCCGATCAAATTCAAGTGATAACCTATCCCAATCCCATTTCAACAATCAGCTACACCGGATCTTCAAATGTCTGCGATAATGATAGCCTATTGTTGTCTGCAGTACTCGGATATGACGGCTATTTATGGTCAACTGGAGATACGAATGAAACAATATATGTGAGCGATTCTGGCGAGTATTATGTCACCACTACTAATTCCTATGGATGCTCTGAGATTTCCCCAGTGGTGCAAATAGACTTATTAAATGCTCCGGACCCTCCAGTAGTTACTCTGATGGATAGTATAATCACTTCTACTAACCAGCCAAATTATCAATGGTATTACAATGGAATGGCTATACCTGGCGCAATAGCGCAAATAATTGGCGCTTCAATACCAGGCGAGTATTACGTTGAAGTGCAAAGCCCTAACGGCTGTAGAGCTGCATCGAATACCATTTATTTTGGAATTAATGCTATTTCAAATCCAGGAGAAGGGTTGATATGGAGGATTTATCCAAACCCCACAAGCGGTTTAATTCATATTGAGGTAACTCTTGAGGCGATTAAAGACGTAACAGTAAGTGTACATGATATGAATGGGAAAAAAGTCATTGAACCTATTAACAAAAGAATTCGTCAAGGTAAGTTTGAACTTGATTTGGGCGAAAACGCTCCCGGACTCTATTATATGAAGTTAATCACGAATGATTCGTATAACATCTATAAAATCTCTCTGGAATAATCCTTTACAAAACGCTTCTTCTGATTATATTCTGTAAGTAACTCATCCTTGATACAAACACTTCCTAGGTGAATCAAAAAGTAATACCGACGGAACTCTTACGTCTAAATTCCATTTAATTATCCGATATTTGCACTCCAAAATATACCTATCCTAAAGAAGAATGAAAGCTGTAAAAACCCTTACCGAATTCATTATAGAGCGCCAGGCTGACTTTAAGTACGCCAAAGGAGAGCTGACGCGCTTATTGAGCGATATTTCTATTGCAGCGAAAATTGTTAACCGGGAAATAAACAAGGCGGGTTTGGTCGATATCCTAGGTGAAGCAGATTCAGTGAATATTCAAGGAGAAGTTGTACAGAAACTGGATGTATATGCCAATAAGCAGTTTATAGCCGCACTCACAGCGGGAAATGAAGTATGCGCATTGGTTTCAGAAGAAAATGAAGAAATCATTCATATCACTTGCAACGGCGATGATGTGGGTAGATATGTGGTGGCGTTCGACCCATTAGATGGATCTTCAAACATTGATTCCAATGTATCAACCGGAACTATTTTTGCCATTTACAGAAGAGTCTCTTTATCGGGGCCTGCGGATTTAGATGACTTCTTACAGCCTGGAACAGAATTGGTCGCTGCGGGTTATATTATTTACGGTTCTTCATCTATGCTGGTGTATACCACCGGAAGAGGTGTAAATGGCTTCACACTGGATCCGTCCATTGGAGAGTTTTGCCTGTCGCATCCTGATATAAAGATTCCTAAGTGCGGAAAGATCTATTCCATCAATCAAGGTTATTTTGTTCATTTTCCTGAAGGCATCAAGCAATATATCAAGTATTGCCAGGAGGAAGATGAAGCAACCAACAGGCCTTACTCTTTGAGATATATTGGTTCAATGGTAGCTGATTTCCACAGGAATATGATCAAAGGTGGCATCTTCATCTATCCTACCACCGCATTCTCTCCAACCGGAAAATTGCGACTGTTATATGAATGCAATCCACTGGCTTTTATCGCCGAACAAGCTGGAGGAAAGGCCTCGAACGGGAGCAAAAGAATATTGGAAATTCAACCCGAAGGGATCCACCAGCGAGTACCTATCTTGATCGGATCTGAAGAGATGGTGACCACTGCGGAAGAACTCCTGGCACAATATTCTGAAGTAACCACCAGTTAATCCAGCATATAGTTTTTATACTGGATTTTTATTATCCCAATATTAAATTGTTATGAAAGCTGTAGATCTTTTAGAGATTTACCGGAATGACCCGCACACATGTGCCATTTCAGAATGGGTGGAATCGGCTTCTCCATCCGTGCTGCAGTTGAAAGGAATTAATGGCTCCCTTGATGCAATAATATGTGCCACATCATTGCATGAATCACCCGGTCTGGCCTTTATTATTCTCTCCCATGAGGAAGAAGCTACTTATTTCTTCAACGACTTGTTACAATTGATTGGGCAAGAGAAGGTATTTTTCTTTCCCTCACCTTACAAGAATTCCCGAAAGCAGGATGTAATGGACAAGGCCAATGTGCTGAGAAGAACTGAAGTTTTCGATCAAATTAAAACATACAACGACGACGACAGTCAACAGAAAATTATTGTTACTTATCCGGAAGCGCTGAAGGAAAAAGTAGTTTCTGAACTTCATCTTAAAGAAAATTCTTTCGGCATCAATCGATCCCAGGACATCGATCAGGATACGTTGATAGACAAACTCTTTGAAATGGGCTTTGAAAGGACAGATTTCATATTCGAGCCGGGAAAATTTGCCGTTAGAGGTGGCATTGTAGATGTGTTTTCTTATTCCAACGACCACCCGTACAGAATCGAATTTGAAGGTGACATGATCGGATCTATCCGAACTTTTGATCCGGAAACGCAAATATCCATCGTGAGAAAAGGAGCTGTCAACCTCATTCCAGATCTTCAGGAAAATATTACACAAGACGCCATGGTTTCTTTTCTTTCCTTACTGGATTCAAGAGCAACTGTATGGGTTAAAGATGCCAAACTGGTGAATGAGCTACTCAGCAAAACGAAGCAACCCGCCCTGGAAGAAGGTGGCTATTCCATATTTGAATTTGGTACTCACTTTCACTTCGAGCCAACAGCAACAATCAATTTCAAAACCAAACCCCAGCCATCCTTCAATAAACAGTTTGACATGCTGCTCCAGGACCTGACGGAGAAGCAGAAGGATAATTTCAAAAACATTATTCTCTCTGATAGCGCCAATCAAATCGAAAGGTTGTATGCGATATTTCAAGACATCTCGGTAAAACATCACAAAACTGATGTTTCACACCATGACAACGACAATGACATGCATAAGTATTCACAACTATTTGAACCCTTGATACTATCTCTCCATGAAGGATTTATCGATAATGAGGCGAAGATTGCGTGTTATACAGATCATCAAATATTCAATCGTTATCACAGGGTGGTGTTAAAGAGCAGCTTCACAAAAAAACAGGCCATTTCGCTCAAAGAATTCAAGAATCTGCAAAAGGGCGATTACGTGGTGCACATCGATCACGGAATTGGCCAGTTTGCAGGATTGGAGAAAATTGATGTGAATGGCAAGCCACAGGAAGCCATAAGGCTGGTGTACAAAGAAGGTGATATACTTTACGTTAGCATTCATTCCCTACATCGTATATCGAAGTATGCAGGCAGAGAAGGGCATCAGCCCAGGATAGACAAATTGGGTTCCACCGCCTGGAAGAAGCTAAAGCAGCGGACCAAAAAGAAGGTAAAAGACATTGCAAAAGATCTTATTAAACTCTATGCGGAGCGCAAGACAAGAAAAGGATTTCAATTTTCACCTGATTCATATTTACAGACAGAGCTGGAAGCCTCCTTCTTGTTTGAAGATACACCGGATCAGTTTACTGCAACAGCAGATGTCAAAAAAGACATGGAATCCGAAATACCTATGGACCGGTTGATCTGCGGTGACGTAGGTTTTGGAAAAACTGAAATCGCTATTAGGGCAGCATTTAAGGCTGTTACCGATAGCAAGCAAGTTGCCATCCTGGTGCCAACCACTATCCTGGCCATGCAGCACTATAACACGCTCAGAAATCGGTTGAAAGAGTTTCCCTGCAACATTGATTATCTGAATAGATTCAAAAGCGCTGCCCAGATAAAGGAGAGCATTCAAAATCTGGCATCCGGAAAAACCGATATTATCATAGGTACGCACCGGTTGGTCAGTAAAGACATCAAATTCAAGGATCTTGGATTGCTGATCATTGATGAGGAACAGAAATTTGGTGTAAGCACAAAAGAAAAACTAAAATCCTTGCGGGTAAACGTGGATACGCTCACGTTAACAGCTACGCCCATTCCCAGAACTTTACAATTTTCGCTCATGAGCGCCCGTGATCTGTCCGTCATCAATACACCACCGCCGAATCGGCAACCCATTCAAACAGAATTACACGTTTACAACGAAGAGATTATTCAAGAGGCTATTGAGCATGAAGTAGCCAGGGGAGGGCAAGTATTTTTCGTGCATAATCGCGTTCAGAACATAGAAGAAATTGCGGGGATGATTCAAGGGTTATGTCCGAAAGCAAGGGTAGTAACAGGCCATGGCCAAATGGAAGGCAGGCGGTTGGAGAAGGTAATGATAGATTTTATTGATGGTGAATACGACGTGTTGGTGGCTACCACTATTATTGAGTCGGGTTTAGATATTCCCAATGCCAATACGATCATCATCAACAATGCCAACCATCATGGACTGAGTGACATACACCAGATGAGGGGTCGCGTTGGAAGATCGAACAAACAGGCATTTTGTTATTTGCTAACACCTCCCTTCTCCACGTTAACGACCGACGCGTTGAAACGACTCAGAACTATTGAAGAATTCTCAGACCTTGGCAGCGGTTTCAACATTGCCATGCGTGATTTAGATATCAGGGGTGCAGGAAACCTGCTCGGAGCAGAACAAAGCGGATATATTAACGAGCTGGGATTTGAAACCTATCATAAGATTTTAGATGAAGCCGTAAATGAATTAAGAGAAGGAGAGTTTTCTAACTTGTTTAAGGATGACCAGGTAAGAAAAGCGGGAGACTCCTCCACTAATGAAACCACCAGCTATGCAAAAGATTGCCAGATAGAAACTGATATGGAAATTCTCTTTACCGACATCTACATCAACACGGTGACAGAGAGACTTAGTCTTTACAAAGAGTTGAATGACATTGAAAATGACGAAGACCTCAATAAATTCAGGATTATGCTCATAGATCGCTTTGGCCAACTTCCACCCCAATCAGAAGCCCTGCTAGAAACTATTCAGCTGCGTTGGGCCGCAAAGCAATGCGGATTTGAAAAGCTGGTATTGAAGCAAGAAAAGATGATTGGATACTTTATAGCCAATAAGGAGTCTGACTATTATAAGTCTGATACCTTTTCAAGAATGCTCAACTACATTCAACTCAATGCCAGCAATTGCCAGATGAAGGAGCAAAAAGATCGCCTTACCCTGGTTGTTCAGTCAATTGGAAGTATTGCAGAAGCAAAACTGGTGCTGGAGCGAGCTATCAGTTCTCCAAATGTCGTTTCAGTCTAAATTGTTCGGGCACTTCGGCTCCGCTCAGTGTCCGAGCGTTCTCTGTTTAGAAACTGAGCACTGAGAGCGGCCCCTGAGCGGAGTCGAAGGGAAGCCGCAGTCCGAAATTCTCCGTAACCTAGGCTGCTTCGGGAATTGAAACAACATCTGGTTGCCCCATTTTCTTCATCAATCGGAAATGCGATTTAAGGGCGCTCCAAAATGTGGGCTGATCATAATATGGAATATTAAATTCCCTGGCAGTACGAATAACAATGGGTGCCAATTTACGATAATGGATATGACATATTTTAGGAAACAAGTGATGCTCCACCTGGTAATTTAAACCACCTACATACCATGACAATATTCTATTTTTCCGTGCAAAATTGGCTGTCGTATACATTTGATGGATGGCCCATTCATTCTCGATGGTGTTCTCTGGATTCGGTACAGGAAAGTGAGGGCCCTCAACCACATGCGCCAATTGAAAGACGAATCCCAGTACAACACCTGATATAAAGTGCATCAACGCAAAGCCCGCCAGCCACTGCAAAATGCTAATGTCCACGAGAAGCATTGGAATTAGCAGTATATAAATATAATAGATCACCTTTGAAAAAATCGTGATGATCAATTCTCTCGAATACGTCCCCCGGCTTCCCTTGATCAGGTTTTGTGTATCGTAGCGTTTCAGCTGTACAAAGTCTTTATGGAGGACCCAGGTAAAGGTCATTAAACCGTACAACAGGGTAGCATAAATATGCTGAAATTTGAATATCGGCTTGTGCTCTGCCCTGGGAGTAAATCTCATGGTGCCCGAAGGATTCAGGTCTTCGTCGTGATGGTATATATTCGTAAAGGTGTGATGCAATATATTATGCTGTATTTTCCAGGTAGATGAGCTTCCACCAATCAGGTTCAGACAATATCCCAATGCATCGTTAACTGTTTTGTTCGCAGAGTATCCCCCATGATTGGCATCATGCATAATAGACAAACCGATACCGGCAGCGCCGAATCCCATTATCGCTGCAAGGCCAAACATTTCCCATGGAGTAAAAGTGTTGGTGAGAATCAACGCATAGGGAACAAACCACATGGAAAGCATCGCAACGGTTTTGAACACCATTGAGGCATTGGCATGTCTCGAAATGCCTTCATTCTCAAAGTACTGGTCAACTCGACTTTTAACCGTACTGAGAAAATCTGTTTTCTCTACGTTGAGGAACTTTACCTTTTCCGCCATTATTTAAAATTTGTACAAAAATAGATCATATCTGAATACCAACGCATGTATTTAAGCCAATTTTATGAAGAGTGAATTCTTATTTATTCACCTTAATCTTTACAAACTCAATATCGCAACGTGGCCATTCTGCTGGATTGGTTAACTTAGTGTGTACGTGCAGGGTAGATTAACGTAGATGTACGCTAATCCCTACGTTAGCAAACATTTAATAAATGCTGAGAACGATAAGACTTTTGACCCTTTTTTTCTTCATGACTACTTTTTCGAACGCTCAAGTGGTTGGAGGCGTTATTTCCCAGGATAACAAACCGGACACTGTTATACTGGTTTACCAACAATTTTATTTTGACAGCTTGCTGGACAAGTTGGACACTCAATATGTTCAAATCACTAAGGTGCCTGAAGAAAAGACTTTTTCCATGACCAGCAAACGGACTGGTAACAAAGAAACACATATCATTCGTGGACTTCCAGACAATTTTTCAGTGGAAAGATTACCTAAGATGATAGAGCAGAAGTGCCGAGTAGAAAAAGACACAAGCATCGTCTCCTCAGACTTAGGCGTAATTCTAACCGGTTCTTGCTAGAGAGAATCAAGTCCAAAAGTGTACTCTAAAACAGGTGTTAAAGTTAGAAGAGGAGGGGTATGGTCTGACTCTGGAGTAAGGAAGATATACTCACTAGAGCTTGGATTGATTCTAGAAAAAGGATTTCAAACTCAAAGCGGAAGAGTTCTTTATTCAGTAAACGGAAAATTAATCTCCGTGAAGACGCGCATGGAACTAATAAAAAAATAAAACGTTCGCTAAAGGGTTTGACGCAATGGCACAACAGATGGTGAGCCGAAGGCTGTGAGCAACTATGCGTATATTAGGCAGTAACAATACCAGGCGGCACTGCTCAAATCCGGGCCGTTATATACAAGTGAAGCGCTTAGTAGGAGAAAATATCTATGGACAAGTACAACCTGCGAACAAATTTACCGGACAAGTATGAATGACCGTTACTTAATAGGTTATCCTGGCTTGAAATTTGAAATACAAGTCAAGAAATATAGCTAACTTTAAAACATGAAATTGAGCATCCAATATCTGAATGACCAAAACGGAAACATTAGCGCGGTTCAAATTCCTTGGGCTGAGTGGGAGAAAATTGCCAATAAAATGAAAAAATACGAACAGATTCTGAAAGTGAAGTCTGATCTGACCGAAGCATTTGGGGAAGTCAAGAAAATACAGTCCCGGAAGATCAAGAAACAGACATTATCTGAATTCTTGAATGAATTATAATGTAATTCCTACTCCGAGATTCAAAAAAGAATCCAAAAAACTCATCAAAAGATATCCTTCCTTACCTGCTGACCTCCGAAATTTCGAGAAAAATCTTTTGAAAAACCCGCGATTGGGAACAAGTTTAGGAGGAAATACATACAAAGTCAGACTGGCAATAACAAGCAAGCGTAAAGGGAAAAGCGGAGGAGCCAGAATCATTACTTATCTGGTTACTGCTGATCAAGAAATATACCTGTTGTCAATTTTCGACAAATCAGAAATAGCAAGTATTGACAACAAGACCCTTAAACAACTTGTAAAAGAAATAAAAGAACAAAAAGGATTAAAGTAAGTACAGGAAAGCCGCGCCCGCCAGTATGTAACAATGGGTTCCGTGCAATGCCGGGAAGTGGTTTCTATAACGTTGTGTAAGTTTGGTTCGTAAGTGGTGATTAATGAATGGGTGTCGGCACTACGCAAAGCCTGACCGTTAATAGGTAAGTCAACTTTTCACCTACTCTTCACAAAAGAATATAAATTGAAACCCCCTTTCTTCAACATCTCAGCTACTTCTTTCTGAAGTTCGCTTTTATCAACATCCACCATTCGCTGATTTTGTATCAGGTGATATGCCTTTTCGGCCATGAGGATATGTTTCCTGTCGTTATCATCGAGTTTGTTGTGCTCGTCGATGTGTGATATCAAGCTTTCGACACCTTCCCCGCTTGTTGCTACGCATCTTACAACCGGAGGTTTCCAATCTAATGCCGCTTTGGTGTGCAGAAAACTCTCCAAGTTATTGGCAAAACTATCCGCCCCTTCCCGGTCTGCCTTGTTGACCACAAAAATATCAGCTATCTCCATGATGCCTGACTTGATATTCTGGATATCGTCGCCAGACTCAGGTACCAACACCAATACAGTCGTATCCGCCAATCCCGCAATCTCAACTTCCGACTGCCCTACTCCAACTGTTTCTACAAAAACATAGTCAAAGCCGAAAGAGCACATGACATCAGTAACCTCTATCGTTTTTGCCGATAGCCCGCCAAGTGAGCCCCGTGTTGCCAGTGACCGGATAAAAACACTCTCATCATTAAAGTGAGTTCCCATTCGCAATCTATCAGCGAGCAGGGAACCAAAATTGAATGGCGACGTGGGGTCGATGCAAATGATACCAATCTTCTTTCCTCTCTTCACGAGATTATCTATCAGGGAATTGATGAGTGTACTCTTGCCAGCTCCCGGAGGGCCTGTGATGCCAATAACCGGTGTTTGCGTTGAATTATCCAGTGATTCAAGTATTTCTGACGATCCTTGTAATTGATTCTCAACCAAAGAAATACAGCGCGAAAGCGCTTTAGTGTCACCGGATTTAATGCCGTTTAGAATTTCCTCTGTCATCTTATTTATTCGTTTCCCTTCTGATTTCTGCAAGTTTTGTATATCTGAGCAAAACTGAATACGATGCCAATGCAGCTACCACAAACCCAACAAAACCGTCCAGGAATCCCAATTTTAATACATAAAATGAGACAAACTTGAATGCCGGCTTGATTACGTAATGAAAAGGGGTTATCACCCCGGTTTTATGGTCAAAATCCTTCGCACCATATACCGTATATCGGGTAATTTTATCGAGATAATGCTCCAGGCTTTTATAGGAATAATGCACCAGCTTATTCCTCAGGATTCCCACTTCACCTTCCGTAATAATTTCCTCATGCAGGTGCTTATCTTCGTATCTGCAAGTGTCACGTTTAAATAGCCTGATCACCTTGTCGCTTTGGGTACCACCAAAACGCAACTTTTTTCCCATAAAGTAATTTTCCCGGCGTATCCAGTATGCATCCCTTTGCGGATCGCCCTTCAAAAGTTCCAGAACTTCTTCTTTTAAACCTTCCGTAGCCCTCTCATCTGCATCCAATAGAAGAATCCATTCGTTGTTAGCTTGAGGAATGGCCCAATTTTTCTGATCCGCTGGATATATATATTCGTGCTCAAGGATAAAATTTGTGTGCTTCCTGGCCAACTCAACAGTTTTGTCTGTGCTGTATGAATCGACTACCATAACCTCATCGGCAAAGTCGACGGATTTGATAACGTTTTCAATGTTATCCTCTTCGTTTTTACAGGTAATAATGGCGGTGAGTTTGTGCACTTCGAGTTGTTTTTCGCCAGATTAACGGTTGAGTGAGCTAAATTAATATAAATAGATATAATTAGTTTAATTTGCAGTAGGCCCTATCCACCCGAAAGTTGTTGTTAAAAATTGGCACAAAACAAAAATATCGGATTCATTTGCAGCTCAACCAGCTACGGGGGATTGGAAATAAATGTTGTCAGGCTGGCAGGTTGGATGCGTGACAGAGGTTGGAATTCTATACTATATTGCATAGAAGCTTCACCAATGGCCAAAAGAGGACAGGATAATGATCTGAACATTGTATTCATCAAAAAGAACTGGAAGTATCTTGATTTGAAAGGAGCTTTGCGGCTGAGTAATAAACTAAAAGCCGATAGCGTTAGCACCTTAATTGTAAGTGACAAAAGGGACATCAGCATGGTTTCGCTCATGAAGATGTTCTGGTTTAAGAACCTGTTCATGATATACCAGCAGCATATGCAAATAGGAGTTGACAAGAAAGATTTCATGCACACACTTACCTATTCCAGCATCGATGCATGGTTATCGCCCCTTAAATGGCTTGCCGATCAAGTTGTGGAAAGAACCAGATTTGATAAAGAAAAGATTCATGTAATTCCGCTGGGACTGGAACTCGAAAAGGTGAGAACAAGCCAAAGCAAAGAAATGGCACGTATTGAATTAAATATCAACCAAAGTGCACTTATTCTAGGAGTCCTCGGCCGCTTTGGACAGGGCAAGAGACAGGATTTCGTGATTAAAGCCTTTGCAGAAATCGCCCAGAAAAATACACAGATTGAGCTGCTAATTGTGGGCGAATCAACCAAAAATGAAGGAACCGAATATGAGGATTATCTCAAAAAACTGGTAAGGGATCTAAATTTGGGAGAAAAAGTGAGTTTCAGGCCATTTATGGATGAAGTGGGTGTGTTTTTCAAAGCTATTGACCTGTTTGTCTTACCATCTGAAGGAGAGACCTATGGAATGGTCACTCTCGAAGCAATGGCTATGGGAGTTCCAGTTATTGCTACAAATACAGGAGGCACACCCGAAATACTTAAGAACGGCGATTTAGGCACGCTTTTTAGTCCTGAAGATGAGGCTGAATTCTCTGATAAAGTTATTGAGCTGTTTGACAATCCTCACATCATGAAGGAGAAAGCAAACAGGGCCATACAGGAAGTTGAAATGAATTATACACACGATCGTGAATGCGAACAGATAGAGGCACTTTTGGCAACATTATAATTAGCAGAACCGACAGCATCGGCGATGTGGTATTGACGCTGCCTATGGCGGCCTCTATCAAAGCGCAGTACCCCGATAGCCAGGTCAGCTTTTTGGGACGTAAGTATACACAACCTATTGTGGACCAATGCCAAAGCATAGATAGGTTTATCGACTGGGATTCTATTTTAGAGCTTGGGCCAGAAGAGCAAAGGGAGGCGCTGGCTCGTGAAGAGGCTGATGTGATTATTCATGTTTTCCCGGTAAAGGAGATCGCGGAGCTGGCAAAGAAGGTTTCTATTCCGCTCAGAGTCGGGACATCCCATCGTTTGTATCACCTTACCACTTGTAATAAACTAATCAACCTCGGGAGGAAAAATTCTGATCTTCATGAGGCTCAATTGAATATCAAGTTGTTGAAGCCATTGGGAATTGACTCAGATATAGAAAAAGAAACTCTATCGGGCCTATATAACTTTAAAGAACCGGGGTTCGTGACTTCATCCATCAGGGAACTGATAGATCCAAGTCGTTTCAACTTGATTTTACATCCGAAATCAAAGGGAAGCGCCAGGGAATGGGGCACAGATAATTATTCCAGGCTGATAGAAATGCTCTCAGTGGATGATTTCAAAATATTTATTACCGGAACAGCAGAAGATGGTGAGCTGCTAAGTGAGCTATTAGATAAGCACAATTACATCACCAATTTAACTGGTAAGTTAAGCCTTGAAGAATTAATCTCATTTATTAACCTGGCCGATGGCCTGATAGCCGCTAGTACGGGCCCTCTTCACATCGCTTCCGCGCTAGGCAAACATGCTATGGGAATCTACTCTCCAATGCGGCCAATACACCCGGGAAGATGGGCTCCTATCGGAGAAAATGCGAAAGTATTTGTCGCTGAAGATGCTTGTGAAGATTGTAGAAATTTGGATTCCTGCGCCTGTATGATTGGCATTTCACCTTCTGTCGTGAAGGAATACTTATTGGGCATCGTCTCTTCCAAATAGGAGAAACGCATTAAAGAATGCGAAAAAAGTAGCACCTGCCTGCGTTTCCAGTGTATCTTCCGTTAGCATGGAAATCATGGCAACCGAAAGAAATGCCAGATACAGATAATCTGAAGTTCTCATTCGCTTCAATAGGGGAAACATCATTGAAAAAACGAACCACATCAATCCGAAAATTCCAAACGATATGCCAATTGACAAATACTGATTGTGTGGTCTGTGCCGAAACTCCTGCTTCAATTTGGAGTTGTTATCTTCATATGCCTGCAACACTTCTTGTCTGATATCACCTGTGCCTACACCCACGAGAAAATTTTCCCGCATTACAATTACTGACGTTTTCCAAAATTCCAATCGTTGGGTTACTGAGTGTCCGCCTGGACTCCCACCTTTCATGAAATCGTTGAACTCCCAGATGATACCATAAATCCTGGCAGCTATACTCGACTTGCTGACTTGAAGGGCATTGGCACAACCATTTTCTATGTCTCTTATCTCCGTATTGCTCAACTTGTTGAGCCCTTCTTCGTCCTTTCTAAACCCTTTAGAAGTTAAATATCGAATGAGTGTATATTCCAAATGCTGATCAATTTTGTCCTTGTCCAGGTACATGATCTCACTTCGAAGTTCCCAGGCCTTTGAAAGCTCATCCGTACAAACGTAAATCCAGCAATAATATCCATTTTCCGTTTGTACATTGTCAAAGTCATGGGTATATCTGTTTCCCTGAATTGTGAATTCATCGAGCTCTTCCAGCGCAATTGGCTTCACGTGGTAGAAACTGCGCACCTGCTGATATAAATAACCCCCTACCAGAAGTGGAACTGAAATAATAACAGCCAAGGCGATCAATCGCTGCTTCTTGTTCTTTTGATTCCACGCAGCACGGGCCAATAGAAATAACGACGTAATCAATAAAATAGATAGTCCCGTTACAGACTCAAATATGATCAGAAAAACCACCATCCATAACATCAATACAATGCATATAATCCGCTGTGAGGCAGTTATAATATCTTTTGATATTACCGCCCTATAATACAGAAAGAAGATGGCCAGGCAAATGAGCAGACTGAATCTTATATGTGAAATGAACAGAGAAATATCCCTGATATCAAGTAGTAGTTTTTCGGGGTAACCAAAATAAACTCTTATCCAGTTGTTTAATCCCACCAATTCTGACATACTTATCACCGTACCGATCAAGACACTGGTTGTAAATATTTCCAATATGACAGATATCTGTTTTTTGGATAATGCCTGAGAAGTTGAAATAATGAATGGAAGTATAAACAACGGAGCCTTGATCCGAAGGTCATTCAGTCCATAGGCCCAATCAGATGAATAGGTCATCCCCAACAAATGAAGCAGAAAAATAGAACAAACAACAACTGCAGGTTTGTTATTCCAAAGTCGCAGCAGTTTTTCCTTGTAATTTCCTTCAATAAACCAATTGGCTCCAAGAAGCATCTGTGACGTTGACATCAGAATGTGAGATAATGGCAGGCCTACTACCATTGCCGCCAAACCCAACAGATAAATCTGTTGGTGGATATTGCTAAATCTGCTGTTCATCGTGGTGTAACGCTGAGTGATTTCCCTTTAGCGAGGGTTGATACAAGAAAACGATGGTAATCGGGAAATAGTGTGGCCGAGGATACTTATTCTTTTTCTTCCTCTATGGCTTTTGATTCATAGGTGCCTTCTAATATTGAAGCATACCACGCCTCATCCTTCAGGACTTCCAGCGCCTTGAGCACATCGGTGTCTTCCACAAGCGCAGCTTCAATTCGCCCCTGTTGGAAATAATAGCGAACGGCTATTTCCCCCTCCAGCAATCGAATGACCTCATCTTTGAATTTGACCAGATCTTCTTCGTTACTGTGCGTAAGCTTCTTCTCTAATGCTTCATATTCAACCTTTGCATTTTCAAAATACTTTTCCTTCTGCGCGATCTTTTTCAGTTCCTCCAACTTTCTTTCACTCTTGGTTGTGTAGTCGTAATCTTTATCCTTTAGAAAAGACACAAAATCAGCATAGTCATCATCTGTGAATTTAAAATCCCTGGCACTGGATATTTTGTCATGGTTTCTCCGATACAGATTGGCGTAATCAAAAATTAGCATTTTAGACATTAATCGGGCAGCAATATTGCTTCGTTTTTGCCTCTCAGTCTTCACGCCAGGTTCAATTCCTCCACCGTCAAATACCACTCGGCCATTTTTAGTCTTGAATTCAGTCATCAATGAATCGGGAACTTTCCCTACACTTCCATCATCATTTCTGTGGCTGTAATCCAATGCTTGAATACATCTGCCACTTGGGATGTAGTATTTCGCTGTTGTTACCTTAAGTTGGGTATTGTAAGTCAGCTTTATCGTTTGTTGCACCAAGCCCTTTCCAAAAGTCTTTTGACCAACTATCACGCCCCTGTCCAGGTCCTGAATAGCACCTGCAACAATTTCAGAGGCGGAGGCGGAGTTTCGATTTACAAGTACAACCAACGGGACTTGTGTATCGACCGGCGCATTGATCGCCCGGTGAACTTTTGCCAAATTTTCCAGCTTTCCCCGTGTACTCACAATTTCTTCGCCTTTCTCAACGAAAAGGTTAACAATATTTACTGACTCCCGAAGAAGGCCTCCTGGATTTCCCCTCAGATCAAATATGAGCCCATTCAGGTCATTATCTTCTCTTAGTTTATTCAATGCCGCTTTTACTTCCGACAAAGCCTTGCTTGTAAAATTATTGAGCTTAATATACCCAATTCCATCTTCGAGTATTCCATAGTAGGGAACACTTTTAATTTTTATTTCTTCGCGGGTAATTACCGCCTCAAAAGGATCCTCCTTATCTTCTCTCTTGATCAACAGTTTTACTATAGTGCCAGGTTGTCCTTTAAGTACCTTGCTCACTTCGCTCGTATTCTTACCACTGATCTCCTTGCCGTCAACTTTCAGTATGATGTCGCCAGCCAGCAATCCGGCCTTTTCTGCGGGAAATCCCTCATAGGGCTCAGCCACAAGCACTTGGTCACCCCTCTTTCTTATCAGAGAACCAATGCCGCCGTATTGCCCGGTAATTGCAAACCGATGGTTTTCCATTTCGGATTCCGGAATAAAGGTGGTGTAAGGATCGAGGGACTCCAACATCCCATCAATTCCCGATTCAATGAGCTTTCCAGGATCCGTCTCATCCACGTAGTAGATACTCAATTCGCGAAACAATGAGGCGAAAATGTCGAGGTTCTTACCAAACTCAAAGTCATTATCGACAAAACTCAAGGAACCAAAGGAAACCACAGTAATAAGCACAGCGCTTACCATCACTCTCAGCCTTCTTTTAATCTTATTCCCTATGATTTTCATCAATTTTCAGTATTCATTGTTATGGCACAGGATCGTATCCATGTTTTCCCCATGGATGGCATGAGCCTATTCTTTTAACCAAAAGGTAACCTCCCTTGAAAGGCCCATGCTTACTAATGGCTTCAATACCGTACTGTGAACATGTTGGGGTATATCGGCAAGAAGAGGTGAGCAGAGGCGACAAAACCTTCTGATAGAGCTTTATCAGCACTATAAATACACTACTTATTACCCTCTTCATTTTCAGTTACTAAACGTTGTAAAGATAAGATTATTTTCCCCTCTAATTCCTCGTACGCAACCGGCTTCGTACCAGTGAATACAATTGCCAACGCATATTGTTTTCCAACTTTTAACAAAAAATCATAAAGCAGATCTTTGTTTTTTCTATAAGCTTCCCTAAGTCTTCTCTTTATCAAATTTCGATCTACCGCCCGGGGCACATTCTTTTTAGGCACTACTACCACTACTTGTACGGGATGAGAGGTTTTAAGTTTATTTTCCAACCAAATTACCCTCAATGGTGAAATAGCAAAAGAGGTGCCAACATTGAATAAAGCTTCAATGGTCTTTTTACTGGTAAGCCTTTCAGCCTTGGTAAATGTATGCCCCATCGTTCAGAATGTAGTGGTAGTTAATAGGTACCAAAACCAGGGAGATAAAAAGAAGAAGCTAAATTGACCGCTGGCCCTATTTCTTCTTTTTGGTTTCTTTCAGGTAGTTTTCTATGGCCATGGACATAGAAGGTGCATTTGGCTGAGGCGCTCTAACATTTAGGGTCAATCCCGCATCTTCCACGGCCTTTGCAGTCGTTGGCCCGAATGCTGCAATCCTTGTATTGTTCTGCAAAAAGTCCGGAAAGTTTTTAAACAGCGATTTAATTCCACTCGGACTGAAGAAAACCAGCATGTCATAATTAACATTGGCCAAATCCGAAAGATCCGAACATACGGTTTTGTATATCACCGCTTTGGTGAACTCCAACTCATTTGCATTCAGCAAATCTGGAATATCCTGTTTTAATATATCAGAGCAAGGCAATAGAAAATGCTCATCCTTGTGCTTCTTCAATACAGAAATTAGATCAGAAAAGGTATGCTTACCATGAAAAATCTTTCTCTTTCGGTAGATAACGTATTTCTGCAAGTAAAATCCTATTGCTTCAGAAACGCAAAAATATTTAACGGAGTCTCTTATCGGAACCCTCATATCCTTGCACATTCTGAAATAATGATCTACGGCATTTCTGCTGGTAAAGATGACTGAATCAAACTCCTCCAATGCCACTCTGTCTTTCCTGAATTCCTGTGCATAGATCTCCTCAACATGGATAAAAGAGCGAAAGTCGATTTTTACTTTATGTGCTTTTGACAAGCCGTAATACGGTGATTTATCCGATTCCGGCTGGGGCTGCGAGACTAATATTGTTTTAACTTCCAAGGTGTGATTGTATTTAATGGACTTAATTAATGCTGGCCTCTGTCTGCAAACCCTTAATTAGCATCTATGAACAAACGGGTTAGGACAACCAACGGTAAAAATTCAAGGGTGCAAAGATACATAAATAAATAGAAGACTGACACATTTGCTTCTTTCAAACCTATAGCCCAACCCCTGTTGATCCGATAGAGGTAAGCTGTTATGATCAAGAAGAGACCAATACCAATATTTACGGCCTCGCCAAAGGAAAGATAAGCTATGCAAATGATGATGGGCGTTAGCACAATTCCGAGTGTTTTATTCATCAAGAAGACATTGAACCTGTATTCATGAAGTTTCTCCTGCTGATTGAGAAGTACCCCGGACATAATCAAGATCATATTCTTAATCTGGTAAATAACGATCAGTGTCAAAAGAATAATAAGAAACGGATGTAAATAATTGCTGTAGGGAATATTCAGCTGATAATACTCAAATACCTGAAAGAGAAAAGAGGCCAGCACCAGGTAAGATATCACATCAAGCACGAACGAAACACGTTGCATTAAACCATCATTTGTACGTAAAATATGTTGTACATATAATTTAGAGGTCAAAGCCTGGTAAAGTTGTCGAAGCCTTCTGCTATGATACACTCTCACCCACGAGAACAAAAGAAAAATCAGAAGCAATATGCCCAGCATCCAATCGGGAGTTTTTGTAGTTATGGCATTGGATTGAGTTCTGTCTGTTATCAGCTCATGCGATTCCAGGAGGGGCTGTGGCGATTGTGCGGTGTCGCCTATTAATTCGCTGTAAATCATCGAATCGACGTCAACTGAATAATAATCAGCAATGGTATCTGCTAATTCTTTTTTGACATGCTCCGCCTGAGCTTGAGCCACGACAGGAAAGTTATCAGGCTTTGTTTCAATTGATTCTTCTACCATGACGGGGGGCGGATCAGATTCAATCTTTTCAGCAGAATCAATCAGCCTATCCGCACCGGGATGCTGTGTAGGATCAGATGAAGTGAAAGAGTCAATTTCAGACTTCAGAGAATCAGATCCCTGCTCAGTTGAATTAATTGCGGGCCTCAATTACAGATAAAATACACGGGCAATATTAAATCCAAGTTTAATATCACCATCTATCCAGGATTCTGTAGTATTTGGTATGAAATCATTCCCAATGATGCCTGGAGAATTGGTTAGGTTAATATGAAAAACATGGCCTCCTGTTTCAATTTCTATACCCAGGCCCAGCGGCATATAATGTGGCGCCGCAGAATTTTTATCACGATACTTTGAAAATGTGTAAAAATAATCACCTACAATGGACAGCCTGTTACTGACTTTTACCCTGCCAGCTATCCCGATTGAAAAGAGATCATTCTGATCTTCGGCACCATTATCAGGATTGACATTTCTGACTATGTAGTTTCGGTGTGTATACGTTGGCAATATTTCGAAGGAAATCGCGGAGGAAAATTTTCTGGCAATAATAAGTTGATGCACGTATGAAAACCTGTGTACCGCTTTGCTCCATTTTTCACTGCCATCAGCATTCCTGGGGCTTTGCATTGGCGTAACCGCCATGCCGGAAAACCATGTCATCGTAATCGGAATCTTGTTATCCGTAGTTTGCCCCAATATCTTATACTTGATCGATCCATCGATATGCTCCTTCACCTTGCTTCTTCCTATTCCAATTAACAATTTATCAGTTATTCCATAGTCAAATGCGAAGCGAATATTACTGGCATTGTCCATGCCTGCAAGTGTATGTGCACCTCCTGATACATTGCCAAATCTGTGAATAATGTTAAAGACCAGCGTTTTGGCCTTAACCGTCTCCGTTGTGTTTGCGTTGATAATGGTCAGCGCTTTGAAGGTTGCTGTAACTTTTTCTACTACAGGCTCCGTATCTTCTTCAAGCATGCTCATCAAGTCCTCCTCCTGAGCCAAAACACTTTGCGTCGCAAAGGACAAAATAAAAATGGTGGCAATGATATACGGTAACTTGTTCATGTTTTTCAGATTATTTCTTCACGTATGGCTCATATGTTACATTAATCGTAACCTCCACTTGTTCCGCAATATTTGACCACAATATCTTCGGAATTTTCACCTTGTGGTCCATTAATACAATAACAAATTTCCCCGTAAGTGAAATTACCCCATCTTTGATGGTAATTGTACCATTAATCATTCTTTCCTTTTCAACCCCATGAATTATTAATACACCCTTGGCAGATGCTTTATGAACCCCATCCTTCGTGAAATCAATGTCCTCAACAATTTTCCCATTAAAAGTACCCTTTGCATATTTTTCAGATTCCAAATAGTTTTCGTTAAAATGCTCCTTCATTAAGTCCTTGTCGAATTCAAAGGAGGTAATTGGAATTTGAAACACGAGCTGCTTCGTTTCGGTGTTCAGCAGGGATGAAACCCTTTTGTTGGTCGCTTCGATGTTTTCAATCGTCGCTTCTGAGAAAAACCTGACGGTGCCAGAATTAGCCTTAAAGACCTGCCCAAAAACAATGTTTGCGCCAAAAGCAAGAATGAACAATATGTATAGCATTCTTTTACTCACTTCGTCAATTGACTTTTTTCCTCGGGCGGAAAGGTGTTCGTGAATCTTTGATTTCATACTTCAAAATATAAGTTCACTATTCACAAGCTCCTGCATCAATCCAAAGTTGAATCCTGGCAAGCGTCGTGTCTGGCAGTTTTCCGGCTGGCGGCATGGAAAAAGGCATACTGTCAAATACCAGTGCCTGAAATTTTCCGTTATCAACTCTTTCTTTTACTTCCGCATAGGAATTTACATTCAGGTTCCCCGAAAATGGGGATTGCGTATGACATGTGGAACATTTTGCTACAAAGATCATTCCTATCTCATTCGTGAACGTTACACTTGCAGTATCACATTGAGCAGAAGGTGGGGGAAGTTCTCCCTTATCCCAGACGCAAGAAGACATAAACATGAGCACCAACAATGTCAGTAATGTTAATGAGGGTAATACCGTCCTATGTAAAGCTCCCTGTTTCAAAATTATCGTTTTCGGTCAATAGTTATTCCAGAATTGATAGGAGTAAAAACCGTGCCAGATTATAGGCTTACAAAGCTAAATAAAAATCCGTAGCCTGAGGAATTTTAGCTAATTTCACATCGCTTTTGCAACAATCAAAAAACTCTTATGTCTGCCGATCTGTTCACCGCACCTGACTATTTTCAAGTTGATGATCTTCTTTCGGACGAGCACAAACTCGTGAGAGATTCATGCCGTGCCTGGGTTAAAAAAGAGGTTACCCCGATCATCGAGGAATACGCGCAGAAGGCAGAATTTCCAGCGCATCTCGTAAAGGGCCTTGCAGACCTGGGAGCTTTTGGGCCAACAATCCCTCAAAAATACGGTGGTGGCGGGATGGACTATATCTCCTATGGCCTGATGATGCAGGAATTAGAACGAGGAGATTCGGGTGTCAGGTCCACCGCTTCGGTACAGGGCTCACTGGTTATGTTTCCAATCCATGAATTTGGAACGGAAGAACAGAAGATGAAATTTCTTCCAAAATTGGCAAGCGGAGAAATCCTGGGTTGTTTCGGCCTCACAGAACCAGATCATGGTTCGGATCCCGCTGGGTTGACCTCAAATATTGTAGATAAAGGAAACCATTACCTGCTCAACGGAGCTAAAATGTGGATTACCAATGCCAATTTAGCAGATGTATCAGTTGTATGGGCCAAGGATGAAAACGGTGATATTCGCGGATTACTCGTTGAAAAGGGCATGGAGGGATTTACTGCTCCTGAAATGCATGGGAAATGGTCGCTTCGCGCTTCGGCAACAGGCGAGCTTGTATTTGATAATGTTAAGATTCCAAAGGAGAATCTATTTCCAGACATCAAAGGACTTAAAGGGCCCTTGAGTTGTTTGAATTCAGCCAGATATGGAATTGCATGGGGAGCAGTTGGTGCGGCCATGGATTGCTATGATTCTTCATTGCGCTATGCCAAAGAGCGAATTCAATTTGGGAAACCCATTGCCTCATTCCAGTTAATTCAAAAGAAACTGGCGGAAATGATCACGGAGATAACAAAAGCACAACTTCTCGCCTGGAGATTGGGAACATTGAAAAATGAAGGAAAAGCTACTCCGCAACAGGTTTCGATGGCCAAACGCAACAATGTTGAAATAGCTGTAGATATTGCCCGCCAGGCGCGGCAGATCCACGGAGCAATGGGAATAACCGATGAATATTCCATCATGCGGCATATGGCGAATTTAGAGTCCGTAATGACCTACGAAGGAACCCACGATGTTCATTTGCTAATAACAGGAATGGACATTACCGGGATTAATGCCTTTTCTTAAAGCCTGTATCCAACCTTTCATTTAGACTTAGCTTGCTATAGTGTGAATAGCATTAATTTCAGCATATTGTTTTGAACATTTGAACAATCGAACATTTGAATTAAGAATGATCAAGTAACCAGAACTTCGCTGTTCTACCTTCTATTGTTCAATTGTTCGCTTGTTCATTTGCTGATAACCGGGATAGACATTACCGGGATTAATGCCTTTTCTTAAAGTTCATAGCGATTCTCCCTTTGAACTTGACTTAGCAATAAGCACTACGCTCAATGGGGCCATCACTATGACAATGACTATGACAATGGATAGGTAAGCGCTGCTTATTGTGTGTCATGGTCAATCTTATATCCAGCCTTTCTCGAGAATATCCCTGGTGTGGTACGAAATAATGATATCCGCTCCTGCCCGGCTAAAAGCGTGCATATTCTCCAGCACAATTTCCTTTTCATCTACAAAACCCGCTTCTGCCGCTGCTTTCACCATTGAATATTCACCGGATACATTGTAACAGGCAACAGGCAAATTGGTAATCTGTTTGATTTCCTTTATAATATCCAGGTAAGCGAGTGCCGGCTTTACCATCAAAATATCTGCACCTTCTTCCTCGTCTAATTCCGCCTCTCTCAAGGCCTCTCCTGAGTTTCGGAAATCCATTTGGTAACTCTTTCTATCTCCTTCACCTGGGCTGGAATCTGCAGCTTCCCTGAAAGGGCCATAATAGGCCGATGCGTATTTTACCGAATAGGACATAATGCCTGTTTCGGTAAGATTATTCCCGTCAAGCACTTTTCTGATGGCGCCTACTCTTCCATCCATCATATCAGAGGGAGCCACCATATCCGCTCCAGCTCTTCCATGAGCCAGCGCCATTTTAGAAATTACCTCCAGCGAGAGGTCATTGTCGATATATCCATCCTTCAACAAGCCGCAATGACCGTGAGTTGTGTAGGCACAAACACAGACATCTGTCGCTATAAATAGTTCCTCACCAAAATTGTCCTTTAGCAACTTGAGCGCTTCAACAACAATTGATTTCCAGGAAAAGGCACTGCTTGCATCTTCCGTTTTCTCATTTCCAACTCCAAAAAGCAAAATCTTATTCACCCCAAAGTTTAGCCCGGCCTTAACATCTTCAACCAGTTCATCCAGGGAAAAGTGAGAAATCCCCGGCATCGCGCCTATGGGTTCTTTTACTCCCTTACCGGGCACAACGAAATATGGATAAATGAACATATCCTTATCAAGTTTCATTTCCGAAACGAGATTTCGGATGATCTGAGTACGTCTTAGTCTTCTTGGGCGAGAATACATTAGGGATTGAGATTACATTCCAAAGACAGCCTGAGCGAGTCCGGAATCATCAAAGGAGTTCACCAATGTGTAATATTCAACTCCCTGCCTGAGCAACTCACTACCCGTCGCATTTCCCATGGCGATAACCCGTTGATTGGAAGCCAGCTTTTTTGAGTTGCAGTACACGATTACATTAGAGGGGCTGGTAAATAAGATAATGTCTGCTTCCGGCATATCAGGAATATCCTTTCTCAATGTCTCATAAACAATTAAATCATGCACATGCTCTTGATTGCCAAATTGCTGCTGAATTACCCTCATGCTTCCCCTTGCCTGCGGAAACAAGACTACACCTGTAACTGTAGAGGCAAATTGCCTTCCGGTAAGCCTGGTGTCCGTCGAATATCCAATAAACTCAGCCCGTGCGCCATATTTGCGCATTTCCCCTGCTGTCGCCTTTCCAAGAGCCGCGTATTTCACGGGGCCCATTTCAGGGTCCTGCTCGAAAAAATGTATAACAGCTTGTTTGCTGGAGAAGAATACCCATTCTATCTTCTTATCTTTAATGCTATCCTTAAAATCCAATCTTCTAACATCTATCAGAGAGATCCCCTTTACTTTGTACCCATTCCCTTCCAGCACATTCTTGAAGAAATCGTCTTTTCTAAGATCTCTGGTAATATAAACGCTCGAGGATTTAACACTTTTATGTCGCTGGATAATCGCATCCACTACTTTTTGCGGGGATTTAGACTCTTGATAAATAACAACAGGGGGGATTTTTGCACTTTTCGATTTAGCCGTCCACACCTTGTAGATCATCTGCTCATCTTCATCTTCCTCCTGTTGGCAATACACACCAATAGGTGTCTGGCATCCTCCTCCAAATTTATTTAGTATTTCCCGTTCTAAATTACACACCACGGCAGTACCTACATGGTTTATTTCTTCTACTTTTTTATCCAGCCACTTATCGTCTTTCCTTATCTGGCAAGCCAATGCCCCCTGAGCTGGAGCAGGGACAAATTCCGTAGGATCCAATTGTTCGACGTGAAAATCAGAGAGATCTAATTCCAATCTATTCACACCGGCTGCGGCAATGATGATCGCATCATAGTCTCCAGCTCTGAGCTTTTCAATTCTGGTTGGCACATTACCTCTCAAGTCTTTGATGATTACATCGCTTCGAAAGGCGATCATCTGTGACTTTCTACGAGAAGAAGAGGTTCCAACAATTGCCTTTTCCTTTAATAACAGACGCCTTCCCTTGTCAATCGCGTTTGTATTGATCACGAGAATATCATTGGGCGCCTCCCTTCCACTTACGGCTGCGATCTTCAATTTCCTGGTGGCCGTAGTTTCCATGTCTTTCATAGAATGAACCGCCAGGTCTATCTCCTTACTAAGCAGCGCCTTTTCCAACTCTTTGGTAAAGAAACCCTTCCCCTCCATCTTGTCAAAACCAATATCCTGTATTTCATCACCTTGTGTCTTGATCTTTTTCAACTCACAAGAGACTCCTACTGCCTTCAACTGATCTTTGATATAATTCGCCTGAAAAAGTGCCAGGTCACTGTCTCGGGTACCGATTTTAATTTTTCTATTCATCAGATGAGGATTTCCCAAGTAACACCTCTTTGGCCATCTTCATGGGCACGGATATGTATTTCTTTTCCATATAGGAAATAACTTTATCTAGCGTTTCTCTTGATTTACTGTCTAGCTCCTTGAGTTCTTTGGCAAATACGCCGTTCAAGGCTGCTTCACGAATCTCCTTCACTTTTGCAGGGATTTCGCGCATGGCTAATTCAACTTTTCTTTCCCTAAGAACCTGAAGGAAATCTTCAATGTTCTTCTGAATTATCTTTTGACAATGTACCAATTCGCCCTTTCTCTCTTTCAAATTTTCCTCCGCAATTGATTTTAGATTGTTAATGGCTATCAGGTTTACCTTAAAATCGTCCTTTATGGAATTGTCAAAATCGTTTGGAATAGCGAGGTCAATAATGATCTTCGTAGACAATTCACCATTGAGCAACAGCTGATAATTGTCTTTAGTAATAATAAAGTCCGCTGAACCAGTACAGGATATAATCACGTCAAAGCCTTTTCTGTAATCTGGCAATGAATCCAAACTGAAGGCTTTCCCGCCTAAATCATTTGCCAATGTTTCAGCCTTTTCTAAAGTGCGGCTAAACACGGTCAGGTCAACAAATCCATGTTTCTTGAGATACTTTCCCATGGATGTGTTGGTTTGTCCTGCCCCGATTATTAAAATGCGTGAGGAGATGTTTACCTGGAGCTCCTTCAATTTTCTATAGGCCAATGAAACAACAGATACCGGTTTTTTTGCTATATCCGTGTTGGAATAGACTTCCTTACCGGTTTCGATGGTTTTCTTGATGACTAGCCTCAATAAATCTCCTGTAAGCCCCAGCTCTTTACACTTCTCAAAAGCGTTCCTCACCTGAGTAATGATCTCTCGTTCTCCAACTACCAGGGAGTCTAATGAAGATGCAACGGTGAACAAATGCGACAAGGCGTCAACATTTTTATAAATTTCTGCTTTTGAAGAGATATTTTCAGCAATTTCCGAATTACTATCGGCTAAGAAACTATCGATAAATTTACGAACGTAATCAGGCGTAATATCCTGATCGAGTTTTAACAAGAATTCTACCCTGTTGCAAGTCGATAGATACATCAACTCGGGTAAATTCATCTTGATTTTCAGAATATTGAGCCTCGTTTCGAGCTGTTCCTCTTCAACATGAAGCACACCGATGTCCTCCAAACTCAGGGATTTGTGGGTAAAGGCTATTATTTTAAAATCTTCCATCTTCTATTCTCCGATATCTGATGCAAAAATCAGATATAGAGCAATTAGTTTTGTCATAGAAGTGTCACAGAAAGAAGGCGATATTCAAATTGAGTATCTTTATGGTATGCGAGTGCTCATTCTGATAGTTGTTATCCTCTTCACTTTTAATCCGAAAACATCTGCTACCCATGTAATGGGTGGTGAAGTATATTACGAATGTCTTGATCCGGCGACGAATAAGTACAGGTTTACAGTTAAACTGTATCGGGATTGTTACAACGGTGTACCATTCTTTGATGATCCAATTTTTGTATCCATATATGACATAAATGACAACCTGGTCATACAATTTAATATGTCATTACCACCAAACGATACATTAGACAATGAAACTTACAATGTATGCTTGTATTCGCCACCGGATATTTGCGTGCACACGGCCGTTTATCAGGGAGATTTTTTCTTGCCGCCGGGGGAGTTTTATATGACTTATCAAAGATGTTGCAGGAATGCTACCATACAGAATATTCAAAATCCAAGCGCAACGGGTTTTGCATTTGACATAAAGATTCCGGATAGCACAGAGGCAGCATGTAATAGTTCACCTTATTTCAATAATTATCCACCTACTATCATTTGCCTTGATGAACAGTTTACATACGATCATTCAGCAACGGACCCTGATGGAGATTCGTTGGTGTATTATTTATGTGCACCAAATCAATACAATACAGCTTCTCCTCCTGCGGGTCTAGGAATTATCCCGGATCCTTCTGGACCGCCAAGTAGTAATTATAATGTGACCTATGCAGTGCCTTATGATTCAGCCTATCCTATTTGGGCGCCTGTTGATTCATTTGCTATCGATCCCGTGACTGGATGGATGACAGGCACACCTGAAATACCAGGCAATTATGTGGTGGCAGTTTGTGTTAGTGAATACAGAAATGGGATATTACTATCCACCAATAAAAGGGATTTTCAATTCACCGTTGCTCAGTGCTTGAGCGATCCTCAGACAGCATTTATCTCACAACCGGATCCCTGTGATAATCTAAAAATCAATTTCACTTATACGGGAAATGCGGTAGAATCTTTCTTCTGGGATTTTGGAGTCGGTACCAGTATTTCGGATACCAGCATATTTCAAAATCCTTCATACACGTTTCCTGACACTGGAACTTATGCTGTTAAGCTGGTCGTGAATCAAAACTACTCCTGTGCTGATACACTTACGATTAACGTGACTCCGCCTAATCCTCTAACGGCTGATTTATCCGTTGACAGTTGTACCGGAGATACAGTATTCTTTCAGGATAAATCAAATACAAATGTTTATGCGGGTTCAATTACCAGCTGGATTTGGATATATGGGGATGGATCGAATAATGACTTTATCCAGAACCCAAGTCACGTGTATTCGAGCGCAGGGACATACATTGTAACCTTGATCATTACCACTACAAATAACTGTGTTGATACTGTAGTAATAAGTATTACGACAAGTCCGTGTGGAATTACCGGACAAAAGGAATTGGATGGCAGAGACAATGATATCTCGATTTATCCCAATCCGAGTACTGGGTTATTCACCATCCTATACTCATCTCTAATTTCTCAGCGTAATATTGCGTTGAAGATATACTCTATTGAAGGGAAGTTGGTTCATTCAAAAGATCTCGTATCAGCCAACAACAAAATTTCCCATCTGGTTGACTTAGCGGATATGAAACGTGGAATCTACTTTCTTAAATTGGTAACAGATGGGGAAGTGGTGACCAAGAAAATTATCGTGCAATAATCACCCCTAAATCCCCTCAAGGGGACTTAAGATACCGTGTAGAATAACATAAAGTCCCCTTGAGGGGATTTAGGGGTGAAGAATGCATTTACAAACTAAGCTTTTGATCAAAACCAACATAATTTGAGAACCGTTGAGCACACCATGTTTTATGGTGCAAAGGCAATAACCTTCCAGGCTGCGAAAACCCTTAGACACAACGAGACTGAAGCAGAGAAATGTTTATGGGAGCGACTCAACAAAAAACAGCTGGGATATAAGTTCAGAAGACAACACCCCATTAAGATTTTCATCGCTGACTTTTACTGCCATCAGCTAAAGCTTGTCATAGAAGTTGATGGTGGAATACACCTTTTACCAGACCAACGAGAATATGACATTGGCCGTGAGGAAGAGATGGAACAATTCGACATTCGAATTATCAGATTCACCAACAAAGAAGTGCTTGGTAACATTGAAAAGGTAATTGAGGGTATCAAGGCCTCAATCACGGCTATCGAAGCAGCTAGATAGACTTATTCAAAGTCAATTTAGTTTACCGTAAATCAAGCCAAGCCCCTTTGAGGGGGTCGGGGGGTGCAAATGCCTGTCAACTACTGGCCGTCCGAGTCCTTCTGGGCATCCTCAAGCGTGGCCTTCTTCTTCTTTACTTCGATCTCGGTTTTACCTATCACCTTGATCTCTGTTCTCCTGTTCATCTGTCGGCCTTCCGGGTTGTCGGAGCCATCCTCATTGGTATTCTCCGCAATGAATTCTGTTTCTCCATAACCCTTGGCAACAAGTCGATCCTTGCTGATTCCTGCTTTTTTGAGGTATTTAACAACGCTTTCCGCTCTTCGTTGAGACAACTTTTTGTTGTACAGATCATTTCCCTTGCTGTCAGTATGTGCTCCAAGTTCAACGATAATCGTTGGATTGACATTCAGGATCTCAACAAGCTTTTCGAGCTCATTTGTTGATTCAGGGCGCAAGGTAGCCTTGTCAAAATCATAATAAATATCTTTCAATATTATTGTCTTGTTCAGCTCAAGCTTCTTTAAAGGGATTTCCCTATGCAGTGTGGTCGTCTTCTTTAAACCCATCGTACTCGCCAATGCATCGTTGGGATAGTATCCGTTTTTCGAACAAACTACCTTGTAGTTCCTGTCCTGTTTCAGCTTAAAATGAAAAAGTGGCGCGTCCACAATATGAGCTTCATTGATTAGAATTTCAGAGGAGTCCACATCAATCTGATAAAGTTTGACGTCGTAATCCATGAAAGTTGTTGTTGTAGAATCGTCAAAATCATATGCAAATCCCTCCAAATCGAATTTAGGGATCAGATCGGTATCCCAGCTATATCTAAAGATGTCATCACAACAAGTTTCACTTTTCAGCGCAATTACTCCCGGCCGGTTGGAAATAAAATAACCACCTGTCTCATCTTCGTCGGCCACGAAGTACATGTCGTCAACACTTGAATTCAGCGGATAGCCCACATTCTCAGGCTTGGTCCACTTCCTAAGCCTGCCTTCAGTACTAAATACATCATAGCCTCCAATGCCAGGATGACCGTCAGAACTGAAATACAAAACCCTTGACTCATTGTTGTAAAAAGGAGTTAACTCATCACTTATCGTATTTATCTTTTTTCCCAAATTCTTGGGCGCTTTGAACACTCCTGATTTACTGATCTCGCTGTACCAAATATCCTTTCCTCCTGTTCCCGGGCGATCTGAGACAAAGTATAAGATTGTAGCACCCTTCTTATAATTTCCTATCGTTGGATGTGTATTCGTGTATCCTTCCATATTAATCTTGTCATCCAGTTTTTGAGCTCTCTTCCATTTACCATCTTCGAAGTCACTCACGTAAATAGAACATATCATTGCACCGGTTTTATTACTCTTACATTTGGTGAAGAAAAAACGCTTCTTATCAGGAGAATAACAGCCGTTAGCCACATCCATACCCGGTTCATTTACCTCAGGCGGCAACAATTCGCCCTGACTCCATCTATCATCGGTTTTTATGGACTGGTACAATCTAAAATGTCCAACTTTTGATTTCACATCTTCAAATGCGATAACGGTATCCGATCTCAATGAAGAATAGATCAGCTTGTCTGATCCAACCGGCATTGGTGAAGCTTCGGTATAAGCCGCATTGATCTCATTACCCATATGTATCACCACCACATTCAGAGGCTTATTCAACGCTTCCAAGGCGTAATCGCATCCCAGGATTTCATTTTTAGACTTTTTCTTTTGGATACTCGCATCTGCACCTCTATAGGACTTACTGAACTTAATGAATTCCTCTTTCGCCTCCGGATAACGGCCTGTCATTTTCAATGTAAGCGCATATTTATAATGGCTAAGCGGATATAACACGAGGTTTTTTTCCATTACCATCTTATAGTTTTCGTTGGCTTCCTTATAATCCCTCGACAAATAATATGATTCGGCTAATTTGTACGTTACATCCATATTATCGGGTTGCTCTTCCAGTACTTCCGAATAATAATGACATGCATCATAAAAATATCCCTCCTTGTAAAACTTGTCGGCTATTTTGAGTTTGTTTTTCCAGCTCAAACCACCACCTTCTGTGGCGCTCATACCGCCAGATTTGCAGCCTGTAAGAAATCCAAGCGCTGAAACAAGAATGGCAAATACTAATATGGAAGTATGTGTACGTGTAATATTCAACGCTTACAATCTTTTACAAGGTAGATTCCTCTTGATTCCGAGCTTCGGGTTTTGATTGAATATGTAAATAATCGAAAATTCAATACCCCCTCTGCTCTTGCTCGCTGTCCTCAGAGAAGAAAGGTTGATATCATAACTTATACCAAACCGGTAATTGTTGTATTGAAGGCCAGGAACGAAAATCAAGGCATCAGATGACCGGTAATATATCCCAAACAATGCCTGTACTTTGAGCATAGGAACATCCCTCACTTTATAGCCAATATCTGAACCCAATATAAATTCAGTTGCCTTTGTCTGGCCAGAAACCAAAATTGCCGGACTGATGGTAATCTGATCATTGTATTTGATATCACTTCCTGCATTTATGGTAAAACGGGTGTTCAGTTTGTTATCCGAATCTTTATAGTATGATTCTTTGGGTGAGTTTAAATTAAACATGGAAACCCCTGCATTAAAATTCAGTTTTTCGCTAAATTTAAATTGCCAATTTAGCCCTGCTTGTATCTGTGGGTAGATAATTGAAGGATCACCATACGTCTCATTATTCTGTAACTCAGAATTATAAAAAACACTCTCATACTGATTTCCAAACTTCAGTTCATCATAGTTAATTCCTTTTTGAACCACGCCACCTTGAATTCCAACGCTTATGAGATGTTTGTCAGCACCTAACTTCTTATGATAACCCAAAGCGAGTTGTGCTACCTGTGTTCCAAATTCTGCGGTGCCGGCTTTGTCAGAATAGAGCACCAATCCTGCTCCCCAAAAATCCTTGCCCAATAATTCTTTCTTGAATTTTTTATCAAAGAAACCGGCGTATGTAACAAATGGCTTTATAAAAGACTTCCACTGATTTCGATAGTGCAAACCCACCCGGTAATCACCGACGTAATTGCCGGTGTTAGCAGGATTTAGGAGAAGTGGAGACGCCTGAAATTGAGAGAAGTGTATATCCTGAGAATAACCCTGATTAAGAGAAAAAGCAAGACCTAATATGAGTACAATTAATTTTTTCATTGATTCCAACTTCCCCCTGCTCAACGTATCAGCGCTATGTCACCACTTCCCTCCATGGCAGTTCCTGCACGATCTACAGCCTTATAATAATATGCGTAATTGCCCATTTCCTGAGGTTGGCCATTGAACATTCCGTCCCAACCCTGAAGATTTAATATATCTCCACCAGTCTCAAATACAATCTGTCCCCACCTATTAAAAATCTTAAACTCCCGTACCTCGACTACGCCCACCGATAGCAAGTAAATTATATCGTTGACTCCATCTCCATTTGGCGAAAAAGCATTGGGTATTTCTACCTGTGCATCTACCACATGAACACGAACAATATCTCGATTGACACAGGAATCAACAGAGGTACCAGTTACCATAAAATCTGTCGTTTCCAGCGGAAATGCCAAAGGATTGTAGATGTTGCTATTGTTTAAGGTTGAAGAAGGGCTCCAGCTATAAGAGAACGTACCCGTGGCGCTAAGTTGTACCGCGTCACCCAGTGTCATATACAGGTCAGGACCAGCATCCACATATGGAATCGGAAAAAAGTTAACCGGCAAGTGCACCGTATCCTTGCAATATTTCGAAGAATCAGAACCAGAACCAGGTGGCGCTGTAGTAATGACCAATGTTGTATTGTAAGTAATTGTATCTGCAAAAATACTGTAAGGATTTTGTACGGTGTCAGTTAAAGGTGTGCCTTTGGGAAACGTCCAATTCCAGCCAACTATCGGGCCTGTGAATACATTTACTATAGATTGGTCCTGAAAAAATACTGTATCGTCAGGACACACTTTAATCCATGAAAAATCAGCTTTGAGCGGATTGGGCGGTATTACGCTAATTCCAAGGGTATCAGCACAATAGTAGTCTTGATTTACGACTAACGTCACAGCATAATCTCCCGTATCAGGATATGTATAGGTTGGATTCGGAAAAATACTGGTGTCAGAATCGCTTGTATCCACACCAAAATCCCAATAGAATGACTCCACCTGATTACCCGTATATGTGAAATTGATTTTCAGGTTATCGCACGGATCTGGAAGAAATGTAAAACCCAAATTCGGATCTTCTAAACAACTGGCAATGTTAAATTGGAAGTCCCTTTTATTGGTCGAAAGCAACACACCATTTCTATACTCACTAACGCATATTGCTACTACATAATTCCCGGCAAGCTCAGGAGTGCCAGTCAAAAACCCGGTAACTGGATCTATCTTAAATGTGTCAGTGGGAGCCCATATAGGATACAGGGTGTCATAAGGACTTAAATAAGTTACATCATAATGAACAACCGGAGGCCCGGATGGATTCGGTATTATTCCCCAGGTACCGTTGTTATAATCATTTGGTGCACAGAAATAGTATACCAGCGAATCACCATCAGGGTCTGTTGCAGAATGATCATAGGTAAACGGTGCGTCCAGACAAATTATGGTTGGAGGATAATTATTGAAGTAAGGCGAACTGTTGCAGACAGCTTCCGAAGAGTCTGGAATTTTTATTTCAAAACCAAATCCGGTCGAGCTTGGATTTTGAATATTCGCGATGATAACATTTCTGCAGCACCTTTGATAGGTCATGTAAAACTCCCCTGGAGGTAAGAAAAAATCTTCCTGGTAGACAGCTGTATGTACACAAATATCTGGAGGTGAATACAAGCATACATTATACGTTTCATTATCCAACGTATCGTCTACAGGTAGCGCCATATTAAATTGAATAACCAAGTTATCATTAACGTCATATAAGGATACAAAAATCGGATCATCAAAAAATGGTACGCCGTTGTAGCAATCGCGATATAATTTAACCGTAAATCGGTAAAAGCCGGTAGCCGGATCAAGGCACTCATAATATACCTCACCGCCAATTACGTGAGTTGCACTTGCCGGTTTACACATCATAACAGTTAATATAATGGCAAATGCGAACCTTAATATATTGGAGATGCTTTTGGGTTTAATCAACGTATTCATATAATTTCTTCTTCACAGAATATCCTAAAAGTTAGGACAGGCCATATCCTGGACTATTGCCTTTGATGACTGCAAAATATATATTAATGCAATTTCAAAACTGCCCTGTCCGTTGCTTGTTTCCTTAAGTGTCGAAACGTTAATATCGTAACTCATTCCTAACGTAATATTCATATACTCAAAGCCCGCCATAATTATTAAAGCATCTGAATTTGACCATTGCCTGTACCATGCTCCTAAACGAATAGCTGCTTCAGATTTGGTATTGTAACGAACCGCTAAGCCCAAATTGGTTTCATTCGAAGCCTTTTGAATCATGTAAAGGAAACTGGGAAGTATATCCCACTCCTTTGTCAGGCTAAACGACGCTCCCGCCTGAATTGCAGTTCTATTGGATAAGACGTTCGATTCGGTTGTTGTAAGAAAATTTACTTTGGGCCGGGTCAGATGATAGGTCGATAATCCTAAAAAGAATATCATCTTCTTCGAATAAATATAATTCCAAAGTAAGCCAGCATTTATGTCAGCATATACTACACTGGTTCTCTCAAAGACTTCTTGTCCGGTTCCCGCTTCACTATCGCTGAGTATCTCATCTCCAAACCTCAGTTTTGATCTGTCGAATCCCACTTGTACTACCCCACCCTGAATTCCAAAAGACACCAACTGTTTGCCATTGCCAATCATATCCCTGTGATAAGCCAATGACCCAAAGGCTCCTGTAGTTTTCAGGTCGCCCTTGCCGGCTTTGTCACTAAAGAAACTAATTCCGAAACCCGCCATATCGGCAGCTTTCATCATCTTATCCAATATATGTACGTCATAGGAGCCAGTAAAAGTCACATAGGGATCTCCACCTGAAGCTCTTTTCCATTGACTCTTATAATTGGTTGCAAATCTATGCTTGCCGTTGAAGAAACCCGTATGTGCCGGATTAAGCGTTAACGGAGAAAAGTAAAACTGAGAGAAGTGTATGTCCTGGGCCACAGATTTATGCCCCCAGGCCACAAGCACACCACACGCGATAATTAATATAGATAATACTCTCTTCATATTATTTTAACAGCGTGACGTTTCCACTAATAGGCCCGATCTTCTCACCTTTTACCGATGTTGCCTCTAACAGCCAAACATATACTCCAACTTCCATGTTCTTACCATTTCTCATATGTGTTCCATCCCAACCTCCAAACGGATAAATAATTTGATTTCTTTCCGTCGCTTCAAAAATCATTTCTCCCCATCTGTTAAATATTTTGAATGAAATGGTTTCAATCGATTCTCCTTCTCTTCCCTTTACGTCAAATACGTAAAAAATATTATTCGGTGAAGGTCCGCTACCATCCGGAGTAAAAGCATCCGGAACCTCCGGTTCAAAGTCAGGGGAAATTATTTCTACCGTCACAAAGTTCGAATCGACACAGCCAAATTGATCGGTCATTATTACTTTGTAAGTGGTAGTAGAATCCGGGGTTGCCATTGGATTAGCAGAGCTTGGATCATCCAATCCAGCGCTTGGCGTCCAAACGTAAGTAACTCCGTTTGGAGCATTAGAGGTCAATATCACTGCATCGCCAAGAAAGATGGTTGTGTCACAGCATGGAGCTACTATCGGAATATTTACTATAACCGTTGCAGTGTCCGATTTATCCGGACAAATCGAATCGTATGCAACCGTTACAATGTAATCTGTTGTTGTAAGCGGTTTTGCAATCGGATTGTATATTGTCGAGTCATCGAGTGTGGCTGAAGGCACCCATGCATAGGATACAGCCTCCGGTGCAAAGGCATCCAATTGTGCACTATCGCCTATACAAATTTCTTCATTGTATGTATCCAGATCTGGCACTTCCACCACACGAATTGTAATTGTATCCCAATCCGGGCAGCCGAAATTTGAGCTTCCTTTATTATCTACATAGACTACGACCGTAAAATCTGAGTCAGGAGTAATTGTGAACGTATCAGTACCTCCGGGTGCATATGACGTATCCCTCACCGTATCACAATCTATAATCCACGCGAAGTCATTATAGGCCACCCAAGTTGTATTGGTTGCAGACAAGGTGATGGATTCACCCTGGCAAATCGTTGTATCGGGATCAGGAATGGTTAAAAGAATTGAGTTGGGCTTAACAATTATAACAGTAGAAGCCGAACCATCACCACAAGCGCTCAATGCACTAAGCTCTATCTGTGCAGACCCGTAATTATTGAAAACAATTGTCAACTCATTGTTGGATTCAGTGAGTATTGTACCAATATTAAAATTATCGATAAAGTTCCAGTCATAGTAGGTGGCTGGAATAAACGCGGTATCTATAACAAGTGAATTCTCTTCACAATGTTTCAGCGTATCAGAAAATTTTGCGCTAAAGGTAACCGTGTCGCCCAGGCATACCTCATCCGGCCCAATGACCCGTACAACCGGCCCAGCATCGAGATAGAAATAGTGCGGGACACTGAAAGGCCCAACACAATAATCACCAAGCGGATCAAAGGGAATAAAACCCTTCTCCACTTCCTGTAAGGTAACTTCATAGATTCCGGTTGGGTAATCTGCAAAGCTAAAACAGCAAAGATTAAAGCCATACAAGTTGGGGTCCCAAAGGAAAGTAGCAAACAGATTGCCCCCGGTCGAGAATTGAACAAAATAATTGGAGCTCAACAATTGTGGAGAGTTAATGATTATGCCAATGTCGTCAGTGTTTGCGCATATGGTATCATAATCTGCTATCGGGCCATTCTGATCACGCAGCCCAAAATCTATCAAGGATCCAGAGATTCCTTTGACATTGAGCCGAATTACAGATCCGAGCATATTGTCGGGTGTTGATGAGTTGGTAGCCACAATTCTCATGTAATACCCCCCTAGCTGATATCCCATCGCTTCGTAAAGAGACTTTGGTGGAATACAAAGTTCAAGGGTATCATCAGTGAAACTTACCGTAGCGCCTAATTCACCGGTCGTGCCCGTTATTATCATTGCAGGTGTATACGTAGGTGGGCTGCCCATTGTAAGAAGCTGAACCTGGAATTGATTACAGGTGTCATATACAGCGGCAGAATCAAAGGCATTAATATTGAATGGCACTTTCACACACACCTCACCTGAGTCAACGACCGTCAGGGTAACGTCATATATACCACAGTTAGGGTAGACGTGACTGATATCCCCAGTATCCCGAACCGGGAACCACAGGGTGTCTGTTCCACAGGGATCCGGGATTATTATTGTATCCGAATAATCTTTAGTACCTAATATCGCTGTCTGTCCATCTCCAAAATCCCATAACCAGGATTTGCCATTGATGAGGGTATCATTCATCCCGGTAGATAAATCATCGAAGGTAACAGTGGTTCCATTTATGCTATAACTGAAATCACTCATTAATAAACCTACGTTAACCTCCTTGGTAATAGTGGAAGAACAACAGTTTTGCTTAGTGGCAGTCAGGGTAACCATGTAACTTCCAAAACAATCATTGTACACATGGTTCATACCCGATGCGCTTTTTGATTTAAGATCCCAGCCATCACCAAACTGCCATGACCATGTTATGGAATCTGCAGGATCAAAAATGGACGTGTTGGTAAACACAACATTGGTATCCGTAACGGCAAATGTGAAATCAGGACCCAGGTTTCCAACCTGCACTGTTTTTTCGACAGGCGTTTCACAAAAATCCAGTGAATCCAGCCTAATGGTGTATGTTCCTTCACATGTAAATCCAAAAGACGGGTTAAGTGAATTGGCGGGCGTTTGCAGCTGGCCATTTACAAACCACTTCCAATCCGATCCTGGTATTCCAGAACTGGTTACGTCTATTGAATAAACATTACTAAAAATGCTATCAAAATTTGTTATGTTGACGTAAGAACAGGTTGTTGTATTCCAGACTGTTGATTGAGTAATAACGACCGAATCAAGGATCGAAGTAGTTGTAAGCACATAAGTAAAGTCAACATTATTCTGCATCCCTATTGGCATTTGCTGTGTGATAGTGGCATTGCATCCATCCGTAATGCATATACTAATATCCTTTCCATTATTCGTTATGATATCACACTGCTTGATACAAAAAGGCCCCCAAGCTCTTCCGATGACCACGGGGTCCGAAGACACAACTCTCATCCAATAATTACAGCCAGGTATTTGAGGTGGCACTATCTGACCGGCTATATTTCCAGGTGAAGCAAGAGGATAAATTGCGGGGTCATGAGTTTGGGTGCTGGGCATTGGGCCGCCAATTACGGTTGGGTTGGCAAAGCTCCCCGATGAGTCCGAAAGCTCCAAAGTGTAGGTATTAGTCGGATTGTATGCACCAAAGGAAAAGAACTTTACATCTATTACACTGGAATCACATATGATCCGTTCTGTATCTATTAAATCGAATGGATTGGTAACCGGATTTTGCAATACGGGTGGCACCAACGGAATATTAATGCTGTCAATACAATCGATTACCTCAAAACAACCTAAGTTGGGTGTACCTATAATAATAGGAGGAGAGGTGCGGTTTATTCTAAAGCAATAGCAAGAAGCTATTGGCAAAGAAGTTGGAATCAGCAGCGTTCCCGAAACCTGGTAAGTAATACCAGAATTTAGCGGACCCGTTGAGAAATTAGCAATATTGAAAGAGTTATTGAAATTACAGTTGGAATCCGAGATTTCAATCGAATAGCTTCCACCACAAAGTGAGTCGGTTAAGGTAAAAAGGAAGGACAGAGTCGTATTAGCCACATCTTCCTGACACACAGGAGAAGGGGAAATTGAAATTGCATTGATACCGGCGCCCTGCAGATCATTGGGATCGTACTCTCCAACAATGATGATGTCATCAATGGCAAAGGGCAACGAATCGTTGGTATTCACAGCATCATTGGTCCATTTCCAGGCAAAACTCAGATTGTCCTTATTGATGAATTGAGGGCCTTCAATTCTGGCATACTTCCACTTAGTTGTATTACAATATTTAGTAGTGCTTCCACAAGGTGCCGCATCGTTTTTATCTGTAAGCATCCAGGGCCCGGCCACTCCATTAACACTGTAATAAACCTCTCCATAATCACCGGGGGCGCCTTGCGCCAACCACCAAAAATTTAGGATTATATTATCAAATCCCTGTGTGCAAATACCGCCTCCAATTACCGCCCAGCGTTCAGTAGCCACAATCGGGTCATAACAGTCATCAAAAATCGTGTCGAGGAAGTCTCTTATGTGAAGGTAATTTTGATTGGGAGGCCCAATTTGTCCAATATTTCCATAGGTGGAATCCTGAGAAGGCGTATTTGCATAAACCCCTTGCCCATCGTAGTCGTAGTTAACCGTCCACTGATTAAAGCCATAACTCGGCGAAACTGAGAAATTCTCCAAGATAGTAAAGGACAATGAGTTGGGCGGGTCATCAAAATTTTGCCAGCCCAGCAACGCTTGCTGAGTCTGTGAATGAACCATATCACCGCATAATATTGCAGCTGTCACCAGAGAAGTACGTATGAATGCGCGTATGGTCATTAGTCTGAGTTTTATTTAATTACTAATCGTTTATCACTCCAATATTACTTTCCTGAAAACTGTTTTGTTCTCAGTCAATTTACTATTTATAACAAATTTAACAAAATACAGGCCTTTTGAATAATGTGTAAGGTCAATGTTATGCCGATAGTTATTAACTCCAAACAACTGATCTATCTGAACTACCCCACCCCCACTGCTATACAACGAGATAAGCACATCTGAATTAACTTTAAAGTCGTAAATCACTGTTATAATTCCCGTAGTAGGATTAGGCATTAACAGAATGGAACTAAGATCTGAAAAATCCTGAATACCCGTCGTGTCTACAGGCGGCAGCGCAATCACAACAAGTTGATATGTAATTGAATCTTTACATCCAGTTACCGAATTTGTGGCTACCAGTTTTATTGTATTACTTCCCAAAGAATCATATAGCACAATGGGATCCTGTGCAGTTGAGGTACCCTCTTCACCAAGATCCCATGACCAGGTGTTGGCTCCATAGCTGGAATTTGTAAATTGAAAAGTGATACCCTGGTAAACAGTGTCACTGGGCATGAAGAAATCGGCCACTACAGAATCTATCAGTACAGTCTGAATAGATGTATCGCTTCCAAAAACATTTGTTGCAATCAATGTAACTGTATAAGACCCTGGAGAGGCGTAGGTATGTGTTATCGTATCGCCAACCCCGTTATTACCATCACCAAAATCCCAGGTCCAACTTGTTGGGAAGAAAGCAGAAAACTCGGTGAACTCAACAACTCCGTTGCAATAGTCGGTAATATCGTAGGTAAAATCCGCATCTGGTTTAATGTTTGCAGTCAGAATCATCACACCATAGTCCTCACATTGTCCATACAGCAGCGTGTCACAAGCTGTAGGCGTTGCGCCAACAAAATCAGAAGATACCCGCATCCTGAGCATGGTATCCACCACGGCAATTCCCGAAATGATAAACTGCGCAGTATGAGTGCCTATTTTATTGTCTGAAGAAAAGACAAGCTCAGATACATCATCAAACACACTGTCGTTATTGTAATCGATCCACACCCTGACATTTTCGCTCCAGGTTGGGCTGGTTTCAACCGTTATTGTTTGTTTAGAACCCATCTGTACTGTCGTAAACGCAAAACAACTGTAATCCCAGTAGCTTTGTATTAAACTACCGGAATTGTTGTTAATAGTATTGAATTCCACATTGTAAATTCCAATACTATTGTTGATATCTATCACCGTAGGTATACAATCCGGTAATTTGGGGCCCTCTGCAATATTCATATATGCCACCTTCGTAACCATATTTGTATTACATGGATTGATAACCGTAAGTGTTACCGTGTACATACCAACGCCTAAATAAATATGTGTTGGATTCGCTAAATTTGAAGTATCACCATCACCGAAGGTCCAATACCAATCAAAAGGAGAATTCGATGATATGTCAGTGAAAGTACAAAGGCCGCCAACACAGTTCTGTACATTGTCAACCGTGAAATCTGCTACAGTTGATAAATTATAAACCGTATCCTGAAGCGTACTGTCGTTGACAAGCTTACTGTCCGATGACATTTCCGTCCAGGCATCTATTGCATGTGAACCAGGAGTTGAGAAATCACCAGGTGTTGTGAATGTATAAACCAGTGTGTCACCGGGATTAACGCTTGCATAGATAGTTTCCTGAACCGGCGCTCCACCGTTCAGTGAATATGCCACCGGAATCGTGTCTTGCTGTACAGCACCAAAGTTTTTAACACGAACTGTAATGGAATCAGCAACTCCTAAACATCCATCAACAGGTGCATCTATCGCAATAACGCCAACATCATTTGGCGGCAAATCGAGAATGAGAATATTATCAACTGCTATATCACTGTTGGTATTGATCCCGGTTACCCCTCTTATCCTCAACTGAATTATTGAACTTGCGTAAGGTGACAAATCAATAGACCGGAGAATCCATGGATCTGCCTGGACTGGTTGTTGCTCGCCCACGATCGCATCAATTTGCGTCCACATTCCACCGCTATAAACATCGACAAATATTCTACCCATGTCTGATCCAAACATATGATACCAGAACTGCAAGTATGGATAGGTTAGTGCTGAAACATCCAAACATTTACTGATCAAGTTTGCGGTTTGATTATTACAAAATGTAGCTTCGGTATAAATGTAGTTACCAATATCGGTACCGAAAGTAACATCCACCATAGGGCCAGATCCAATACTGGGGGTTCCTGCTTCATCTGTTGTCCAGTCTATATCGTCATCACCACTGTTGTCATTGGACCAATCGCCACTGATCACGCAAGTAACTCCGCAGGGAGCGGCATTACAAAGAGAATTTGACTCAAAATCGTGAAGTAACGGATACGTACTTATCGGAACAGAATTGGTTACCTGGTAATTGGTAATTGAATCATTACAGGTGGTAGGGTCACCAACCATTGCTGCCCAAGCATCAAAAGAATAGGTTGCCTGAGCCGATAAGTCCACCGTTTGTGTGAATACATGCGTATAAGAGGTACCAGGGGGTATCGTGCTGGAAAGTGTCTCCATTACCGGCGTGCCTCCATCCAGGCTGTAAAATACGTCCATTCCAATAATCGTATCAGACCCAAAATTCTGTACGACAACTGTAACAACTTCTGTGCTGCTTAAGGCACATGCAGATGTTGGCGTCACTATGTCCATAATTCCGGCATCGAGCACCGAGGCAGCTTTAATAAATATATTGTAGTCTTCTGTTTCGCCAAAAGTTTGTGTATCGCAGCTATTCGCTGCAGTAGGTGTCGCAAGATAAATGCAACGAACCCTCATGGTGGTATTGCCCGCTTTCGGCGCCCGGCAAGAGATCGTAATATTTCCCATCACAGGAACCATACTTGGCGCAGAAGAGAAGACAAATTCGTCGGTGCCAAAGTAACCATCATGGTTGAAATCTATCCATACACCGAAACCCTGATCCCAAAAAGGTGATGGTGTCAGCGTAATAGGATATGTGTTGTTCATTGCAACCTGCGCTGTGTCATTCGCATAATAGATGTAGTTGTCAGTATTTCCATTACAACCTGTCGAGTCATTAAAGATGCCGGCAAACGACACCCCATCAATGTAATCAGCTGAAGCACACAGAACAACAAAATCCGGAATACAACAGATCTGCTGGTGATTTGAAACATATCCAAGGAGGCTGTCATTGTTCGCATCATCATCCGGTGCCATTGCTGTCCAGACATCAAAAGTATAGGACCCCGGCACTGATAAGTCTTCGGTATTCGTGAAAGTAAAGGATACAACACTTCCGGCAGGCAAATTGATGAACATCGTATCTATGTTTACAGGCCCTCCATTCATCCTGTAAGCCAGAGGAATTGTGTCTTGGTCATCAAAGCCATAATTTCTAACCGTGATCGTTATGTTCTCTGTTGCCGTTAGAATTCCACAGGCGATGGGAGCGTCTATAGAAATAACGCCAACGTCATTTGGCGGTTTGTCATAAACAATAAGATCATCAATAGAAATATCACTTCTGAACCCTGTTCCGGTTATTCCTCTGATTCGCAACCGGACAATACCTGAATACATGGTTAAATCCAATTCAGCTTCAATCCAGGGGTCAGTTTGGTTTAATTGCTGCTGACCGATAGCGGTAAAAACATTAATCCAAGCGTCGGCCGTATCAATATCCACGTAAAGCTCACCCATCTGGGTTCCCACCTCGTCAAACATATGGTAAAAGAACTTCATTGTAGGTGTAGTAATTGAATCAAAATCCATGCAAGCGCTTATCAAAATAGCCTCTGAAAGATTACATCCGTCAGCCTCGGTATAAAAGTAATTACCCGCTGCTGTGCCTGTGGTATGATCGACCAGCGGCCCTGTTCCACCAGAAGGAGTACCGCCTTCATCTGTGGTCCAATCAATATCGTCAACAACACTATTTCGCCATTGTCCGATTAGCGGACAAGCGTCACCACAAATAGTCCCGCATATTGGCTCTGATTCCACATCTTCAATAAAAGGGAAATTAGCTGTTGACGCAAAATGTTGAATCGTATTTCCCATCAGGCTATCATTGAATATTATCACATCTCCAGGCAGTTCAGTCCATACGTCTACATTATAAACTGCTGGAGTTGATAAATCAACCGTGACAGCAAAAGAGAATGTAGCCGTATCACCCGGTGCAATATTTTGGTATATCGTATCTCTAACGGCAGGCGCTCCATCAATGCTATAAGCAACCGGAATTGTATTCTGAGTTGTGGTACCAAAATTTTCTACCCGAATAGTTACAAGCTCAGTAGCGCTGCGATCACACCCGGATAGTGGCTTGTCTAAAAATATAACACCGACATCTTCTGGCTGTGGTTCCCAAACAAACACATCGTCAATACCGAAGCCTTCATCAACTGTAAAGCCATTGGAGGACATCACAAACCTAAATCTTACACTTGGCTGCCCTGCGAGACTCGTCAGCTCGTGCCGCGCAATTCTCCAAACGCCGGCGAGGCCAGAGTTATCGTTCCAATAATCACTTGCCGGTTGGTTGTACCAATTCAAGCCACCTGAAGAAGCCGTACCAACTTTCAGCCATGATCCGCCTCCATTGGTGCTGAATTCCACATATCCGCTATCACCGAAAGCTTGTACGGTAAATATATGCTCAAAACTAAGCCTGGGATCCACGGACATTCCAGAAAAATCAAAACATGGTGACACCAAAAACGACCTCTCATTGGAATTATAAGAACCTGTCAGGTTATTTACCCACGCATTGGTTCCACTGGCTGCTCCAGTGATGAAGGTGTTGGCAGGAGTACCAAACTCCCATGAATCGTTGGTACCTTCACTATCCCATCCACCATCGCCTGATTCAAAATCTTGAAAGTATGGATAGGTTGTAATGATAGGTATATGAACAACACTATTCGCTACAGAGCTATCATTTGAAGAATCCGCATCTGCGGTAACATTAGACCATGCATCCAGGATGTAAGTGGCGGGCACAGAAAAATCATAAGTGGAAGAGAACGTAAATGAAACCGTATCACCGGCAGCCAAATTAGGATAAAGCGTGTCTAACACTGGAGCTCCCCCATCCACCCGATAGGCCAATGGAATTGAGTCCTGATCAACAGCGCCAAAATTATATACTGAAACGATAATAGATTCAGTTGCAGTGAGTCCACAAACTGTTACGGGTGATTCAATTTGCAATATCCCAATGTCCGTCAATAATTTAATATGCAGCTCATAATCCTCCGTTTCCCCGTTCGTAGCATTGTTACAGGAATCAGCAGCAGTTGGTGTAACGCCAGCAATTCCTCTGATCCTTATCCTGGTATCTCCAAGGGATGCCCAAAGAGGAACTGTAAAGGTGTCTGTAACGGGTACAATTCCCGGCGCAATAGACAAAACAAATTCACCAGTATCTGCGTAATCGTTGTCTAAATTAAAGTCTACCCAAACACCAAAACCCATAGGGTTAGCCGTAGACGGAGTTAAGGTTATTGGATAGCTAATTCCCCTTCCCACAATTGCAGGAGGATTGGAGTATAGAATAAAATTATCTGAATTTCCATTACATCCGGTAGAGGTGTTAGAAATATTGGAAAACTGGACTCCATCGATATAGTCACCGGATGCACATGTATTGGTATACGTGGGTGTACAAAAGGAAATAAACTCAAATGTTACGGTCATCACCTGAGTAACACCACCGCAGGTAGCCCCTGCAATTCCTCCCCAGTTGCCATTGCCTATGGCGGGCCTTAAGGTATAACCAGGATTATCACAAGCACAAGTTGAGCCATTGGCACTGAATTCAATAGCCTCGCCGGCGATTGCGCATCCTGTTATACATCCAACTCCAACTGCAAATGTTTCTGTACCGCAGGTCCAGTTACCGACTACGCCATCCTTTAATGAGCCCGCCATCTGTCTAACCATAGCAATATCCGTACAAGTTCGTCCGGTGGGATCCTGATCGCCAGAAACGGTTACACTAATGAATTCAACATTGATCGTGTCCAATTGGGCACGAAAAGCGAGCCAATTATCGTATACTGGGTCACCCGGGCAATAGGTAGTACCGTTTACGTAAGTCTCAGAATATATTAGAAATTGTGAGTGGGAAATGCTACTAATGAGCATACACACAACAATCACGGGTAGTATTCTTTTCATAACTGTATTAGGAGACGATCGAACTGACGATTGGTTGCTATGTCAGAAAACGAACAAAGATAGACTAATTCACCTCATTTAACAACTATCTACAAGCTGTTTTCAAGATATAAAGTGTCTTCTGATCATACTGTTTAAAAACAAACAAATTGGTATTTATGTGTTGGGAATTTTGCCTATTCTCTCATCTCCATCCAACACCATTTCACAAGCCTTGATCACCGACTCTTCAAAGTCATCTGCTTCCAGAGGTAGATTTTGCCATTTGGTCTCGCCACCTCCAAACAGCTTAATGGATCTCATGGAAGGAAGTTCTCTTCTAAGACTTTCATGGAATTCAGGGCGCGTTGCCAGCCATACACCATTATCAGAGGTTTCACTGTCACGATTGCGAAGGATAAAGAATATTTTCTCGTTTACATACACAGCATGGCAACCAAACATTGGCTTCACTATTGGCTCTAGTGAAATCAACGCATCAAGGACGAATTCAAATGCAACCTTTTTATGCATGCCAGCCATAAATACAATGAAGATTCTCGTTCAAGTAACTAATCCGTTTATCAGTTAACCGGATGTCGGTTGTCGGGTATCGGGTTCAAATACCGAAAACCGGTAAACTAACAAACCGATGACCGGTAATTGAAAACCCCAGAAGCCACTATTAAACGCATTGCAAAATCAATCTTACCGATCAGTTGTGTATTCAAATATATTCATTTATAAATCGTTTTCTTTTCCTTAATATTGACGTCCTATGAGAAAAATAAGAGTCGCTATAAACGGGTTTGGAAGAATTGGAAGGGTAACTTTCAGGGTCATCGAAACACGAGATGACATGGAAGTTGTGGCCATCAACGACCTGGCAGATGCCGCAACTTTGGCTCACCTGTTAAAGTATGACAGCGTACACCGAGGGTTTGAAGGTTCTGTTTTAGCGAGGGAAAAGGAAATTGAAGTGAACGGAAAGAATATTCAGATCCTCAATGAAAAAGATCCGTCTTCTCTTCCATGGAGTGATTTGAATATTGATGTGGTAATTGAATCAACCGGATTGTTCAAGGATGAGAATTCTGCCCATAAACACATTGAAGCCGGGGCTAAAAAGGTAATCATATCTGCACCTCCGGGAAAAGGTGACATCAAATCAGTTGTGTTGGGTATCAATGATGATATCTTAAACGGTGATGAAAAAATTGTTTCCAATGCGTCGTGTACTACCAACTGCGCGGCACCCATGGTAAAAGTGCTGGATGAAAACTGGGGTATTGAGGGTGGATATATTACCACTATTCACTCTTATACCGGCGACCAGCGCCTGCACGACGCTCCACACAAGGACCTCAGGAGGGCTCGTGCTGCTGCCGAATCAATCATCCCTACGACGACCGGTGCAGCCAAGGCCATTACAAAAATATTTCCCCACCTGGATGGCAAGTTGGGCGGAAGCGGTATAAGGGTGCCCGTAATAAACGGATCGTTGACCGATCTTACCTGCACAATTAGTAAAAGCGCAACCATTTCCGAAATCAATGCAGCTTTCAGTGCCGCCGCCTCATCGAACCTCAAAGACATTCTCGAATACACCGAAGACCCGATAGTATCTGTGGACATTATAGGTAATCCGCACTCGTGTATTTTCGACGCACAGCTCACTTCCGTGATAGGCAAGGTGGTGAAAGTGGTGGGCTGGTATGACAATGAGGCAGGTTACTCGAACCGATTGGCGGATTTAGTCAGCAAAATCGGAAAACAATAGAGACCAGTTTGAAACAGGAAATCGAACTTAACCGCAACGCGCGCAAAGTATGCACACCTGTGCGCCGAAGCGCTACGGTGCGCAGGTGGACTTGCAACAAAAAAACAGACAAAAAGTTAAGCTGCATTTAAAAGTTGATTAATTAATACTTGTTCTTTCTGCTCAGGGGATAAATAACCTAGAGCAGAATGTCTTCTTTTCCTGTTGTACCA